>CAMHLV010000007.1 GCA_946186115.1 uncultured Prevotella sp. | reverse complement strand
GTTAAGCGAGAGAAAAGAATGGCCGATTTCCTTGGTCATTCCAATGATTTGATTACTCTCTCTCTTTCTCTCTCTCTCTCTCTCAGGTACTCACCTACAATAGTTTATACATTATTAATTTGCGCGGGCACCCGCGTAAATAATATACGGCTTTCTTTGCATTAATGCAAGGAAGGCCGCTGTGTTATTTATACCCTACGAGACAAATAAATAATCAAAAATAAACAATAACAATGGGAATTAGGAAGAACTTTTTCGCGCCGTTGGCCTCGGGGCTGGGCGCAACGCGACGGGCAGCGATGACGCTACTTGTGATGATGCTCACTGCCACGACGGCGTGGGCAACGACGACCTCGACCATCAACGTGGGCGGCACGGACTATGCGCTGTTCACAGGCTTCACCGCCACGGGCGGCAACGGCACAAATTATGCTAATCTGGTGGATGGCAACACGTCATCCGATTGGAACGCAACAAAGAATTTTGACGACCCCAATGCTCCCGCTAATGACTTCGCTGGCGGCACGGATGACCCTGCCTTCGTGGAGTTCCACGCCGAAAAGCCTTTCATTCCGAAGGGCTACGTCCTGACCTGCGACCATGAGAATGCTGGCTTCTGGAAACCCGTGGAGTGGGCGCTCAAGGCAAAACTGAACGAGGGCGACGCTTGGACTACCATTCATTCGTCCACCACGACGCTCGGCACGGGCAAGACGTTTAACATTGACTGCACCAATACAGGAGACAATCCCTATCAGTATTTCCGCTTTGAGGTTTACGAGGTCGGCACGACGATGAAAGTAGATTTGGACGAGCTGCAGTTCTACGGAAAGCTGTGCCTCGTACAGGCAAGGGAAGCCACCTGCACCGAGTACGGGCTGTCGGCGGCCTGCTACGGCGGATTCGGCGATAAGTATTATTCGGACGATTGCGCCAAGACGGAACTGACCGTTGGCAACGGTCTCATTGATAAAATTCCCCACACGGGCGTACACCACGAAGCCAGCGACAGCAACATTGAATACTGGCAATGCTCCATGTGCCACAAGTACTTCAGCGACTCCGGTTGCACCACGGAGATTACGGAAGCCGAGACGCATAGTACCGTCTTCGGCGCACTTTCCGGCGGCTGCTACACCCTCACGAGCCAGACCTACACGCTGACCGCCGATGTCAACACCGACGGCTACATCTACATTCCCACTGGCGTGACGGCGACGATAGACCTCGCCGGACACACCATCGACCGCGGGCTGACCAGTGCCGTGGCCAATGGCTACGTCATCAAGGTTGCAGGAACACTGACACTCACCGACAGCAGCACGGGCGGCACGGTGAAGGGCGGCATGCACGACGAGTATACCTCTTGCGTCTATGTCCCCAACGGCGGCACCTTCACCCTGGCAGGAGGTACGCTCATTGGCAATACGAGCAATGTAGGCAACAGAGCAGTGTATGTAGCATTTTCAGCCCATTTCATCATGACTGGCGGAAAGATAACCGGCGACGTGTGCGGCATCGATGCCAGCGGCCACCTCACGATTTCGGGCGGAGAAATCAGCGGCAACAGCCAGAGGGGAATATATCCAAGGGAATACAGCATTTCCATCTCCGGCAATCCGCGCATCACGGATAATGGCAATGTAAATGTCGGCCTATATTTTGATGACGCAGCCCGTCTTACCGTTACGGGCGCACTGACCGAGGAAGCAAGCATCGGCATCACGCCTCATGGCACACCTACCGCCAATGCTCCCGTTACGGTGACGAACGGCTACGGCACATACAACACGGCACCGCCCGACACCTATTTCACGCTTGACAACAACAGCTTCGTACTGGGCTGGAATGAGGACAGAACGGAGGTCGCCGTCGGCACGGAACTCTATACGGTCGGTTTCGACATGAACGGCCACGGCACGGCCATCGATGCCGTCAGCGTGTTGAGTGGCTGCAAAGTGTTGGAGCCGACAGTACCCACGGCAGACGACTGGTATTTCGTCGGCTGGTACACCGATGCCGCATGTACGGCGGGCAACGAATGGAACTTCGACGATGCCGTCACTTCCAACAAGACGCTCCACGCCAAGTGGACGCAGACCGCAATTCATTCGATTACCCTGCCTGAGAAGATGGTCATCGTCAGCGCAGACCAAGAGGCTGTCGGCGGCAAATATCCTGTCGGCACAAACATCAGGTTCAAGGTCAAGTCGGCGGATTATGTGGTTAACGGCGATGTCAGCGACGGCACGAACACGCTGACCCCTGATGGCGACGGCATCTATACCGTTACGATGGGCGATGCCGACATCACGATTACCGCCACGATAAAGAAAGCCGTTGAGCCAAACAAGACACTTTCGGGCAGTGAGAATTATGAGGCTCAGGACGGCGACGTGCTTACAGGCTCGACCTCCGGCACGTTGACAATCCCCGACGGCGCAAAGGTTACGCTTAGCGATGTGACCATCAGCGGCGGCATCGTCTGTGCAGGTACAGCGGAGATTACCCTTGTCGGTACGAACAGCGTCAGCAATACATGGTATAGCAGTGCTGGCATTCAGATTGGCGGCTCCGGCACTACGCTCACCATCAAGGGCAACGGCTCGCTGAATGCCACGGGCGGAAGTGCGTCTGCAGGTATCGGTCTTGGCAGAACGTTTGGCGCTAACTCCACGGGCGGCAGAGTCATCATTGAGGGCGGCACCGTCACCGCAAGCGGAGGCAACGGCATCGGCACAGGTACGGTCGGAAACAACATGACCGCAACCATTGGCGACATCGTGATAAAAGGCGGCACGGTCAACGCACGGCTCGGCAAAGGCGAGATAGTCGGTGTTGCCACAGCAAACATAGGCGCAATCAAAATCTACGATACCATCGAAAAGGTTGACGCATCGAAAATCACCGAGAGCGTGACCTATATGCACGATGATACCGATGTGACGGCCAGCGCCAGCACCTACTTCACCATCATCGAGGACGGCGACCGCCGCATCATCGTGCCGAAGGACGACAGCGACTATACCATCACCATTGCCAATGGCATCGAGTACGGTACGTTGACGGGTGCTGCTACGGCTAAGTATATGGAGAAGGTGACGATAACCGCCACGCCAGCTCTCGGATACAGATTCAGCCGCCTTGTTGTAAAGGACGCTCAGAATAACGACGTTGAGTCCACGGGCAACAGCTTCTTCATGCCAAAGAGCGACGTAACGGTAAGTGCAGTGTTTGAGCAAGGCGTTCATGGCACGACGGAGTTTGCGTGGGGATATTTTGGACCAAGTGGATTTGTTAGGGAGGCATCCATCTACGATGGCTTGACAACGGTAAATCTTCAGCAGGGGCAATCGTATCAGATTTTGAAATATGATAATGAATACAGCTATAGAAAGTTTCTTTTAGATAACAACACCTACAATGCCGACATCCCCTATGCCGGCGGCACGGGTTCATTCGTGCAGAACGGCACTTCATTCAACAATGATGGCGATGCAGGCTTCTACGACATCACGATGACCGACGTAGGCAATGGCAAGTGGAGCGTTTCCATTCTGAAGACTGTCGGTCAGATGGATGTCGTGCCCGACCAGACCTACACAGGCAGCGCCATCACCCCCGAGCCGCTTGTGCTGGCAGGCTCGCTCAGCCTCACCAAAGGCACGGACTATGTATATTCCTACACAAATAATACGAATGTTGGCACAGCTAAGGTGAGAGCCACCTTCCAAGGCGACTACGCATCGCTGGGCTACGTGGAAAAGACGTTCACCATCGCCCCCAGAACCTACACCGTCAGCTTCGATGCCAACGGCGGCACGGGCACGATGGAGCCGATGCAGCTGACCTACGACGGCGACTGGGCTATGCTCCCTGCCTGCACCTATACCACGCCCGATGGCAAAGCCTTCAAGAATTGGAACACCGCAGCCGACGGCACCGGCACGGACTACAGCGACGAAGAATTGGTGCGTAACCTGACTGACGAGGCAAACGGCAATGTCGTGCTCTATGCACAGTGGGGCAAGGACATCGCCACCTGCGAAATCAGGGGCACGCTGGAAGCCTATGACGACGGCTACGGCCCCTACAATCAGCTCGCGGCCAACGTGGAAGTATGGGACTGCGACACGCAGTTGACGCCCGACACGGACTATAGCATTGAACTCGACCCCGACGTTGACATCTACAGCTACGAAGTCGGAAAGCAGTACCAGGCCACCGTCACCGGCATGGGCGACTGGGGCGGCACCAAGACCTTCACGTTCACCTTCGTTGCACTGCACCATACCGTCGTGTTCGATGCCAACGGCGGTAGCGGCACGATGGCCGGCGGCACCGTGGCTAACGACGGCGGCTATGCGGGTAGATATACGCTACCCGTGTGCGGCTTCACCGCTCCCGACGGCAAGGTGTTCGACCACTGGGTGGTAGATTATGCGGGCATAGAAGAAAACCCGATAAAGCAACCCGGTGACTACTTTACTGCGCCGTATATATTTGACGTGTCCGACGTGCAGACCATCACCGTGACGGCCTACTGGAGGGATGCGCTGATTCTGCTCGACGATGACAGCAATCAGCCCGTAGGCAGCAAGAACGCAGACATCATAGCCGCCAACAACGGAACGACTGACCTCACCGTGCAGCTGCAAGGCCGCACACTCTATAAGGACGGCGCATGGAACACGCTGTGCCTGCCGTTCGACGTGACGATAGCCAACAGTCCCCTCGCCGGCGACGGCGTGGATGTGAGGACGCTCGACAATACGGACTTCAGCAACGGCACGCTGACGCTGGACTTCACCGACAAGGATGCCGTGACCACCCTTAAGGCGGGCAAGCCCTATCTCGTCCGCTGGGACAAGCCCGACAACTACGTGGCTTACGACGGCACGAATGCCGCCGAGTGCAGTGACCTCGTCAGCCCCATATTCAACGGCGTCACCGTGAGCACGGCGACAGCCAACGTCGAGACCGATTGTGTGGACTTCATCGGCACCCTCTCGCCGACAGTCCTCTATGAGGACGGTGCGGAGAAGACCAACCTCTACATGGGTGCTGCCAACAAGCTCTACTATCCGACCGTCGAGGGCTTCAAGCTGAACGCCTGCCGCGGCTACTTCAAGCTGAAAGGAGTGGTTGTCAACGGGAACGGGAACGATAACGGGAACGAAAACGCCGTCCGCAGCTTCGACATCAACTTCGGCGACGATGCTACAGGCATTGTCGAGATGAGAGATGAGAAAGGAGAGATGAGAAATGGCTATGGGTACGAAGACGGTGGGTGGTACACCGTGGACGGTCGCCGCCTTGACGGCAAGCCCGCCCAGAAAGGCCTGTATATCCACGGAGGCAGAAAGGTAGTGATTAAGTAGGTTGAATATTAAACTGGCACGCTACGCGTGTGCTACGAGCAAGCTCGTAGCACCGCCGTAGGCGGCCATTTAAAGAATAACGAATGATGAAACAAGAATATAAGCAGCCTGCGATGCGGGCAGTCGTGATAAAGAAGCACTCGTGCATACTGACGGGTAGCCCCGTTACCGAAGTCCAAACCGACGTCGACATTAACCCGGAAATCACCGGCGGCTCAGAACCCGGCCGTGCCCGAACCTCCGGCGACTGGGACGACGAATGGGACGAATAGGTGTGAGTCTTTCCAGTCTTGTACCGTCATCAGTGAAAGACTTGCATACCGTCAGTCAATTTCTTCGTCAGCCTCGTAGCCGCCCATTTCGCGGATGGCGTTCTTGAGCATGGTATATTGCTGATAGAGGTTGTTGACGGCGATTTCATTTTGGGTGTAGTCGTGCATGGGCGACTTCAGGAAGAAGCTGAGGAATCGCTGTATGCCCTGGCTCCACAACAGCCGCTGAACCTGCTGAAGCAATATCCATTGCTTGTGTGCAGTTTATGCTAATATTTTAAAAGGATTTGACGGTGGTGTGCATAGACACACCACCGTCAAAGACATTCCTTCATTTGTTATCGTCCTAATAGTCTTCAGTTTGATCTTTTTTCATTTTAGTTAGTTCATTTGTAGTCCATTTTATAATATATAAAAGGATAATGAATAATAGTAATGGAATCCAAATGTATGAAATGAATTTAAGAAAGCTACCTTTGTCCCAAACAAGGATGATGCTTAGTATGAAATTAATCCATGCTATATATGACATCCACTTATATGTCTTACTCCTTGTGAATCTTTCAATGCTTTTGTATTGATCAATTGTAAATTTCATTGTAAACCATAATCTTGCCAAAATGAATAACTATATTTTGTAATTTCAATACACATTAGGATGCATATTTTTTCTGTTTGTGTCAACTCATTGGACGATAACACGATATCATGATAATATGAAACTATATTGTTTACGTCATTTAAAGAATTTGCATAACCAAAATACGCATCAAAGAAAAGTGATAATACCGTTTTTGTATTGGAGGAAATATCTCCTTTATCTTCATTATAATCTAATTGTTCATCTATATCGTAATCATACTGCTTTTACCAAAGGCTTGAAAGAATTAATAAATGCTAAGCCGTCAGCAGCTGCAACACTCCATCTAGTTCCCCATCCTCTTGTAAATTTGACAGAGGTAGTTTCTTTTAACGAGTCGTTATAAATCTGTAATTGTTTAACAGTCTCGATTTCGTTCTCAGAGGCTACTACATTGTTTGGCACTTGAGATTCATTGTAATAATAATTATTACTACAGGAACATGTAACAAGAACTGTTACGAAAGCAAAAAGATAAATAATTTTTTTCATAATAAAATGGTTTTAAAACACTGCAAAATTACAGAGAATAAACCATAAAAGCATAAAAACATGATGTGCAAATAGTGTGCATCTACAAAGACTTTACATATTCATCCCAACTTTTTGGTGACGGCTTATCTGAATTTAAAATGCGTTGACATAGTCTTCTCCTAATTGACGAAACAGCTTCTTTGCTTTTGCATAACAAGAGAGCGATGTCTTTTGGTATTAACTCTAACTTTATCAACATTGATACCTTAAACTCCGTTTCGTTTAAATGGTGATAATAAACAAGTTTATACTCAAAATTAGGATATATTCTTCGAATGGATTGAGTTAGTCTATCCCATTCTCCATCTGATGGTATCTTATTTTTTATAGCTATACTATGAAATTCAGTATATAATTTTGAAAGAACGTTTTGGCTATATGTATCATCTATTGTACTTTGTCTCTTTAAAGCATAATAGTTTTTTCTTAAACCAATATAGTTCCTGCGTAACAGGAAAGTATAAATAGCACCTGATGTTCCAATTAAAAGAATTAAAGAAACAACATATACCCACCATACAACATCATATAGAGGCTCTTCCATTTTATCATGAAATATTATTAGTCAATTCAAGTTTCTCATGTTTCACATTCTCAACTTTTAGTGGTAAGAGGTAAGAGAATACCTCTCCCGATTCCTTTTATCTTGGTTCTTACTGGGTTTACTAACATTTCTCTCACCTCTTACATCTTTCCACTCATCTCTTTATCTGAAGCAAGCAGAACTTGCGAAAGTTGAGTTAGTCAATTTCCTCGTCAGCCTCATAGCCACCCATCTCCCGCAGTGCATTCTTCAACAGCGTGTACTGCTGGTAGAGGTGGTTGACGGGCTGCTCCCCTTGTGTATAGTCGTGCATGGGCGACTTGAGAAAGAAGCTGAGCCAGCGCTGGATGCCGTAGCGTCCAGCACGAGCGGCAAGGTCGCTGAGCAGACAGAGGTCGAGAGCCACAGGTGCTGCCAGAATGCTGTCGCGGCAGAGGAAATTAATCTTGATTTGCATGGGGTAACCCATCCAGCCGCGTATGTCGATGTTGTCCCACGACTCCTTGTTGTCGTTGCGCGGCGGATAGTAGTTGATGCGCACCTTGTGGTAGTAGTCACCATAGAGCTCGGGCTGGTCGTCACCGCGCAGGATAGTTTCCAGCGTCGAGAGCTTCGACACCTCCTTCGTGTGGAAGTTCTGGGGTTCGTCCAGCACCAGTCCGTCGCGATTGCCCAAAATGTTTGTTGAGAACCAACCGTCAAGTCCGAGACAACGGGTGGAGATAATTGGAGCAAAACCACTCTTGACAAGTGTCTGTCCGGTCTTGAAGTCCTTGCCACAAATAGGCATGTGCATCTTCTCTGCCAGTTGCCACATAGCAGGAATGTCAACGGTAGTGTTTGGAGCACCCATGATGAAGGGACACTCCTCGCTCAGGGCAGCATAGGCATAACACATAGAAGGGGCTATATGCTCGCGGTCGTCATCGCGCATGGCCTGCTCCAGCTTCTCCAGCGAGTAGTGTACCTCCTTGTCAATGGGTACATATATCTCTGTCGATGCCGCCCACAGCACCACGATGCGGCTACAGCCTTTCTCGGCTTTGAACTGGCGGATGTCGTCGCGCAGCATCTCCACCATCTCCCAGCGAGTAGGCATAGCGCCATCTACAGACTTAACATTGTCGCCTTCCAGTCGCTTAGCATAGTTACGGTCGAAGGCGGCCTTCATCGGCACTATTTTCTCCAATTCGTTGCGTACAGGGGCTATGTCCTTCTCTTGCAATACCTGAGCGTACATAGCAGCACGATAGGCATTCTGCGGATATATGTCCCACGTACCGAAGACACAGTCGTCTAACTCGGCCAATGGTACAACGTCATAATACTTCAGATATTTCTTGTCATCGCCATGCCCTACGCGCATCTTGTCCATTTGCGTCATAGAACCGATAAGGCGGGTCAGTCCTTTGCGAGCCATCAGTACACCCGTCATCAATGTTGTGGCTACAGCTCCGCAGCCAACAACCATAATGCCTAATTTGCCTTCAGCAGGCTTAACATTGATTTGTTTCATATTCTTGGGTAGAGATTAGATTCTTATTAATTAATTCGTCAACGTCTTGCACAGGTGTTCATGGCGGTGACGCATATATAAATACAGGGGCTGGAAAAGCACGATATCACCAAGCGGGAAGAGCCAGGGAAGATTAACAAGTGCTGTAATGTAATATAGAATAGCCCGCGTGTTGAATGTCAGGATATTGGTAAACTTCATCAGCGGACGACTGCCCTCAATGAAACGCTCCCTCTGAAGGTCAGCGCTCTTGAAGTAGGTCTGAAAATGAGGTGTCAAGCGCTCCTGCTTTTTACAGTAATTCTTATAGAAATAATGGAACACACGCTCCCATGACCAGCCCTTCTGTTTCAAGTCATCATAAATTCGCAACTCCTTTGCATAACTGTCCAGTTCGCTGCCCCTCTCGCCTTTGATGAACCAGAGGTGAATCTGGCGATAATAATCGGCCAACGTACTCTGCGGTGTATGGATTCGCAGGCCGCATAGGGCACAAAACAACAGCCCCCACCATTGCCATTTGATATCGGTAAATGGAATTGGGGTATCCCAAATGCGAATGACCACTGCAAGATAAAGACAGAAGAAACAAACATCGCCCGATAGGCCGTCTAACATGCGGCCAATGCTTGTCTTATTGTTGGTGAGCCTCGCCAACTGACCATCGGCAGAATCGCAGAAGTTGCTCGCCATCAATAGTGCGATGCCAACTATATTGTACGTCAGGTCGGAGTGTGTGAACATCCAGCCGGCTACAACACTCAACACGATACCCGTAACCGTCACCATATTCGGTGTGATACCCAACCGACGACACACCAAAGCTACGGCTAACCCGATAGGACGGGTAAACCAAACATCAAGCCATTCTTCAGTATCGTTCGACTTTAATGACTCACTTAACAACTGGCTAAAGCCCTTGTTTTCCATATTCGCATGCAAAGATACGAAATAATTCATAATTCATAACTCATAACTCATAATTATTTTATATCTTTGCACTCAAACAAACGAATAAACATATGACACAAGAAAAGAAAACGATGGATAGCGCCAATCGTTCACTGTTGGAAGAGCGTATAGTTGATGTACTGAAAACTGTTTACGACCCTGAGATACCCGTCAACATCTATGACCTGGGTATGATATACAAGATCGATGTGCAGGACGACAGCTCGGTGGAACTGGACATGACATTTACTGCACCTAACTGTCCTGCGGCCGATTTCATTTTGGAAGATGTACGTACAAAGGTAGAGAGTGTAGAAGGCATCAAATCTGCCAATGTCAACCTAGTATTTGAACCTGCATGGGACCAATCGATGATGTCGGAGGAAACCCGTGTAGAACTTGGCTTCGATTAAAGAAAGAAACGACAACAAAGACAACTATATGAAGAATGTCTATTTTCTTTCCGATGCCCACCTGGGCTCGCTGGCCATTCCTCATCAGCGCATGCAGGAAAGGCGATTGGTGCGTTTCCTCGACAGTATCAAGGAGAAGGCTGCTGCCATCTACCTGCTGGGGGATATGTTCGACTTCTGGTACGAATACAAATACGTAGTACCAAAAGGGTTTACCCGTTTTCTTGGTAAGTTGTCGGAACTGACAGACATGGGAGTCGAGGTGCACTATTTCACAGGCAACCACGACATCTGGGCCTACGACTATCTTGAGAAAGAGTGCGGTGTCATCCTGCATAAGGAACCCGAGACTACCGAGATATACGGCCATGAATTTTTCCTTGCCCACGGCGACGGTATGGGCGATCCAGACAAGTCATTCAAATTTATCCGCGCCATTTTCCACAACTCTGTATGCCAGTGGCTTTTCTCTGGTTTACACCCACGCTGGGGAATACACTTCGGCTTAGCATGGGCACGCCATAGCTATATCAAGCATAAAGAAAGAGACGACGTGACTTATCTCGGCGAAGACAAGGAACATCTGGTACTCTTCGCCAAAAACTATATTGAACAGCACCCGAATATCGACTATTTCATCTTCGGGCACCGCCATATTGAACTTGATATTAATCTGCCACGCCCGAACGCAGATAGCGGACACAAGGCTCGACTCATGATTCTCGGCGATTGGATAAGTCAGTTCACCTATGCTGTCTATGATGGGGAACACATGTTCCTTGAAGAATATGTCGAGGGGGAAAGCATGCCATGAAGTCATTGGCGACATTTCATTCATCAGTTCGTCTTATATATAAATAATGTATTATATATATGAGACGAACTTTTTTGATGGCCTTGCTGGGGCTTATGGCCATAGCAATGCAGGCTCAGCCGTCGGTTGAGACTCAGAGACAGTATATCAGCGGACATGGCTGTGACGACATGGTACAGTGGGACTTCCTGTGTAGTGACGGGCGCAACAGCGGCAAATGGACGAAGATCGGTGTGCCGTCGTGCTGGGAACTGCAGGGCTTCGGTACCTACCAGTATGGTATGCGCTTCTACGGTAAGGCCACGCCGGAGGGTATTGCCGACGAGATAGGAAAGTATAAGACGGAGTTTACGCTGCCGCAGGCGTGGGCAGGCCGACAGATACAGTTGGTGTTTGAGGCTGCCTTCACGGAGATCCGTGTGCAGATCAACGGTCGCAAGGCTGGCAACGGCACCTATCAGGGCGGTTTCACCCGTCATACTATCGATGTCTCAGACCGCGTATTCTTTGGAAAGAAAAAGAACCGCCTGGAGGTGGAGGTGCTGAAAGAGAGCACCAACCCGCAGGTGAACTTGGCTGAGCGCCGTGCCGACTACTGGAACTTCGGCGGCATCTGGCGTCCGGTCTTTGTAATTGCCAAGCCGGCACAGAACATCCAGCGCGTAGCCATCGATGCCAAAGGCGACGGTCGCTTCATGGCCGATGTCTTCCTGAACCGCGCCCTCCCCGGCACCACTGTAGTCGTCGATTTAGTCGACGACAAAGGAAAGAAGGTCGCCCAAAGCCCCGCCTTCCCCGTCGCCAGCGATGGCGCCAAGGTTGATTTCACTGCCAAGAGCGTCAAGGCTTGGAATGCCGAACAGCCGAACCTCTATACTGCCGTCTTTACGCTGAAGAATGCTGCGGGGAAACCGCTGCACGTAGAGCGCCAGAAATTTGGCTTCCGCACCATCGAGTACCGTCACCAGTATGCTGGCGACGAAGAGGACGGTCTCTTCATCAATGGCCAGAAGGTCATTGTGAAGGGTGTGAACCGCCATTCGTTCCGTCCAGAGACAGGTCGTACGCTGTCGAAGGCAAAGAATATCGAGGATGTGCTGCTCATCAAATCGATGAACATGAATGCCGTGCGTCTCAGCCACTACCCTGCCGACCCTGAATTCCTGGATGCCTGTGACTCACTGGGCCTCTACGTGGAGTGCGAACAGCCTGGCTGGCACTGGCCGCACGAGACCATCACGGGCTCTCAGATTGTCGAGGAGATGGTGACGCGTGACGTCAACCATCCCAGCATTATCTTCTGGAGCAACGGCAACGAAGGTGGTTTCAATGATGAGCTGGAGCCTGTATTCCACAAATTTGACACCCAGCAGCGCGTAGTACTCTATCCTTGGGCGAACCGCAACGGTTTCGAGACGAAGCACTACCGTTCGTGGGGTGAGACAGCGGAGTATATGCGACAGAAGGAGATTTTCATGCCTACCGAGTTCCTGCATGGCCTCTATGACGGCGGACATGGTGCCGGTCTGAAGGACTACTGGAAGCTGATGATGAGCAATCCCCGTTGTGCTGGTGGCTTCCTCTGGGACCTGATGGATCAGGGCGTGGTGCGCACCGATATTAATAATATCGTAGATTGCATGGGCAACTTCGGTTCTGACGGTATCGTAGGCCCTCACATGGAGAAGGAGGGTTCGTTCTATACCATCCGCGAGGTGTGGAGTCCTGTGCAGTGGAAGTACTTCGATTCTGGTAGTGTTACTCTTGAGAATTGCTATGACTTCATCAACTTGAAGGATTGCAAGTTTACCTATAAGCTATTGAAGATGCCTGCCTATGGCGAGAAGGATGTGAAGATCCTGAAGGAAGGCACGTTCGAATCGCCTGATGCAGCTCCAGGCCAGCGCGTCCGGTTTGCCGTGCCCAAGGTCGATGCTGATGTGTTCCAGTTGACGGCTACCGACCCTTACGGACAGGAAATCTTTACGTGGGGATATAAGTTGATAACGCGTACTGGCCTCTTTAATATGCGGAAATCGCATGAGAACACCCAACAGTACACCTACACAGACGAAGGCGACCAGCTACTGGTGAAGCACGGCAACCGCCAATATTCCTTTAGCAAAAAGACGGGCAGGCTGATGGGTGTCAACGTTGACAACAAAAAGCTGTCGTTTGGCAACGGCCCGCGCTTTGTGGCAGTCAAGCGTGCCGACCGTTCGCAGGACGGCTTCTACAACCACGATGACAAGGAGGCTTTCCAAAAGAAAACAGACTATATGGTGTATGCCGACCAGGGAGCCTTTGCCGGCTTTACCTTCAGCGACAGCACATTGGTGGCCAACTATCAGCATGGTTCCTTGGAGAAAGTCACCTGGCGTTTCCTCGCCGATGGTGGTGTCAGAATGGATGCTGATTGCAACTTCTTTGGCGTTGTTGACCTGATGGGTGTCTGCTTCGACTATCCAGAACAGATGGTGAAGGGCAAAACATGGGTGGGCAAAGGTCCGTACCGCGTCTGGCAGAACAGAATGGAGGGTCCGCAGTATGGCTTGTGGCAGAACGACTACAATGACCCCATTCCTGGCGAGACGTTTGAATATCCTGAGTTCAAGGGCTATTTCTCGAATGTTTCGTGGATGAAGTTCAATACAACGGAAGGACAGTTCGGTATCGAGGGCTTAAACCTGAAGGTGGGCGTCTATACCCCACGCGACGGACGCGACCATCTGCTCTATACACTCCCCGAAACGGGCATCGCAATCCTCAATGTCATCCCTGCCGTTCGCAACAAAGTGAACACGACAGATCTTAATGGTCCTTCGGCCCAGCCCTACATGTCGAAATGGGGTGGGGTAAAAGCCTCTGCTATCCTCAGATTTGAATAGAAAGCCCACCCCCAACCCCTCCCCAAGGGAAGGGCATAGATTAGATATTGAATCAAGTTATGTTGACAAAAAAGAGCATAGTCTGTTTTCTGCTGTTATTGCCACTAAGCATTTCAGTGAGCCCCCTCCTTGGGAGGGGGATGGGGGAGGTCCCTTGGACCTTCTGGTACTGGATGTACGGCACCGTGAGCGAGGAAGGCATCAAGGCCGACCTGCAGGCGATGAAGGACGTAGGCTTAGGAGGCTGTTACCTGATGCCGATACGTGGTGCGGCTGAACGTCCTGAGTATGAAGGCACAGCCGATGCCCTTAGTGAGAATTTCTGGCACATGGTGGACGTGGCCCTCACCCAAGCCGATTCCCTTGGCTTGGATATGGGTATCCATGTCTGCGATGGCTTCGCACTGGCTGGCGGACCGTGGATATCACCCGAAGAGTCAATGCAGAAAGTGGTTTATTGTGATACCCTAGCAGTAGGAAGCTTAAAGGAGATTATTCATCGGAAAGGAGGCATGAAACTGCATCGGCCTGAAGGCTATGAGGGCTATTACGAAGACATTGCCACCTTTGCCATCCCACTGACGCGCTTGCACTTCCATCCTTTTCCGTATAATTTCGACCTGCAACGCGACTTGGAGAAAATACCTGTCATGATGTCTCCCACCATGACGCGCAATGCCAAAGGCATCTTTACTGCTTCAGAACCGGCTTGGATTGCTTTCGACATGGGAGCAAAACGACAGTTTACTAATATTGAGATAGCCGCCAACGGTACAAACATACAAGCCCAGCGCATGGCTGTTGAGGTGAGTGATGACGGTGTTGATTTCCGTTGCGTCAAGCAACTCGTTCCACCACGTCAGGGATGGCAGAACTACGACCATAACACTACTTTTACCATTCCGCCTACTGAGGCCCGTTTCTGGCGCCTGTCATGGACTCCTAAGCGGACGGAGCCCGGCAGCGAGGACTTAGACGCAGCCAAGTGGCGTCCCCGTTTAGGACTAAAGAATGCAACGTTCTATGCCCAGCCACGAATCGACAACTGGGAAGGCAAGGCTGGCTATGTGTGGCGTATTGCCCCAGAAGCCAACGCTCAGGAATTGCCCGATAGTATCTGCTGGCAACAGCATGAGATTGCCCGGTTAACACTGGATGGAGACAGCGTAACGGGCTATACGCTGCAGGATTTAGATAATAATACCTATGTTTACCGAATTATCCGCATTGGCCACACCTCGACTGGTCACACCAATGCTACGGCTGGTGGTGCCAAGGGGTTGGAATGTGACAAGTTCTCACCGCAGGCGGTCAGCAAGCAGGTAGATTCATGGTTCGGACTATTCAAGCAGCGCCCTCATGCCAATGTGATAAAATACCTACACGTTGACTCCTGGGAATGCGGTTCGCAGAACTGGAGCAAGGACTTCGCCCAGGAGTTCAAGGTCCGCCGCGGCTACGACCTGATTCCATGGCTGCCTGTCATGATAGGTATCCCCATCGAGTCGGCGGCTAAGAGTGACAAGGTGCTGCGCGACGTCCGCCTGACCATCAACGAACTCATCAATGAGAAGTTTTTCGCTACCGTCAGGCAGAAAGCCCGCGAATACGGCGTACAACTGTCATCAGAGAGCGTTGCCCCCACCATGGTCTCGGACGGTATGGACCATTACAAATATGTGGATGTTCCCATGGGAGAATACTGGCTGAACTCACCTACCCACGACAAACCCACAGATATGCTCGACGCCATCAGCGGTGCACATGTCTATGGCAAGCAAATCGTACAGGCAGAAGGGTTTACCGAGGTGCGCGGCGTGTGGGACGAGACACCGGCCAGCATCAAGCCCTTGCTCGACCGTAACTTCGCATTAGGCATGAACCGCCTCTTCTTCCACGTCAACACACATAACCCGTGGCTCGACCGTAAACCAGGTATGACCCTCGACGGAATAGGTCTCTTCTTCCAGCGCGACCAGACATGGTTCCCTGAGGTCAAGGCATTGGTTGACTATATCACACGATGCCAAAAATACCTGCAAAGAGGAAAACCCGTCGTTGACATTGCTGTATATACTGGTGACGAGATGCCACGTCGCGCTTTTACGCCTGACCGCCTGGTGTCTATGCTGCCTGGTCTCTTTGGTCCGGAGCGCATAGCCTCCGAGCGCAAGCGACTGGCCAACGTGGGACAACCCATGGAAGAATCGCCCGTAGGCGTATGGCACTCTGCCGGCATCATAGACCTGAAAGACTGGATCAACCCCTTGCACGGCTATCAGTATGACTCGATGAACAAGGATGCCTTGCTGACGCAGCCTTTTAACTACAAGGTGCTGGTCATTCCGCAAGGTACGTTGGTGTCCAAAGAGGTCAAGGCAAGGATTGCCCAATTGCGCCAACAGGGTGTTGTCATCATCGACAAGCCTTACCAGCAGGACATCTTCGAAAACATCCCTCGCGACGTAGTGTTGCCCAAGGGTATTGCCTATACCCATCGCACCAATGCCGACGAGGATATCTACTTCCTGGCTAACCAGACGGCAGAGGTCCATACTTTTTCGCCCCAATTCCGTGGCGACACGAAAGACGCAGTCATCTACAACCCCGTCACTGACGAATATTCGCCGTACGACGGCTCCATCACGCTGCCTGCCTATGCATCATGCTTTGTCACCACTGCTCACAGAACCAGTCCCCTTGTGACAAATCACACAAAGGGTCAGACCATTTGTATGGTTTATGGGCCTTGGGATGTCACTTTCCGCGAGAGTGGCATCACCCTCCATAACCAACAACTCTTCGATTGGAGCCAACATGCGGACGACCGCATCCGCTACTTCAGCGGACATGCCCGCTATACGACAACCCTAAAACTGAAATCCAAGCAGATGCCTACTGGTCGTACCTGGCTGTCGTTGCCAAACGTGAAAGATATCGCTCACGTGTGGATCAACGGTAAGGACTGCGGCATAGTGTGGACAGCGCCTTACGAGGTAGAGATTACAGGAGCCTTGCAGAAAGGCAAGAACACGATAGAGATTGAGGTCGTCAATACCTGGCACAATGCCCTGCGCGGCCTCGACCAGGGAAAAGCACCCTATGAAGGCATCTGGACGAATGCCAAGTATCGTACGAAGGGCGACGCATTATTACCAGCAGGCCTCATCGCTCAACCAGAAATCAAAATAGAAAAATAAAATATGAAGAGACTAATCTTTTTAATAGGCATTATCTGTGCACTACATGTCCAAGCGAAAGTGAAACTACCAGCCTTCTTCTCTGATGGTATGGTATTGCAACAGCAGACCGAGTGTCACATCTGGGGATGGGCAGAACCTGGGAAGAAAATTATGGTTCTGACGTCGTGGGACAAGAAATCCCACTCGACTTCCGCTCACTGGGATGGTCGTTTTGAGGTGGTAATAAAGACTCCCAAGGCAGGAGGCCCATACTCCATCTGGTTTAGGGATGGCGACACCGTTCAGTTGAGCAATGTGATGATTGGAGAGGTGTGGATATGCTCGGGCCAGTCGAACATGGAGATGCAGATGAAGGGCTTCAAGCAACAGCCCGTCGAGGGGACGACAGAAGAACTCCTGCGCTGTAAGGATAGCCAACTGCGCCTCTTTACCGTGAAGCGCCACGCCTCGCTGACACCTATTGACGACGTGACGGGACAGTGGAGCGAAGCCAACAGCGCCAGCGTACGTGACTTCTCGGCTACGGCCTACTACTTCGGACGGGCTCTGCGTGCAACATTAGATGTTCCCGTGGGACTTATCGTAACCTCGTGGGGCGGTTCGGCCTGCGAGGCCTGGATGAAGGCCGACTGGCTGAAAGCCTTTCCCAAGGTGCAGCAAAACATTACCGAGGATGACGTGAAGAAGTTGCAGCAACGCTGTCCCACGGCACTCTATAACGGACAACTGAAACCGCTCATCGGCTATACCATGAAGGGTGCCATCTGGTATCAGGGCGAGGACAACATCCCACGCTACGACTACTATGCTCCGCTAATGGCACGTATGGTTGAGGGGTGGCGTGCAGAGTGGAAGCAGGGCGACTTCCCCTTCTATTACTGTCAGATAGCTCCCTACGACTACAGCCTCATCGGATGGAAGAATAGCCAGCTGTTACGCGAGCAGCAGATGAAGGCAGAAGCACTGATTCCCAATGCCCGCATGGCTGTGCTGATGGATGCCGGTCTGGAATATGGCATCCATCCCAGAAAGAAGCGTCAGGCCGGTGAACGCCTGGCACTTCTCGCACTGAGTAATACCTACAACGTAAAAGGACTGCCTGACTTCGCTGTTTACAAAGAGGTAACCTTCCAGAACGACACCTGCATCATCAGCTTTGACCGCTCCAAGGAGTGGGTTTACTTCGAGCATGGCCCTCATAGCAACAACTTCGAGGTGGCCGGCGAAGACCGTGTATTCCATCCCGCAGAGGCCTGGGTATCGCGCAATCGCGTCTATGTCAAGAGCAACGAAGTGAAGAAGCCCATTGCGGTGCGCTATGCTTTCCGTGACTGGGTGGAAGGCGACCTGATGCACGATGGTCTGCCCGTATCCTCCTTCCGTACTGACAGCTGGGATAACCAACCCCTAACCCCTTCCAAAGGGAAGGGGGACTATAATGAACCCAAATAGTACTGCCTTATGATGAAAAGAACAACAGTCGCTTTTTTAGTCATCTTTACATTTACCCTTTCCGCTCTCTCTTCCTCTTTAAGAGGTAACCGGGGTGGACGTTCAGTTCTCTCCCTCCCTTTGGAGGGGGCGGGGGGAGGCTCCTCCGTTGCCGGCTTCTTCCCTTTGGAGAACAGCGGCCGGTTGGTATGGAACTTCAATGCTGGATGGCGCTTCCATCTGGGCGATGCAGCAGGTGCTGAGGCCAAGGATTTCGACGACAAAGGCTGGGATGTGGTATCTACACCTCATACCGTACAGCTGATGCCCGCCGAAGCCAGCGGCTGTCGTAACTATCAGGGCATAGCTTGGTACCGCAAGCATTTCACTCTGCCCAAGGAATGTGCGGGCCGTGATGTCACCCTGCACTTCGAAGCCATCATGGGCAAGCAGACCATCTATGTCAATGGACAGAAAGTCAAGGAACACGAAGGCGGCTACCTACCCATCACCATCAACCTCTCTGCCTCTTGTTCCGTAGGCAATGACTGCGTCATCGCCATCAAAGCCGACAACAGCGATGACAAGACCTACCCTCCAGGCAAGAAACAGATGACCCTCGATTTCGCCTATCATGGCGGTATCTACCGTGACGTGTGGCTGATAGCTAAAAACAAGGTGGCCATCACCGATGCCGTAGAAGAGAACAAGGTGGCTGGCGGTGGCATTTTTGTGCATTACGCCAACATCAGCGAAAAAAGCGCAGAGGTCTTCGTCAATACCGAAATACGCAACAGCGACAGCCGCCCCCGTACTGTCACCGTTGAAAACACCTTGTCCTCGTCTGCTGGTCCTGTTCGTGGAGGCTTTGCCTCCACCAAGCTAAAGCTCCTGCCCGGAGAAACGAAAGTGGTGGAACAGCGCCTCGTTGTCAAGACCCCGCACCTCTGGTCTCCAGAGACACCCTATTTATACTGCATCGCCACCCGCATCAAGGACGGAAAGAAAAACCTCGACGGCGGCATCACACGCATTGGCATCCGCTCCTTTGAATTCATACGGACTGACGACACCCTCAACCGCCAGCCTGGCTTCTACCTCAACGGCAGGAAGTACCATCAGCTTGTCGGTGCCAACCGCCATCAGGATTTTGCCTACGTGGGCAATGCCCTGCCCAACAGTCAGCAGTGGCGCGATGCCAAGCGACTGCGTGATGCCGGTTTTACCATCATCCGCGTAGCCCACTATCCGCAGGATCCGTCGTTTATGGATGCCTGCGACGAGTTAGGGCTCTTCGTCATCGTGGCCACGCCGGGTTGGCAGTATTGGAACAAGGATGCGGGATGGGACGAGAAGGTGCATCAGAACACACGCAGCATCATCCGCCGCGACCGCAACCATCCCTGTGTGCTGATGTGGGAACCCATCCTCAACGAAACGCGCTATCCTGAGGAGTTCGCACTGAAAGCCCTGCAGATTACGAAAGACGAATATCCCTACCCTTATCGCCCCGTTGCTGCTGCCGATGTGCATTCCGCCGGTGTGAAGGATAACTACGATGTGGTATATGGCTGGCCAGGCGACGACTTCGCGTCCGATGGTTTAGCCATCGGAGACCCGGCCAAAGTCCGTCAGTGTATCTTCACCCGTGAGTTCGGTGAACTCGTCGATGACTGGTATGCCCATAACAACCTGAACCGTGCTTCCCGCTCGTGGGGCGAGCGGCCGATGCTTGTGCAGGCAATGAGCCTATTCCGCTCGACCGATGAACTCTTCCACACTACGGGACAGTTTATCGGCGGTTGCCAGTGGCACCCCTTCGACCATCAGCGCGGCTACCACCCAGACCCCTATTGGGGTGGCATCTATGATGCCTTCCGTCAGAAGAAGACCGCCTTCGAGATGTTTGCCGCTGTGCTTTCCCCGTGTGTTGCGACTGAGTCGCAACACACCGTACAACCCCAAGTCTTCATCGCCCACGAGATGACGCAGTTCTCGGAGAAGGACGTCACCGTCTTCAGCAATTGCGACAGCGTGCGCCTGACGATGTATGGTGGCGAGCACTGCTGGACGCTGCCGGTGTGTCACGGCTCATCCTATGGTGCTGCCGATGGCGCTGCGGCTCATGCCCCCTCGCAACCCGTCGTCTTCAAGGATGCCTGGGACTTCTTCGAAGCCCGCAACTGGAGTTACACCCAGCGTAACTGGCAGAACGTGAAAATGGTGGCAGAGGGCATCATTGATGGCAAGGTAGTCTGCACTGACGAAAAGATGCCATCGCGCCGTTCGACAAAGTTGCGTCTCTATGCCGACACGATGGGCAAGCCTCTTGTTGCCGACGGCTCCGACTTCATCGTCGTCGTCTGCGAGGTCACCGACGACCTCGGTCATGTGCGCCGCTTAGCCAAGGAAAACATCCGCTTCACCGTTGAGGGTGAAGGCGAGATTATTGGCGATGCCAGCATCAATGCCAATCCGCGTCCTGTAGAGTGGGGCTCAGCACCAGTATTGATACGTTCTACCAAGCATGCCGGCAAGATCAAGATCAAGGCTGAGGTGCAGTTCCCCGGCGTCCATGCCCCCACCCCTGCCGAACTGGAGATAGAAAGCGTCCCCTATGACCTGCCGATGTGCTATACTATTGATGCCGGCCTTCCTAATCAATCAAGAATGTCTGGTATGACAAGTCCTGCCGGTCCAACCCTCTCCGACTCAGAAAAAGCAAAAATGCTAAAAGAGGTAGAAGCCCAGCAAGCCGACTTTGGAATACAGAAGTAAACAAGGATAAAGTAAATAACTACAAAGAGGATGTGCAATTCTATAACGCACATCCTCTTTATTTAAGTTTAAATTATACTCTATTTACACGAGTTTCGAGAGGTCGGGCTCTTCGATGTAGCGGAGCTTGTTGTTGATGATGACTTTCTCGGCCTCTTCAGCATTCTCGGTGCGGAAGACCATGATGCCCTTTCCGCGAAGCAGGAATGTGTACATGTAAGCAATAGAGATGCCTGCCTTGGAGAATGTCTCAACGGCATCGGCAGCGCGACCAGGTTCGTCATCGAGCTCAAGGGCGAAGACGTTGCTTTGGGCAACAGCTACTCCCCCTTTCTTCAGTTCCTCATAGGCACGTAGGGGCTCACTACAGATGAGTCGGTAGATACCATACTCAGCAGTGTCGGCAATGGTCGAGGCAACAATCTGTATGCCTGCCTGTTTGAGAATCTGGAGCACCTTGATGAGCGTGCCCGAACGGTTCTCAATGAAGATGGAAAGTTGATTGATAGTCATAATGTTTATAAAATTAGATTTTTACTTTTGAATTCAGGTTTCTCGCCGAGGCGATACTTCATGAATCTTGTCTTTTAACTCTTATAATTACTGATATACCTTACGTTTGTCAACGACACGAACGGCCTTACCCTCACTTACGGGCAACGTACCTTTGCTTACAAGGCGCACCCTAGGTTTCAAAAGGATTTCATCGCCCAGCTGATGGCGAATTTCCTTCTCAAGGAACTGCAGTTTGCTGAAGTCGTCGGTACCCTCATTGACTTCTACCTCTACTGTCATTTGGTCGTTATTATCCTCTGTAGTCAGCGTTATTAGATAATTGGTGCCAACTTCAGGGAACTTCATGAGTATCTTCTCAATCTGTATCGGGAAGATATTTACTCCTCTAAGAACTATCATGTCGTCGGAGCGGCCACGCATACGGTCGAGACGGATGTGGTTTCGGCCACAGGGACACGTACGTCCTAAGACGCGGGTGAGGTCGCGCGTGCGGTAACGCAGCAGCGGCATGGCCTCGCGGCAGAGTGTGGTAAGCACCAACTCGCCGATTTCGCCATCGGGAACAGGCTCCAAAGTCTCCGGGTCAACAATTTCAACGATGTAATAGTCTTCCCAAAAGTGCAGACCATTCTGTTCAGGACATTCGAAGCCGACACCAGGACCACACATTTCGCTCATACCGAACGAATTGTAGGCTTTGACACCCATCATCTCCTCGATACGCTTACGCTGCTCTTCAGAGTGAGGCTCGGCTCCGATAGCCAGTACTTTCAACTTTGTGTCACGACGTGGGTCAACTCCCTCCTGTCGCATTACTTCGTAAAGACGAGTGACGTATGATGGAATAGCATGTATTGCCGTCGTCCCGAAGTCCTTGATAAACTTAATCTGACGTAGGGAGTTGCCAGCGGCGGCAGGTACAGTAAGCATACCCAAACGCTCTGCTCCATACTGGAAGCCCAGACCTCCGGTAAACATGCCATAGCCTGACGAGTTTTGGAAAACGTCGTCAGGACGCAGACCTACCATCCACAAGTTACGAGCAACCTGATTAGCCCACTCGTCAAGGTCTTTCTGAGTGTGCAGAATAACAGTTGGATTACCTGTCGTACCCGATGATGAGTGCAAGCGAACACAGTCGCGTAGCGGAACACACGACATGCCGAAGGGATAGGTCTCACGCAAATCCTGCTTAGTGGTAAAGGGCAGCTTGCGCACGTCGGCCAGAGTCTTGATGTCGTCGGGTGTGATGCCTAGTTCTTTAAACTTTTTCTGATAGAACTCGTTGTTCATGCAATGGCGAACAGTTTTCTGCAGGCGCTCCAGTTGGAGTGCCTCAATCTGTTCACGCGACATAGTTTCGAATTCCGGATTAAAATAAGATGAATTGTTCATAGTGTTATTTATAGTTTGCGATTGTCAATCACATGTGCGCTCTTGCCTTGACTGCGTTCAATGGTTCCAGGAGCCTTGAGCTGTACCTTGGCAGAGATGCTGAGCACACTCTTGAGCTTCGAGGCAAGCTTCTTCTCCAGAGCAGCAATGGCGGCTGGTGTGTCGAAGATGCCAGTAAAATGCTCCTGACGGATTTCCACCTGTACCTGCAGCGTGTCAAGATTGTTGACGCGGTCGACGACAAGCATATAACGCGGAGCAAACTCGGGCATAGACAGTACGACGCTCTCCACCTGTGACGGGAATACGTTGATTCCTCGAATAATGAGCATATCGTCTGAACGGCCTTCGATGCGCCCCATGCGTACACTGGTACGTCCACAGTCGCACTGACCGGGAAGCAGTGAACACAGGTCGCGTGTGCGGTAGCGGATGACGGGCATACCCTCTTTGGTCAGCGTTGTGAAAACCAGTTCACCGGTCTGTCCTGCCGGTAATGGTTCCAATGTTGTGGGATTAATGATTTCAGGGTAGAAATGATCCTCACAAATGTGTGAGCCGTGCTGCATCTGACACTCATAGCTGACACTGGGGCCCATGACTTCCGACAGACCATAGATATTGTAACCCTTCAAGCCAAGACGCTCTTCAATCTCCTTACGCATGCTCTCTGTCCACGGTTCAGCACCGAAAGCACCGACGCGCAACTTGATCTGCTCCTTGGTGATACCCATCTTTTCCATTGTCTCTGCCAGATAGAGGGCGTATGAAGGAGTACAGGCGATACCGGTAATACCAAGGTCGCGGATGAGCTTGAGGTGCTTCTCTGTATTACCAGTGCCGGCAGGAATAACAGATGCGCCAAGGTGCTCTACACCATAGTGGGCTCCCAAACCACCAGTGAAGAGACCGTAACCGTAGGCCACGGAGAAGATGTCGTTTCGAGTGATGCCATAGGCTGTCAGACAGCGAGCCATGCACTCACTCCATACTCCGATATCCTTGCGAGTATAACCAACGATGGTAGGATTGCCCGTCGTACCACTGCTGGCATGAACACGGATAATCTCACTCTGTGGAGCTGCCTGCAGACCAAAGGGATAGTTATCCCTTAAGTCCTTCTTTGTAGTAAAAGGCAGTTTTGTTATATCTTCGATAGTCTGTATATCGTCGGGACGGATGTCCAATTCCTGCAGTTTGTTACGATAGAAAGGTACGTTGTGGTAAACATATTCCACTATCTTGTGCAGTCGTTTACCTTGCAGAGCGCTCATCTCGTCGCGACTCATGCATTCTTTATTGGGATTCCAAATCATAGTTAATTTCTTTTTTATGGATTATGTTTAATATTTATAGCACTCGAAAATCTTCTCAACCTTCTGACTATCCATCTTCTTTGTGACAAGGCTGACGAGCCAGACGACGGGGAAGCCGCCTACCATAGCAATGGCACCGCAGTTGATGGGGTTGATGGGATTGCCCAGAAGCATGTTGATGACCGTAAGGCCTACACCCCAGATGAAACAAGCCCAGACAGATGCTGTGGTGACCCCACGCCAGTAGAGTCCCAGCATGAACGGAGCCAGGAAGGCACCGGCCAAAGCACCCCACGAGATACCCATGAGCTGGGCAATGAACGTCGGAGGATTAAGGGCTATCATCAGCGAGATAACGATGAAGAACATAATCAGCACGCGCATCACGACAACCTTACGACGCTCTATCTTCTCGGCCACGATATCGTCAATAGTTCCTTCTTCCACCTCACCTGGCAACGACTTCTTGTCGCGATAAATGAGGTCGAGGGTCATAGTAGATGATGATGTCAGCACCAACGAAGCCAATGTTGACATTGATGCCGACAATACTAACAATACCACGAGGGCGATGAGCACGTCGGGCAGTGTAACCAGCATGGCGGGGACTATTGAATCGAAGGCTATCTTGCCCGTAGCTTCGTTGATGACTGGGTCGTATAGGCGTCCAAAGCCACCAAGGAAGTAGCATCCGCCGGCCACAATAAAAGCGAAGACGGTGCTGATAACGGTGCCGCGCTTGATGGCGCTCTCATCGGTGATGCTGTAGAACTTACCCACCATTTGGGGCAGTCCCATGGTGCCCAGCGAGGTCAGGATGACGACGCCCAGCAAGCCCCAAGGATCTGGACCGAACCACGAGGCAAAGCCGCCGTTCACTGTGGGGTCGGCGTCAGAGGGTATCGCTGCCAACTTCTCCACGGCTGCTGTCAGTCCACCCTGTGCGTTCAGCACAGCCAAGATAACTGCCACAATACCGAAGAGCATGATAATACCCTGAATGAAGTCGTTCATGGCCGTAGCTTTATAGCCTCCGATTATGACATAGACGGCCGTTAAGACAGACATGATGATGACACAATACTCGTAAGGGATGTCGAAGCCCATCTCAAACAGTCGTGAGATACCACTGTATACACCTGCGGTGTAGGGGATAAGGAAGACGAAAGCTATAATCGAGGCTACCACACGCAGTCCCTGGTCGTTAAAACGGGTACCGAAGAAGTCGGGCATGGTACGAGACTCGATATGCTGTGTCATCAGCTTGGTGCGGCGACCAAGAATAATCCATGCCAAGAGAGAGCCGATAATGGCATTGCCGATACCTATCCAAGCCGATGAAAGACCATACTTCCATCCAAACTGTCCAGCATAGCCCACGAAGACCACTGCCGAGAAATAACTCGTGCCAAAGGCAAAGGCTGTCAGCCACGGGCCAACGGCACGTCCGCCGAGTACAAAACCGTCTACACTGCTGGCCTGCTTACGTGAGTAGAGGCCCACACCTACCATCACGATAAGAAAAATGATGGTTAAAAGAACTTTTATAATCATGTCGTTATGTCGTTTGTCGTTATTTCATTATACTTAGAAAGATAATCATTTCTTCTTCCCTGTGTAGTCAAGACGTATCTGCATCTGAGCCATGATGGCATGATTGGCACCATGAATAAACTGATTGCCCCGAGTGTAAGCACTTTTATATACATACTGCACTTGGAAACGGCACTTCTTATAGAACCAGTATTGCAGACCGGCAATAACCTTGTGCTGATCCATAACGAGGTCGGTGTTGAAGTTGAAGAAGTCGTAACTACCTACAAGATCAACGCCATTACCCAAAGGGATGTTTCCCGTCAGATAGGCACCACGGCTTGTGACATCACCGTCCTTACCTTCAAGATATTCACCATGTACGTTGAAGTCCTTCGACTTGTAGTCAAAGCCTGCCGTCCAACGATTACGCTTGTAGTCGGCGCCTTCCTTGATGTCAGGGTTGTAAAGCGACTCCTTGACTGCATGACCACGTCCTATCTGACCAGTAGCCACCAGATTGAGTCCCTTTGCGGGACGATATTCCAGACGTCCAATGAAGTCTTTCTCCTTATTACCGTCTTTTTTGTTAATGCCCTGTCCATTCATCACCTGTGCTTCATAGCGCAGCTTACCGTCGTTGGTCTCGCCGAAGACAGCCAGTCCGAGGTCACGACCATACTGCACACCTAACAACGGGTCGCTACCACAGCCCGTTAGGAAAGTCACTGCCTCAGAATATACATCAATAGCCTCCATAGATGTAGGAGAGAGAGGGTTTTCATACGACAAACCGTTCTTAAACTGTCCCAGTCGGACAGTGAGCGCCTTGTTATTGCTAATGCGATAATCTGTGTAGAATTCCTGCACCGCGCTTGAGAAATCGTGCATAAACAAGAACGACCAGCGGTCGGTAATCTGGGCGTTGGCCCAGAAGAGGATGCGCTTCAGTTCGAAGGTCGCCTTATCCTCACCGCCCTGGTGCGTATAGTTTAAACCACCTTGCGCATAGCCATGCAGCTGTACGCGTTCTGTTACATCTTTCAGCCAGTCAGTATCACCGGCTGAGCCAGATTGTCCCATTGCAGCAGTGCTGCTAAACACCGCCATCAGTGTGGCCAATGTAGATTTGATGAATGTTTTCTTTTTCATCGTCTGTTTGTTTTTTAGGTTGGTAAATTATTTATAATTGCAAAATTCAATTATTACTCTCAAAAATGGCCATGCGCTCCTCCAGCTGTGCATATTGATGGTCTTCAATAAAGGAGGTGCACACGCGTAAGCCTTCCTGATGACTACCTGTCGTGATGAGACAGATGGCCGAAACACCATAATACATCAGTTCACGGGCCAGCTCTCCGCTCGTCATGTTCTTGTAGCCGATGGTGAAATAGAAACCGTCAGCAATAGGTTGGTCGAGATCCGTGTCGTAAACGATGTGGAATCCATGACGGCAGAAAATGTCCTTCAGCTTGTGGGCACGGTCACCATATACCTTCACCTCCTGACGGAAGTTATACTCACCGTCACAGGCAGCCTTCAGCATAGCAGCCATCGCGTACTGTGCCGAGTGACTGGTGCCTGACGACAGGGCGTAAAGCATACGGGTTGAGAATACAAGTCCGAAGGGTAGTCCCTCGTAACGAGCGCTGAGGTCATCGTAGTGGCGGTGGAACAGCTTGTCGCTGATACATGTCACACCAATACGCTCACCGGCATAGCTGAAAGCCTTGGAACCACTGATCAGCAAGATGTAGTTGTCCGTATAGTGTGCTACGGTGGGTTGATATGGAGCCTCAAAAGGCTTGCTCAGATCCTGACGGAAGTCCATGGCAAAATAGGCCAGGTCTTCCATGATAATAGTGTCGTATTTCGTGGCCAGTGTGCCGATGGTCTTCAACTCCTCGTCCGTCATGCATATCCATGCTGGATTGTTGGGGTTCGAATAGACGATGGCGCAGATGTTGCCCTTAGACAGATAGCTCTCCAGCTTCGGACCCAGCTTCTCGCCGCGGAAGTCGTAGACGTCGAAAGTCTCGTACTTCACACCCTGTACCTGCAGCTGCATCTTCTGAACAGGGAATCCTGGGTCGATGAACAACACCGTGTCCTTCTGTTTGTTAGCCTGCGAACAGGTCAGGAACGAGGCAAACGTGCCTTGCATGCTTCCGCAGACGGGTACGCATCCCTCAGGAGCGATGTCGACATTGATAAACGCTTTGACGAAGCGCGAAGCCTGCTTCTTGAGTTCAGGATAGCCCTGAATGTCAGGATAGGAGTGGGCAATGCCATTTTGTAACGACTTGACTTGTGCGTCGACACCCACCTGTGCAGCAGGCAGTCCGGGAATACCCATCTCCATCTTGATAAACTCTACGCCACTCTCCTTTTCGGCCATTGCGGCTACCTGCTTCACCTCGCGGATGGTAGCCTTGGCAAAGTCCTGAATGCCCAGCTTGGCAATCAGTCCGTCTACAATCTCTTTCTTAATCGGTGTTGCTTTCATCGCTGTGCCTCCCTGCCAATAGCCAGTGCCTTGATATTTGCCTCTACGATGGCGTCACCCTTGCGTCCGAAGACTCGACGGATGGCGTCCTCCAGTTTGTCGTACTCGATACCGAGGGCTTTCTGAGCAGCACCCAGCAGGATGACGTTAGCCGAGCGGGGTACGGCAGCGTCCTTTGCCTTCTGCTCAATGTCAAGCATGATGACATTAGGCAGCTTTTCCAGGTCAGCCTTGATGGTCTCAATATCAGGATAGTTGGGGATGTTGACAAACGGTGTTGACGAGGTGATAATCCAACCCTCCTTCTTCAGGAACGGCAGATAACGCAGCGCTTCCATAGGCTCCATGCTGATGATAACGTCAGCACCGCCCTTGGCAATGAGGTCGCTGGCAATGGGTTCGCTCGAGATGCGCAGGTTCGACTGTACGTCGCCACCACGCTGGCTCATGCCGTGTACCTCGGCCTGTTTGATGTATAGGTCTTCATTCATGGCGGCCTCGCCGATGATGGTTGCGATAGAGAGGATACCTTGTCCTCCTACGCCGCAAAGGATAATATCTGTTTTCATCTTACCTTCTCTTTTGTTCCTGTTTACTTTTTCTCAGCCGCCTTCTTTTGTTTCAGATGGCGCTGCAGCGTCTGCATACACTCACGGCGTGGAATAATCACACTGGTGCCGTGATAGTTGATCTCGTCGCGGATGGTCTGTGTAATCTCCGGCATGTTCTTGGGCAGGGGAACGACCACCTTCAGGTGTTCGTCGCTCAGTCCTAAGCCACGACAGATTGCCTCGAACTTATTTGTGCCGGCAGAGTCCTGTCCACCTGTCATACCTGTGGTCAGGTTGTCGCTGATTATAACGGTGATGTCGGCATTTTCGTTGATGGCGTCCAGCAGACCCGTCATGCCGCTATGGGTAAAGGTCGAGTCACCGATGATAGCTACAGCAGGCCACTGACCAGCGTCCGATGCACCCTTGGCCATCGTGATGGACGCACCCATATCGACACAAGAGTGGATAGCGCGGAACGGGGGCAGGAAGCCCAGCGTATAGCAGCCGATGTCACCAAAGACACGCGGATTGTCGTACTCCTTCAGCACCTCGTTCAGAGCAGCATAGACGTCGCGATGGCCACAGCCCTGACACAGTGCAGGGGGACGCGGAGCTACGTCGGCACAGGGGTCGAAGCACTGGCCCGTCTCCATGCCGAGAGCCTTCTTGACAATATCGGGATTCAGCTCGCCAGTACGGGGCAGGGCTCCGTCCAGTTTGCCATGAACAGTCTTCAGGTCAGCAACGCCACGCACCTGGTCCTCGATGAAGGGCTGGCCTTCCTCGACGATGAGCACCTGCTCGCACTCGTCCAGCAGACGACGCACCAGGGTCTTGGGTAGCGGATACTGAGAAATCTTCAGGATGGGGTATGGGCATCCCTCCGGGAAGCACTCGTTGACATAGTTGAAACCGATACCGCTGGCCAGAATGCCCAACTTCTTATCGGTTCCTTCCTTATATATATTATAAGGTGAATCGACAGCAGCCTGTTCCAGTTCGGCTTGCTGGGCTGTCACCACATCATTGCGCTTGCGGGCATTGGCAGGCAGCAGCACCCAGTTGGCTGCTACAGCGTTGTAGTTGAGCTTGTTCTGCTGACGAGGAACGTCAGCACACACGACGACAGCACGTGAGTGGGCCATACGGGTGGTGACACGCATCAGAACGGGAAGCTTGATGCTCTCTGAAAAGCTGAAGGCCACCTCCATCATGTCGTAGGCCTCTTGCTGGTTTGATGGCTCGAACGTGGGAATCAAGGCAAACTTACCATAGAAACGCGAATCCTGCTCGTCCTGTGAAGAGTGCATAGAAGGGTCGTCGGCCACCAGCACGATGACACCACCGTTGACGCCTGTCATACCACTGTTGACAAACGGGTCTGCACAGACGTTCAGTCCTACGTGTTTCATACAAACCAAAGCACGCTTGCCCATGAACGACATACCCAGGGCTGCCTCCATAGCCGTCTTCTCGTTGGTTGACCAGCGACTGTGGATACCACGTTCTTTGGCCAGTGCATTACCTTGAATAAACTCAGTGATTTCTGTCGACGGAGTGCCGGGATAGGCATATACACCAGACAGTCCCGCATGGATTGCTCCCAGTGCAATGGCTTCGTCGCCTAATAACAGTTTTTTACTCATATGTTGTCTTTTTGTTAGATTTTTAACGCTATTGGCTTGCAAATGTACTGCTTTTTATCCAATCTGACAAATAAAACGTCAATAAAATCATCAAATAGGGTAATGTTAGAAAGAAGTTAAGGAGAAAGTTTTTCTTTCGTTTTCTTGTGCGTTTTGAAAAATAATCATTATCTTTGCATCCAAATCAAGAGTTATTATCTATGTCATTTACTGAACAAGCAAACAAAATCTTCAATCAGGCGATACGCGACTATCACCTGACAGACAACGTTGATACAAGTATTCAGAATCCCTACAGCCGCGACTCAATTGAGAGAAGCCTCTATCTAAAATGCTGGATTGACACTGTACAGTGGCATCTGGAGGATATCATCCGCGACCCGCATATTGACCCAACGGAAGCACTTGGACTGAAAAGGCGAATAGACCGCTCTAATCAGGATCGTACGGATCTGGTGGAAGAAATTGACAGCTACTTCCGCCAAAGATACAGCGAGGTTGAACCACTTCCTGAAGCCCGTCTGAATACCGAGAGTCCTGCATGGGCCATCGACCGCCTCAGCATACTAGCACTGAAGATTTGGCACATGAAGGAACAGACAGAGCGCAAAGATGCCGATAAAGATCATGTTGCACGCTGTCAGGCTAAACTCGACGTCCTGCTGGAGCAACAGAAAGACCTATCGACTGCTATTGACCAACTGCTTGAGGATATTGAGGCTGGAGTCAAATACATGAAGGTTTATCGCCAAATGAAAATGTATAATGACCCCAATACCAATCCGGTACTTTATAAAAAGTGATAAGACAGAACAGTTAGTCAAAAAAGGGATTAACAGGTGAAGAAAGAGCACATACTGGTAATACGTTTCTCGGCCCTTGGCGATGTCGCTATGGCCGTACCTGTAGTGTATTCTTTGGCACGGCAATATCCAGACACAAGGATTACCGTGCTCAGTAGAGCTCTTGCCCGTCCTTTATTTGAAGACCTTGCTCCCAATGTGGGATTCATGGAGGCCGATCTAAAACGGGAATACCGTGGTATCAGAGGGTTAAATGCCCTCTACCGCCGTCTTACTGCCAAGCAATTCACAGCCATCGCTGACCTTCATAACGTGTTGCGCTCCGAATTTCTGCGAATGCGATTCAACATAGGACGTTACCACGTAGCTCATATCAACAAGCACCGCCGCGGACGCCGACAACTGACGTCTGTCAACAAAAAGAAACTTAAGCAGCAGCCAACATCGTTCCAGAATTATGTCGAAGTATTTGAAAGACTAGGCTACCCTATAAAAATAGACTTCCACAGCATCTTCCCAGAGGAAGGAGGCAACCTCAATCTGCTGCCACCACCTGTCAGTGTGAAGAACAACAATGACTTATGGATAGGAATAGCACCCTTTGCTGCCCATAAGGGCAAGATATATCCTCTAGAACTGATGCAACAGGTGATAGAAATGTTGACACGACAGTACCCTAAAGCCCGCATCATGCTCTTTGGACGTGGAGAAATGGAAGAAAAGCAGTTTGACGAGTGGTGCAAATTATATCCACAATGCATTTTCGTAGGCAGGATATTAGAATCCATGCATCAGGAGCTCATCCTCATGAGCCACCTGAATGTAATGATATCCATGGATTCGGCCAATATGCATCTGGCATCACTCACCGGCATCCCTGTCATCAGTATCTGGGGAGCCACACATCCCTTTGCCGGTTTTATGGGCTGGAACCAATCGACCGACAATGTAATACAGACAGATCTTGAATGCCGCCCATGCAGCATATTCGGTCAAAAGACATGCCGACGCGGTGACTATGCCTGTCTGAATCTTATCCGACCAGAAACTATCGTAGAAAAAACGAATACTTTATTATTAACTAAAAACAATGTTTAAGATTATGAAAAAGTACATTTGCGACACATGCGGTTACGTTTATGACCCTGAAGTAGGTGACCCTGATAGCGGTATCGCCCCTGGCACAGCCTTTGAAGACATTCCAGAAGACTGGGTATGCCCCATCTGCGGAGTTGGCAAAGATGATTTCTCTGTGGAAGAATAATTTGGAAAGCAAATTAACCCAAACTGCAATGTAAATTAACTTAATTTGGTCAACAAATTAAGTTAATTTACTTTTTATTTCATATTCAAATAGGTAGTAATTGAATTGAATCCGTATTGGATGTGGTGTTGAATGGCAACATCGAAAGGCAACTGCGGTGCGCGAGTTCCATCTGAAACAGTCAAATGTTGCCCTGTTTCAACGCGCAATTCATCCCAAAGACCGGCATCGATGAAAGCGTCATGCGTCTGTCGACCACCCTCGACTATAAGCGACTGCACTCCCTGCTGGTATAGATCGTCAACTAGTTGACTGAGCGGTCGTTGGCGTGTCAGCACTAAGCGCTTGGGGTTGGGACCATGCCAGTGGCGTACTGTCAGTTGCGGATGTTCCCTTGAGTCGGTTGTATGGCCAACCAGTATGGCATCCTCCTCAGCCCGCAGTTTATGAGAGAGCATCTGGGTCTGTTCGTTAGAAATCTGCAATGCTTTGCCGTGGTCGTCGATGAATCCATTGGCAGTCTGTGCCCACTTCAATATTATATACGGACGGTGTTTAGAATGATAGGTGAAGAAACGGCGGTTCAGCCACATACACTCCTTCTGCAAAACGCCGACGGTGACATCAATACCGGCCTCGCGAAGCATCTGAATACCTCGGCCTTGAACCTGGGCAAAAGGATCTACACATCCTACTACAACACGGCGAACACCCTTACGGATAATCAACTCAGCACATGGGGGTGTCTTGCCATAATGGGCACAAGGCTCCAAACTGACATAGATAGTAGAATCACTCAGCAAAACCTCATCCTCTGGTCGTACTGAAGCAAAGGCATTGACTTCAGCATGGCCTTCGCCACATCGCACATGATAACCCTCTCCAAGAATACGACAACTCACTCTCCCCTTGGAAGGGTCAGGGGGAAGGCAGATAACCGCACCCACCATAGGGTTGGGGCGTGCCCCATGAATTCCGTTTGCAGCTAATTGTAAACAACGCTGCATGTATTTTTCGTCTGTCGATATTTGGCTCTTATCCATATTATTCGTATCTTTGCACTTGCTATGAGTTACCACGAGTTTTGGCGCCAATTGGCACAGGTTTATGACGACGGCGAGGCTAAAGCTTTAGCCCGCATGGTGTATGAACTGCGCTTTGGTCTCACGCTGTCTGACATTTACCTCGGCAAAGATACACAATTATCGGCAGACTACCAAACAGAACTGGCGGAAATCGCACAGCGGCTGTTACGACATGAGCCCGTGCAGTATGTGTTAGGGCAGGCCGACTTCTACGGAAGAACATTACACGTAGAACCTGGCGTGCTCATCCCACGACCTGAGACGGAGGAGCTCTGTCGGTGGATTGTTAAAGATGAAGTATTGAGAACGAAGCATGACGCATTCAGCATCCTTGACATCGGAACAGGTAGCGGGTGCATTGCCATAACACTTGCTGCCGAACTTCCTCAAGCCGAGGTAACAGCATGGGACATTTCGAAAGAAGCCCTACACATTGCCAGCGAGAATGCTAGCAGCAATGGTGTCAAAGTAACATTCCAGCAGGTTGACATCCTCAACACTCATCCCTCACCCCTAACCTTCAAATGGGATCTCATCGTAAGCAACCCACCATATATATGTAATATGGAACGCGCGACGATGGAGGAGAACGTGCTGAACCATGAGCCGCATATCGCCCTCTTTGTCCCTGATGATGACCCGCTGCTGTTCTACCGCGCCATTGCGCAGTACGGACAAGAAGCCCTGAAGCCCGGAGGCTGGCTGTATTTTGAGATCAACCCACTATACGCCCTCCCCCTCGGCAATATGTTAAGTTCTATGTCGTATCACAACATCGAAACCCAAAACGACCAATACGACAAACAACGTATGATAAGAGCCCGTAAATAAGGGTTAAAAGGTAAAAAAGCAAAAGAAATGAAGACAGAACATGAAGCATATTTGACACTGGCCGCTCTATGTGCAAAGACAGAGCACTGCCAGCACGAAATGCAGGAGAAGATGCGCCGCTGGGAACTCACTGACGAGCAACAGGCTCGCGTAATGGAGCGCCTTGTGAAGGAACGCTATGTGGATGACGAACGCTATGCACGGGCCTTTGTCAATGACAAAGTACGCTACAACAAGTGGGGACGCCTGAAGGTGGAGCAAGCTCTATGGCAGAAACATATCAGCGATGACATCCGTAGCCGTGTACTCGACGAGATTGACGATGATGAGTACATCAGCGTGTTGCAACCTCTATTGAAGCAAAAGCGCAAATCGACTAAAGCTGCCAACGACTACGAGATGAAGCAGAAGTTGATACGTTTTGCTTTGGGACGCGGATTTACATACGATATTATCTGTCAATGTCTGGAGAATTAATTAAATAATAACCCAAGAACCACAAGATACTTAACTATTATGAACTGGTGGTCAAGGATTCTAGACTTCATTTCACCACGTCTGTGCGTGGTTTGTGAGCGGCGATTGGCACCAAGCGAGCGCAGTTTGTGTACTGTTTGTCTGCTACAACTGCCACGAACATGCTACCAATTCTCTCCAAACGACAATCCAATGGCACAATTGTTCTGGCATTTAGCACCCATCGAGCGGGCTGCGGCACTCATCTATTATGAGCCGCATTCGGAAATGGCTCAGATGGTGTACGACCTAAAATATCACGACCATCCTGACATTGGTGAAGACTTAGGACGTCTGATGGCCAACGAGATGATGGTGGCGGGATTCTTCGAAGGCATTGACGTGCTATTGCCAGTACCACTGTCGCGCAAACGCCTACGACAGCGCGGATATAATCAAAGCGAACAACTAGCACGAGGAATCAGCGACATCACACAACTGCCAGTAGTCAGCAATGCACTACTGCGCAAGCACTTCAAGCAAAGCCAAACAAGACTTACACGCCATGAGCGACAAGAAAACGTTGCCGACATGTTTGAACTCCGCGATGATACTGATCTTCGTGGTAAACACGTGCTACTTGTTGATGACATCTGCACTACCGGAGCCACATTACTAGCATGTGCAAATGCCATAAAAAACATATCAGGTATCCGACTTAGCGCCATCACCCTGGGATTCGCCAAGAAATGAATGACCAACTACAGCGTGCAACCGTTTGCACAATACTGATATAATAATAAACCTGAACTATAGATTTAAATATTCTAACTTTTCACTATCTTTGCAACGTAATATCAATAACTTCAGATAATTATGAAAAGATTCTTTACCTTTATTCTCCTGTTAGCACTTATTTCAGTACTGCCCGTCAAGTCACAAGGCTGGCCTGAGAATTACAACGGTGTTATGCTGCAAGGCTTCTACTGGGACTCATACGAGGACACGAACTGGGCCAATCTGGAGTCGCAGGCAGACGAGATGTCGCAGTTCTTCGACCTCATCTGGGTGCCCCAGAGTGGCTACTGCAACACATACAACATGCAAATGGGCTATGCTGACATCTGGTGGCTCAATCATAACAGCTGTTTTGGCACCGAAGACCAGCTGCGCTCGATGATTAGGACTTTCAAAGCCAAGGGTACTGGCATTATCGAGGATGTGGTCATCAACCACAAGAGTGGAAATACCAGTTGGTGCGATTTCCCCAATGAGTCGAAAAACGGCTACACCCTGACATGGGACAACACAAACTTCTCAGCTATTTGTTATACCGATGAGTGTAACAACAGTGGAAACCTTAGCCAATGGAGCCCGAGTGGCAAAAAGACCACTGGTGCCAAAGATACCGGTACGGACTTTGATGGTTCACGCGACCTAGACCACACCAACGCACAGGTGCAGCAGAACATCATTACCTATCTGAATTTTCTGCTCAACGACTTAGGATATACCGGTTTCCGTTATGACATGGTGGCAGGCTACTCCCCATATTATACTGGACTCTATAATACCAGCACCACGGTGAGACCCGAGTTCTCTGTTGGCGAATACTGGATGAACGACGGCAAGCCCGGACTTGTGACTTGGATCAACGGCACGAAAGTGAACAATGTTATTCAGAGTGCTGCCTTTGACTTCCCCATGAAGTGGAACATCAACAACGTTTTCGCCAATGCCACCAACTGGAGTAAGCTCAATGATGCTGCGCTATCCACGGATGCAGAGTATGCTCGCTATGCCGTTACCTTCATCGACAACCACGACACAGGTGTCGGAGCCGACAAAGCTCAACCGCTCTTGGCCAATATCGAGGCAGCCAATGCCTTTATCCTCACCCTGCCCGGCACGCCCTGCGTGTTCCTCAGGCACTGGATGACTTACAAGACAGCCATCAAGAAGCAGATTCTGGTGCGCAAAGCCGCCGGCATCCACAACCAAAGCACCATTGTCAGCAAAACGGCCTCCGGCAACGGCTTCGTGCTTAACGTACAAGGCACCAACGGCAACGTACTGCTGCTGTTAGGCAGTGCCACGACATCGACAGATGGTTACAAGCTGGCAGTTGAAGGCACCAACTACAAGATGTATGTCAGCAATAGCGTAGATATCTCGGCCCTTGACAATATCCACGAGGACAGCTTTACTGCTCCTGACGGCTGCGTCGTCAACGACGGTGAAATATGTGCCTTCTTTGAGGCACCCAATTCATGGACTACCGTGAAGTGCTGGGCATGGGATAGTAAGAATAATTATACGGGAGGCAGTTGGCCAGGCCAACTTTGTACCAAGGTGGGGACCAACAACGGAAAGAACATCTGGAAATGGACATACACGGGAACGCTGACAACACAACCTACACAAATTATTTTCAACGACAGCAAGTCAAACAATGCCGCCCAAACCAGCGACCTCGACTTCTCGAACGGCGGCTACTACAATGAAGCAGGAGCCTTGCAGGGTGTCGTCACTGGCATCGTTCCAGTCAAAGCTGACACACCAACAGGCACGACAAAAATATATACCCTTGACGGCAGGGAGGTTAAAACCCCACAGCACGGTGTATATATCGTCAACGGGAAAAAGGTGATGGTGAAATAGTGCTATCTCTTAATGACAGCACGCACCAAAAACCAACAATGCATAAGAAACGTTTGAACCTTACCATAATGAAGTGCCATCACGCGGTAACGCTCCTTGAGCGACGCGTGATGGTTCTGTGTACTGTCACCCCCCACCTCAAAATCGGCCAATACAGCACCGCTGTTCACTAAAGGCAGGTCCTGACGTTCTGCCTCCTTCATAATGCGAATACACCAATCAACATCAGCCGAATGGCGGTATTGCAGGTCGTATGGAAACTGACGGGCAATGTCAAGGCGCACATAAAAAGCCTGATGGCAAACCAGCATACCTTGCTTGAAAGAGCGCCACGTCAGCACCTGAGGCGGACGATGGCGACGCAGTCTCAGAAAATTACCATTGCTATCAGTCATAGCAGTATCACCATAAACCACGGCAGGATACCCTGTGCCTATCGAAGATGAGGAAGATATTACAGTATTGACTACCGTTTCAAGGGTATCCTCGGCATGCAGCGCGTCACCAGCGTTGAGGAATAGGATATAGTCTCCTGTGGCCTTGATTAAGCCTTTGTTCATCGCATCATATAGTCCCTTGTCGGACTCCGACTGGATACTGACCTCATAAGGGACCGACGCCTGATAACACTGGGCTATTTTCACAGTGTCATCCTTAGAAGCACCGTCAATAATCAGGTGTTCCAAGTGCTGATAGCTCTGCTGCGCCACACTGTCCAACGTGCGTTGCAACGTGCTGGAAGCATTATAGGTGATGGTGACTATGGAGATGCGTATTGCTTTGTTCATGATTTACAGTGTCGTTGGGGACGAAAGGCTTGTTCGTAAACTTCTGTATATCTGCGGGCTACGTTCCGCTGCGAATAGCTGCGAGCCACCTTGCTTAGACATTTGTTCATTAGTGAGTCATAGTCGGCCTCAAATAATACATAATTTAGGCCACGGGCCAGGTCGTCAGCATCACAGGGGTTGGCTACATAGCCGTTCTTACGGTGGTCTATCATCTCAGGAATTCCGCCGGTCCTGAATCCCACACAGGGTATAGCGCAGGCCATAGCCTCCATGATGGTGTTTGGCAGGTTGTCCTCTAAAGATGGTAATACAAACACGTCGGCAACGCTATACGCCTGAGCAACGTATTCTGGGTCGCTGACATAGCCTAATGGATAGGCCGGCATTGCAAGTCGCGATGCCACCTCCTCGGCATGGCCGCCAAGTATGGCAACACCCATTTTTTCGCGTATTTCCGGATGCATATCGACCAGTATGCGTATAGCCTCCACGAAATAGTCCATTCCTTTCCGCGGATCGGTCACACGCTGCGAAACAAAGAGAATGTAGCTTCTGTCTTCTGGCAGTCCGAAATGTTGCTTTGGTTTTTTCTTGTATTGTAAACGGAAGATGTTGGTATCGATGGTGTTAGGAATACTTATGATGTTCTGTCCATGAAGCAGTGCACTCTTACACGCCTCTTCAGCCAGCCACTCGCTGCATGTTACAAAAGTGATGTTATGTCCTTTAAGTATTTCAGCTTTCTTCTTCCATACCTTGTTGGCCAGTCCCTTCTTATTCTTTCCAGGAAGCAGTGGACAATCCTGGCATTCCACATGGTACTGCTCGCAACCACGGGCATAGTGGCAGATAGCCGTTACCGGCCAAATATCGTGCATGGTCCAAACCACAGGTTTCCCCGATGCCAGAATCCGCTGAATATCTTTTAGCGACAGCATGCCCTGATTTACCCAATGCAAGTGGATGACGTCTGCTTCCTTAAACTCTGGGAGCTTCGTGATGTCCGTGCCGCTGTTGGCAATATCAATATCAAATAGGTGCTCGCGCTTGAAGCCCAAGTGCATCCATATCACGAGCCGTTCCCACAGGAAATGCCACTGCAACCGCCACGACTTGGGCAGCGCACTGACTGTCACCTGCTGCGTTTCCTTGTCACGCACCAGCATCTTGACCTTGACGCCATTGTTATTCAACGCCTCCATCAGGCGGTTCGCCGCCACGGCAGCACCACCCGTTCTCTCACTCGTATTCACTAAAAGTACACGCATAGTATTCTAAAATCAATATCGATTGCAAAGTTAAGCATTTTCTTCCAATGGAACACCTTCTGTCTCCGTTTTTTTCTGCATTAGCATGGAAAAAGGATGCAATGGCTTGTTTGTTTTAACCGACACACCCTGAATATGATGACAAAGCGGCAGCATGTCAGTCTTTTATATATAATATTGCAACAAGACAGATGATATGAAAAGGATAATAGTTTTAAGTATCGTGACATGTCTGACTCTGACTATTATGGCTCAGAAGGTCAGAATAATTACACACAAGAATGCGTCAAACCGCGAACTTTATGCTGCACAATATCTGAAAGACAAACTGACGGCTATGGGCTATGATGTGTCTCCTAAAAAGGGAACACGTATCACCTTGCTCAACGTGGGCAGCGGACCTTCCGAGGGCTACGTAATAAGCAGCGACAAGAAAGGCATACTGGTGTCGGGAAACGACGGCAGTGGTGTCATATACGGATGCGTAGAACTTGCGGAGCGCATCAAGATGGCGGGAGCGCTAAATAGCATACAGTCTACGGCCGAACAGCCACAGATGGTAATGCGTGGCACGTGCATTGGACTTCAGAAGACGGTTTATCTGCCTGGACATGCTGTCTATGAATACCCCTATACTCCAGAGAACTTTCCCTGGTTCTACGACAAGGCGGAATGGGTGAAGTACCTCGACATGATGGTCGAGAACAAGATGAATTCTCTCTACCTCTGGAACGGTCATCCCTTTGCCTCGTTGGTGAAGTTAAAGGACTATCCCTTTGCTTTAGAGGTCGATGAGGAGACATTCAAGAAAAACGAAGAAGTCTTTTCATTCCTTACCCATGAAGCCGACCGCCGCGGTATTGCCGTCATCCAGATGTTCTATAACATCATCCTCAGCAAGCCCTTTGCCGACCATTACGGACTGAAGACCCAGGACCGCCATCGTCCCATCACACCGCTGATCAGCGACTATACCCGCAAGAGTATTGCTGCCTTCATCGAGAAATATCCCAATGTCGGCTTGTTAGTCTGCTTAGGTGAGGCAATCAGTGGCATCGACGACGACATCAAATGGATGAAGGAGACCATCATCCCCGGCATCAAAGACGGATTGGCAGCCATTGGTCGTATGGGCAACGGTTCAGCCGTTACCACCCAGTCGGATCTTCCCCCCATCGTGCTCCGGTCCCACGATACCGATGGACCACGCGTGCTGAAGGAAACTTTGCCCCTCTACCCGAACATCTATACCATGTCAAAATATACAGGAGAATCGCTGACGACCTACGAGCCGGGAGGTCCTTGGGGTGAGACACATCGTCAGTTGGCAGCAGCAGCTCCCGTACATATTGATAATGTACACATCCTGGCCAATCTGGAACCATGGCGCTGGTCATCACCTGCCTTTACCCAAAAGGCCATTCAGGCTATGCACCGCGTCCACCACTCCAAAGGCTTGCATCTCTATCCCCAAGCTTCTTATTGGGACTGGCCCTATACGGCCGACAAACTGCCCAACGGCGAGCGATTAAAGCAGTTGGACCGCGACTGGATGTGGTATCGTGCCTGGGGCCGTTATGCTTGGAACGACCAGCGTGGTGACGACCGCTCATATTGGAAACAAGTACTGGCAGACTACTATGGCATTGACACCATCAGTGCCGGCCACCTGCTGACGGCTTATGACGAGTCGGGCGAGATAGCTCCCAAGTTGTTGCGCCGCTTCGGCATCACCGAGGGTAATCGTCAGACGCTACTGCTCGGTATGAAGATAGCCCAACTGGTCAATCCCTATAAGTACACCATCTACCCAGGATTCTACGAGAGCTGCGGACCACAGGGTGAGAAGCTCATCGAATATGTCGAGAAGGAATACAAAGGACAACCACACAAGGGTGAGTTGCCGCTGGACATCGTCAACCAATGTGTTGCCCACGGTATGAATGCCGCCAAAGCAATTAGCAGTATCGCCGTCAAACCTTCCCGCCACGCCGACGAGTTCCTACGTTTACGCGATGACATTGAGTGCTATCTGCGCTTTGCCGATGCTTTCCGTTATAAGGTCCTCGCTGCCGAGCAGGTGCTGCTTTACAAATGGACTAAGGACATGAAATATCTCGATGCCGCCATGCCACTGATGGAACAAAGCATGAAGTCTTGGCACGCACTGACAGCACTAGCCGATAAGAACTATCTCTATGCCAACTCAATGCAGACGGCACAGCGCCGTATTCCTGTGGGTGGTGATGACGGTAAGATGAAGTCATGGTCCGAACTGGCTGTGGTCTATCAAGAAGAACTCGATGCTTTCAAGGCGAATATCGAGAAGCTGAAGCACCCTGTGGCACAGACGGATGCAAAAATACTGCCTGCCAAGCCTGCTGGTGTTACTCTACTCTCTGGCATAGCCACGATTCCCAGCGGTTCTTCGCTGGGTCTTACCACCACTTCTCTACAGAAAGGTGCCATCCTCTTCGAGAACCGCCCAGACACACCTGTCGACTCGCTGGCTCCTGAACTGGTCGACCTGCAGGCCCTCGTACTCAATCGCGACACCACCCGCATCGTAGGAACGACCATCGAGTTCGAAAGCGAAAAGCCCATCAAACTCCTTGTCGGCTTCTTCCAGGATGACGATCCCAAATGGGCCAAGCCACCAAAGCTCGAAATTGATGCCACCGGCAACGAATACGGACAGGCCGAACCTATCCTGACCAATGCCATTAGCATCGTCCAGATGCCCAAAGTAAATATCCATCAATACACACTGCCTGCCGGCCGTCAGACGTTACGCCTGCCAAAGGGCATCATCATGGTAGCAGGCTTTACCGAAAGTCATATCAACCCTCGCGATTGCGGTCTCAACGGCCCCTCTACTGAGGTCGACTGGCTGTTTCAGAAATAAAGGATTATGAAGAAAATACTCACCACACTCGTCACGTTCCTTAGTGTGGTCGGCGGTTTTGCCGCCGACATCATCCCTCAGACCACTATGCAACGCATCTACCAAGAGGTGCGCACACCATATAAATATGGCCTGGTGGTTGCCCCAAAAGATAACTACCATAAGATAGACTGCCCGACGGTATTTCGTGTGGGCAATCAGTGGCTAATGACGTATGTAGTCTATAACGGCAAAGACGGACTGGACGGCCGTGGCTACGAGACATGGCTGGCCACCAGTGATGACCTGTTGCATTGGCAGACGCAAGGCCGAATCCTATCCTATAAGGACGACGGATGGGACATGAACCAGCGCGGTGGTTTCCCTGCACTCATAGATTGGACATGGGATGGAAGCTACGAACTCGGAGATTATAAAGGCAGACATTGGATGACCTATATCGGTGGACATGGTACAGGCTATGAGGCTGTTCGTGAACCGCTGAACATCGGTATAGCTTGGACAAAGAGTGATATCACTCAGGCCCATGAATGGCAGTCAGCAGAAAAGCCTTTGCTCTCCATCAATGACAAAGACGTACAATGGTGGGAGAAGCTGGTGCAATATAAGAGCAGTATTTATAGCCTCACCCCAAGCCCCTCACCAAAGGGCGAGGGTAGTCATTTGCCCAAGGACCTGCGCAAGTATCGCTTCATCATGTTCTACAATGCGGGGGGTATCAATCCAGCAAATAATCTCAAGGCTGAGCGCATCGGCATCGCCCTTTCTAACGATCTTAAAAAGTGGAAACGTTATGATGGCAACCCTATCTTCGCTAACGAAGTTGGAGGCATCATCACGGGCGATGCACAGATTGCCAAGATGGACGACCTGTATGTGATGTTCTACTTTAAGGCTTATGACCCATCACGAAAATATAATGCTTTTAATACATTCGCAGTCAGTCGCGACCTTATAAATTGGCAACGATGGGAAGGCAACGATCTCGTTTGGCCTACCAAGCCCTATGATGAAATGTTTGCCCACAAGAGCTATGTGGTAAAGCATAACGGCGTAGTGTATCATTTCTACTGTGCCGTCAATAACGACCAGCAGCGTGGCATCGCAGTAGCCACCAGCGTACCTATGGGGCGTTCAGAGGTCCGTTTCCCAGAGCCTGAGCGAAAAGGCCGTCGCACCATCACCTCGCTTAACGACGGCTGGACAGCCACCTGTCCTATGGCTCACGATTCTGTCGTGAGCATCACCCTCCCACACAACTTCGATGACTACTACGGCTATCGTCAGTTACGTCATGGTAATCTGCACGGACAGGCCGTATATCAGCGTTCATTCATCCTGCAGCCACAAGACGGCAAGCGTTATTTCCTACAACTGGAAGGTGTAGGAACATATGCCACCATCACCCTCAATGATACTGAATATCCCAAGGAACTCATTGGCCGTACAGTATTTACACTCGACATCACGGATGCCTTGAACACTGGCAAGAACACCCTGCACATTACCGTCGACCATCCTGCCATGCAGACTGAATCCCCCTGGGTATGTGGAGGCTGTTCATCGGAATGGGGCTTCTCTGAGGGCAGTCAGCCTTTCGGCATCTTCCGTCCCGTATCGCTTATCGAGACGGATGCTATCCGCATCGAGCCCTTCGGTGTCCATATTTGGAACAATGCCGCCTGCGACAGTGTTTTTATAGAGACTGAGGTTAAGAACTACACCGAAGAGTCTCAGACCATCGAACTGGTCAACAAGTTCACGCTGGCCAGTGGCAAGCAGGTGTTCCGGTCTGTAGCGACTATGTCGCTACTCCCAGGCGAGACCAAAACCCTCCGCCATGCAGAACGCATAGAGGATGCCTACCGCTGGAGCATCGACGATCCTTATCTCTACAACCTCACAACCATGATAAAGCGCGACGGCAAAACTACCGACGAGACGCGCACCCCATTCGGCATCCGCAGCATCTCATGGCCCGTTTTTAGGAAAAATGGCGATAACCGCTTCTTCTTGAACGACCAACCCGTATTTATCAACGGTACATGTGAGTACGAGCACTTACTAGGACAAAGCCATGCATTCTCACCCGAACAAATCCGCTCCCGCGTCAAGCAGATTACCAATGCGGGCTTCAATGCATTTCGCGAAGCTCATCAACCTCACAACTTGCTCTATCAGCAGCTTTTCGACGAACAGGGCATCCTCTTCTGGAGCCAGTTCTCTGCACATATCTGGTACGACACCCCCACCTTCCGCGACAATTTCAAGCGTTTGTTAGTACGCTGGATTAAGGAGCGCCGCAATTCTCCTTCTGTCATCCTTTGGGGATTGCAGAACGAGAGCGTGCTACCCCGGGAGTTTGCAGAGGAGTGTAGCGATATCATCCGCAGTCTTGACCCCACCTGCCGCGACCAGCGCCTTATCACCACCTGTAATGGTGGCGAAGGCACCGATTGGAACGTTATCCAAAACTGGAGCGGCACTTATGGAGGTTCAGCAGACAACTACGATAATGAACTGAAACGCCCAGAACAGCTGCTGAATGGCGAATATGGAGCATGGCGCACTATCGACCTGCATGGCGAGGCGAAATATAGCGAAGAATCGTTTACCAAACTACTGGAGACTAAAGCTCGTCTAGCAGAGAGCGCCAAGGACAGCGTCTGCGGCCATTTCCAGTGGCTTTTCTCCTCACATGACAACCCTGGGCGCGTACAGCCAGATGGAGCCCTGCGACGCATCGACAAGATAGGTCCTATCAACTACAAGGGACTTACTACCATTTGGGAAGAGCCCACCCCAGCCTATTACATGTACCGTCATCACTATGTACCCCAAAGTTCTATAGGCAGCGATTTAACCGCTGCAGACCGTAATATTGACATCGTAAAGGGTGCAGAAGGCTATCACTACCTCTATCGCATCAACTGCGGCGGCGATGCCTTTATTGATGAATTCGGACAGCAGTGGCAGGCAGACGACACACTTTTCAGTCATTCATGGGGACAGGACTTTGAAGGTATCCATCCCTATCAGGCTTCCCAGCGCCATATCTCTGAAGACATCCGAGGCACTAAGAGTGACGAGCTCTTCCAGTTCTTCCGCTTCGGCCGTCATCGCCTGTGGTATGACCTGCCCGTCCCGTTTGTTGCGACTGAGTCGCAACAAAACGACACCACCACCTACCGCATCGAACTGTACTTTGTAGAGCCCTGGCATGGCCGCGATGCCTCAGAAAACGCAGACTACGAAGGACTGCGCATCTTTGACGTCGCCGTTAACGAAGAAACCGTTATTGACGACCTTGACACGTGGACAGAAGCTGGCTACTGCGGTGCTATGAAACGTGTGGTGACAGCGAAAGCCCAAAATGGCAAGCTGCACATCTCCTTCCCAAAGGTAAAAGCAGGTCAAGCCGTTATTTGTGCCATCGCCATTGCCTCTGCCCAGTCTGTCGCTGTGCCACAGCGACAAGCAACCGGAGAATCCTGGCACTCCCTTGATACTGACACCATAGCCAAGCTACCCAAGGAGTTGTTGCCACATGATACGGAGTCTCGACCTGCCTCCACTTATCTTCCAAACTCTCTATCAAAAGGACAAAAGGGATTCTCCTCATTTATCATCAAACCCGGACTAGGTCAGGAATATGCCCTTCGTTTTAAATACAAGAACACGACGGGTAGCGCCCAAAAAGCCCGCCTGATCATAACCGACTCTAAGCGCACTGTACTGGTTGACCGCGAGATTACCTTCCCACCCACACCCAACAAGTTCAAGACGCTCTCTACCACTACTGGAACACAGATAAATGCCGGCACATACACCGTCCGCATAGACAACAAGGAGGTAGAATTTAAGGAACTTGAAATACAATAAAGGTAAAAAAGTAAAACGAAGTAAGAGTATGAAAGCAATTCACAAACATAGATATTGTGTAAAAAGACTGGTATATAGGATTTTGCCCTTTTACCTTTTAACCTTTTTACCTTTATCCGCCCACGACTGGGAGGATAACCACGTGCTACAAATTAATCGCGAACCAGCAAGAGCATACTTTATTCCTTTTGGCGAGAGCAAAGGCGACAGGACTCTGTCACTAAACGGAGAGTGGCATTTTCGATGGACAAAAACACCCGACGAGCGAGTTCGTGACTTCTATCGTAACGATTTCGATGCCTCATCGTGGGAAACCTTAGCTGTACCTGCCAACTGGGAGGTCAACGGCTATGGAACTCCCATCTACATATCGGCAGGCTACCCATTCAAGATTGACCCACCGTATGTAATGCGAGAACCCAAGGCAGACTGGACCACCTACGAAGAGCGCAACCCAACAGGCCAATACCGACGTACTTTTACCGTGCCAGACAGTTGGGTGTCGAACAACTCAACAACAAACAAAACTACAGACAAAACCTGCGGGCAGACTTTTCTGCGCTTTGAAGGTGTCATGTCGGCATTCTACGTCTGGGTGAACGGCCAGCGTGTAGGTTACTCTCAAGGTTCTATGGAACCCTCAGAGTTCAATATAACATCATATATTAATAAGGGGGAAAACCAGATAGCAATCGAGGTCTACAAATATAGCGATGGCTCCTATCTGGAAGATCAGGACTTTTGGAGGTTTGGCGGCATCCACCGCGACGTACTGCTCTACCACACCCCTGACGTCAGACTGCGCGATGTGGCCATCAGAAGCCTCCCACTAACCCCCAACCAAGTTAGTGGGGAATGGGTGCTTCAGATTAACCCACAGTTCTCTGTCTACAATGACGAGACAGCCGAAGGCTACCGCCTTGTAGCCACCCTCTTCGACGGCACTATTGCTGTGGGCAGCGATTCTGTCGCTATCGACGAAGTGCTCGACCTGCAACACAAGGCCGCTCGTATGAATGAGTGGTACCCTCAGCGAGGATACCGCAAATTTAACAGGATGGAGATAAAAGCCGGGCATCCCAACCTATGGAGTGTCGAGCACCCCTACCTCTATACACTCAGTCTGAAATTGCAGAATGCCAGAGGAGAAATCATCGAGCAGGTCACCCAGCAGGTGGGCTTTCGTACAATACGCATCGAAAAAGGTCAACTGCTAATCAACGGACAGCCCATTAAAATACGTGGCGTCAACCGTCATGAGCATGACCCTTACCGTGCCCGTGTGATGACCGAAGAACTGATGCTGAAGGATCTACGCCTAATGAAGGAGGCTAATATCAATGCAGTACGACTCAGCCATTACCCCAACTGTCCGCGCTGGTACGAACTGTGTGACTCAATAGGAATGTACATTATGGACGAGGCCGACTGCGAGACTCATGGCTTGCGTGGTACGTTGGCCTCAACACCCGACTGGGTTGATGCCTTTCTCGATCGTGCCATACGCATGGCCGAGCGCGACAAGAACCATCCAAGCATCATCTTTTGGAGTCTGGGTAACGAGAGCGGCTATGGTGCCAATCATGCAGCCATGTCAGCATGGCTCCATGAGTTCGACCCCACACGTCCTGTACACTACGAAGGTGCTCAAGGCAACCCTGACCCTCAAACCGTCGATGTCATATCACGTTTCTATCCCCGCGTCATGCAAGAATACCTGAATCCAGGCATACCCGAAGGTTCTGATAAAGAACGTGCCGAAAATGCCCGCTGGGAACGGCTGCTGGAAATTGCCAATAGAACCGGCGACCACTGCTCATGGGTAGGTTCCGATGGTGGCCCACGCCCTGTCCTGACCAGCGAGTATGCTCACTCTATGGGCAATGCCTTGGGCAATTTTTCGGAATATTGGGATGAAATCAACTCTAACCCACGCATGCTCGGCGGTTTTATTTGGGATTGGGTGGATCAGGGCATAGCCCTAAATGAGAAATTAGGAATGAGTAATGAGAAATTGTCAGGCATTCCGAAAGGTGCCATACTCTATGGTGGCGACTTCGGCGACAAGCCTAACCTGCATGCCTTCTGCATGAACGGTATAGTGATGAGCGACCGCACACTGACACCTAAATACTACGAGGTACAGGCCGTCTATGGCAATGGTCCGCAGGTAAAGGCGAACACCAAGCGACCTGCTGTGAAAACCCAAAAGGCGGCAGCCCAATTTTCAATTCTCAATTCTCAATTTTCAATTTCCCCGCAGGTATTCCGTGCTCCGACAGACAACGACAAGAGCTTTGGCAACTGGCTGGCCAAGGACTGGAAGCGCTGTGGACTCGACACGCTACGCATCCCCATGACTATGGAGCAACAGGGCAACGAATACACCTTTACCTTTACTATCCCAGAGGGACTGCCGGAAATACCACGCCTAGGTATTGTAATCGAACTGCCACGCGAATACGAACTGCTGACATGGTACGGTCGCGGTCCATGGGACAACTATCCAGACCGTAAGACATCATGCCCTGTTGGCTTATGGAAATCAAAGGTGTCAGAGCAGTATGTACACTACCCTCGCCCACAGGATTCCGGCAACCATGAGGAATGCACATATGTAGAACTAAAGACTAAGAAGGGGAAGACCCTTTGCATTGAGGCGGTCAACCAGCCGTTCTCTTTCTCTGCCTTGCCATACTCAGCCCAATACCTCGCCAGCAAGACCCACGATTACGAACTGGAAGACCAAGGTCACACCTATCTCTCTATCGACTGCGCAGTCATGGGCCTCGGCAATAGTTCCTGCGGTCCGGGAGTTCTGAAGAAATACACTATCGAAAAGAAACCAGTTAGTACCAGCTCTTCTAATAAGCATCAACTTAAAATTCGCATATACTAACAGATAAAAAAGAAATATACTATGAACATTGGTGACAGAGCGCCCGAAATATTGGGCAAAGACGAACAGGGACGGGATATCCGTCTGAGTGATTTTAAAGGCAGGAAATTGGTGCTGTACTTCTATCCGAAGGATAACACCAGCGGATGTACAGCAGAGGCTTGTAGCCTTCGCGACAACTATAGTGCGCTGCAAAATGCCGGATACGAAGTGGTAGGAGTCAGCAAAGACTCAGCCGCTTCGCATCAGAAATTCAAGGAGAAATATGAACTTCCATTCCCATTGATAGCCGACATCAACCATGAATTGCTTGAGGCGATGGGAGCCTGGGGCGAGAAAAACATGTACGGCAAGAAGACCGTCGGTACCATTCGTACCACCTTTGTCATCAACGAAGAAGGCATTATCGAGCAGATATTTGCCGGCAAGCAGGTAAAGACCAAGGAACACGCCGAGCAGATTCTTCAGCGATAAGACGAATGCCAAATCAAGTCTGCTAAAGGCCTCTTGCCTTTAGCAGACTTGTTGCGTCAGGAGCTTGCATCCCTGTGAAATCAGTAAACATCTGCATGAGGTCGCCTGTATTTCCACGACTCAATATTTTGTCTCTGAAGTCTTGGCCTGTTTCAGGCTTCAGGGGTCCTCGCTGAGCAAAGACATCTGCAATGTTTACTGCCAGCACTTCTGTCCACAAATAGCTATAGTAACCGGCAGCATAGCCTCCACCCCACACATGATTGAAGTAACTAGTACCGTAGCGGGGCGGTATCTGAGCATTCAATAATCCAACCTTTTCCAAAGCGTCAGTCTCAAAAGCAGGAGCATTCTCGACAGTGGGAATTGCACTTGAAGACAACATATGCCAAGCCAAGTCAACGCAAGTAGCAGCGAGGTTCTCACCGAGAGCATAAGCAGTCTGGAAGTTGATACTTTTCAGCATGCGCTCCTTTAGGTCGATAGGCATGGGGTCACCTGTCTTGTAATGACGCGCATAATGATCGAACACCTCAGGGATAGTGGCAAATGACTCATTGAATTGTGATGGCATCTCCACGAAGTCACGTGCCACGCTAGTGCCACTCAAACGGTTATATTGACAGTCAGAGAGCATACCATGCAAAGCGTGCCCGAATTCGTGGAACATGGTAGTCACCTCATCCCATGTTAATAGCGAGGGTTGTCCCTCGGGAGCCTTGGCACTGTTACAAACATTGAATATGATAGGCAGTTGCTGACGTTGACGACTCTGCTCGGCAAAAGCATCCATCCAGGCACCTCCACGCTTTGTTGGACGGCGGAAATAGTCACAATAGAAGAGAGCAATAGTCTTTCCGCCCTTATCTACAACCTCGAACACCTTCATGTCAGGATGATAAACGGGAATATCATCACGCTCCTTGAAAGTCAGTCCGTAAACTCGGTTGGCGGCATAGAACACGCCATTTACAAGCACACTGTCAACGTTGAAATAAGGCTTTACTTCGTCATCGTCCAAATCCAACTGTTCTTTTTTCATCTTAGCAGAATAGTAGAAGCGGTCGTAAGGCTGTAACTGGAAGTCAGCGCCCATGGTTTGGCGGGCATAGTCTTCTATGACTTTCGTCTCGGCTTCTGCTTTTGGCGTGTACTTGCTAATGAGATTCCTCAGGAAAGAATAGACATTATCTGGAGTTTTGGCCATCGTGTCGTCCAGCGAATAGGCAGCGTAGTTGGGGAAGTCCATGAGTTCAGCCTTCTCGGCACGCAATTTGGCCATCTCCACCACTATGGGATAGGTGTTATACTTACCAGTGCCGTCAGCACGATGAACAGAAGCTTCAAAGATTTTCCTACGCAAATCGCGGTTGTCGAGACAGGCCAGAGGCTGCTGCTGTGTAGTGTTGACGATGACAATAGCGTATGGGGCCTTCTTACCACGACTTTCAGCATCCTTAGCACATTGTGCAATATCGGCATCGCTCATACCAGCCAAGTCCTCCTTCTTGTCCACCCACACTACAGCGTCGTTTGTGGCATTAGTAAGCATGTCACCCCACTCTGTCTGCAGTTCAGAAATACGCATGTTGATTTCCTTCATGCGAGCCATCTTTTCGTCAGAAAGCAAGGCTCCCTTGCGCACAAAAGCCTTATAAGTCTCATCGAGAAGTTTCTGGTCTTCGCCTTGAAGGATCTGGTATTCACGATCGTAAACCTGTTTAATACGCTCAAACAACTGCTTATTGAACGAGATGTCGTTTTCGAGTTCAGTAAGCATAGGTTTCACTTTCTTCTCCGTCTCACTGAGTTCTGGTGTCTTGTCTGCCTCAAGCAAGGCAAAGAATACAGCACTTACACGATCGAGGGTCTTACCGCTCTCTTCAAGTGCAAGGATGGTGTTTTCGAAAGTTGCAGAGTCTTTGTTTTCAACAATGGCTGCTATCTCTTCTCGGTTCTGTTTGATAGCCGCCTCGAAAGCCGGCAGATAGTCACTCACTTCTATCTTACTGAAATCTGGTGCACCAAAAGGAAGATTACTCTCCGTCAACAGGGGATTCTCACGGGTTGAATCTTTGCATGCAGTCAACTGCATCATAGATGACAACATTACCATAGCCGCCATACTTATAGTTTTAATTTTACTCATATTTATGTGTTTTATAGATTAGACATTAAAAACGGATACAGACTATTGCTTAGGAAACTCAATAACAAATCGGCATCCTTCGTGATAACTCGTATCGAGATACAGGTCTCCCCCAAGATTTACGCAGTGGCGCTTGGCAAGTGGAAGTCCCAGTCCAAGTCCTTCCGATAATTCATTAATTTTGCTGAAAGGAACGTATATCTGTTCATGATAGTACTCATCAATGCCAGGTCCGGTATCCTGGAAAACAAATCGGATAGTATCGGCTGTTTCAGCCACACTAAGCAGGATATTCTTGCCGTCAGAGTATTTGGCAGAGTTATAGAGAATCTCTCGCAGACTACGCATCAGATAGAGGCGACTGGTAAAAATGCAGAACGAGTCGGGAACAGAAGTCTGGAAACCAATCTTCAAATTAGGATAATACAAATTTGTGTACTCTATACTCTCACGCGCTATCTCATTACACGAAACATTCTCGCGATTTATATCCTCTAGTTCTTCTGAGAGTCCGCTGTCAGAACTGTCATAAAGCATTAACACCATACGCGTAAGCGTCATGGAATTATGCTGCATTACCGATGTAATTCTCTTAGAGTCTTCGTTTGACATAGTTTTTATACTATCACGCAGTACTTGAGCAAAACCCATAATGACATTTAACGGAGTACGTATCTGGTGAGTCATGTTCTGAATGAACGCTGTCTTTTGCCTGCCAGCCTCCTCTGCCAGCTTATTGGCCTTTGCCAACTCCTCATTGCGCTGTACAGCCTGCTCGTTCATCTGACGGATGTTTCCGACATGACGTTCCAGTGACTCCTGCATCGTGGCGAAACTATTCTGAAGAAGTCCCACTACATCTCTTCGCTTTATGTGAGGTATCTTCTCATCATATTTGCCCTCGGCAATAATTTGCATCTGATTCTCAAGTTGGTTAAGTGGACTGAGGGCATGTTTCACTATCCTGCGACAGAAGAATAATATAAGCAAGAGTCCGATAACAAGCAGCGGACAAATAATATATGTCAGTTTATAATAGTTTCTAAGAATGTCACTATCAGGACAGACTATAGCCAGACTCCAATTTGTGCCAGCCACAGGCTGATAGCACACCAGGCAGGGCTGGTCGCCAACGGTAACTCTCATAAATCCGCTCTTTCCTGTTGTCATCTCATGCCCTAAAGCAATAACTTCGACATTATGCCGAGTATCCATACCGCTAAAGATAGTCCGATCGACGAGTCGAGCGGAGTCTGGATGAACAAAGATTTGCCCGTCCTCGCCCAACATAAGAAAATATGCATTTGGATATGGCTTCTCTGCTTGTATTACCTCCGACAGACTATTAAGCGACAAGTCGGTAGAGATGACGCCAACAAATCGGCCATCTTCTGTATATAGAGGCTTGCTGTATGAAGCTATCTTGCCAGAGGCAGAAAGCGTGCCCTCGTTGTAATCGTCGAAAGGATCGATCCAGCAGGCCTTACCTAAATTGCTTGGTCTCTTATACCATTCCTTTTCGAAGTAGTCGTATTTACCCTCTCGCACTGTGATGACACTGTCGCCTTGACGTACTGAATAAGCAGAGAAGTATCTGCCCTGTTCTGAGAAAATGTCGGGTTCGGTAGTTATGGAGCATCCGCTGACATTGGCATTCAGCCTTACGATACGATTCGAATACTCAAGAAGTGCCTCGGGCCGAAGGTTCGCGGTTACGAGCCAGTCAATGTTGTTTGTAGCTGTTTCTATAGTCAGCAGGAATCTATTGACGCGCTGCGACGTGGTGTTAAGCACACTGGTAACGCGTTCAGCAGCCTCTTGTTTGACTATATGCCTCGACTGCATGAATAATATTCCCAGCGATAATACGAATATAGGAAAAGCCATCAGCAGAATACCGATGCTGAGCTTTACTGACAGCGATTGTCTGATACGTCTGATGAGCCTTCTCATAATTCTACTTCTTTATTTCTTTCTTCGAGGCTTCGAGCATCTCATTCAGCAAGTCGGTGGTTATCGTACCTTGCTGCAGTATGTCATTCACCAACTGGTTGGCTTCTTCCTGTTGCATCTCCTTTCCATGCTCATGCAGTCTGACAACATGGTCGTAAATATTATTCACAGGCTGTATCATCTGGTTAGTCATGTGGTGCAGGAATGCCGTTTTCATGCGGTCTGCCTCTTGGGCTTGTTCATAGGCTTTGCTCAGCACCTCACCACGCTCTTCAAGTGTCTTTGTGAGTCGTTCCATTTCTCCCATGTGGTTAGCCAGTGCCTGCTGCATCAACACGAAATGAGCCTGCAGCCGCCCAACTTCATCGTGTTGTCTGGTGTCGGCGACAGTCTCGTCATAGTGCCCGTCTGCTATTCTCTTTGCCATTTTCGTCAGCACTCCTAGCGGTTGTAACTGCCTATGGGTTATTATCTGTGAGAGAACCAACAGCAACAACAGACCTACAAAGGCTATCAACAGGACAACATGTAGCAGCTGATTGTATTCGCCGAAGATATCGTCCTCGGGATAGACAATGGCCACACTCCAGTTCAGATCCTGATCAGCACGCCCTGGCACCTTTGAGAGGGTGAAGGGTTTGTAAAAAACATAACTATTGGAACCATTTTGTCTGATGAGCTTATAGCCTGTCTCGCCGGCCATCATTGCCAGTGCTGCCTTGCCTATTGAGGAGTCGCTGCCACTCATCACGTCTTTCTCAGAAGTGCGGTGCTGAAGTATAGTGCTGTCAGGATGAACAATGTACGAGCCGTCACTGCCCAAAAGCGTAGCGTATGAGTGCGGTGACGGCTTGGCTGCCAAAACCACTTTTGAGAGCACTGCCAGTGAAACATCTACAGCCAGCACGCCTATCACTCTCCGCTCCTGATTAAATATGGGTAAACTGAAGGTTATTATAGCCTCACCTTCTGTATCATTGTCTTTAAGGGGGTTAATCCAGCATGGATGTTTCTTCTCTATGGGTATTGTGTACCAAGTCTGTTCCGTATATGGTTTGAGGCCAAAGGTCTCTGCCTGAATGATGTTGTCGTTTGATGCATTGGGGACATCAGAGACAGCACGATGGAAATAGGCCATGAAATATTGTCCATACTCCTTATAGTAATAAGGTTCAAAGGCAATGGCACACCCTACGATGTATGGATTATTCTCAACCAACTTACGGCTATAGACGTACATTTTTTCCTTCTGTTGCAGTTGCGGAAGCACTTCGAAGTAGATATTACCCGATGCCTGCTCCACGCTAAGCAAAATATTGTCTATATGTTGTACTGTTGCTTCAAGTTTCTGAGTGGCCTTATGAATAGCCTCATCTTTCACAGCTTTTCGTGAATATCGAAACATGATGAATAGCGCCGCCATCAGCAGCGTAGCTATCGCTAATACGACCATCAAACTGATACGTATGGATAAGGTTCTGGTAACAAACTTGTTCAATCGTATCATTTCGTTGCAAATATACTAAAAAACAATTAATGTACCAAACATATTATTAAAATTATATGTATTAAATACCTTACCACATGTTCAATTATAGCGATACAGGCTAATATGCAGTATTTTCCATTCTCCGCAAGCTATGCGCACATGCCGACCCTGATGATCCTGATCGCCGTTGTTCCGCCTCAGGTATCTCATCTGCCCGGAATCGTCGATACTTACTTCGTCAACATGGCCTATGCCGATTCGCTGTCCTTTGAATATTTCATCTTTTACCATTGTTCCCTCGTCTCCAGTGCCTGCAATGGCAAAGCCATCCTCACCCAGGACTTTCTGCTGCTCACGGGCTTTCTCGTATTCTGAGGCAAAGGCCACTACAACTCCCGTACCTGCCAGCAGATATTCATTGTTTGAGAGCCTCATTAAGATTGCACCTCCTTCTGGCCATTTCGAGCCATCGGTAGCCCGTGGGTCCCAAGGCAAAGTGAAGTAGTGCCAGCAGGTAATGGCCATGCCGTCGTCGGTAATGATTCGTTCCTTATCCTGCTGGTCGAAAAGAAGCCCCCATGATTTTGCCTGACACTTCAGTTGACGCAACAGACTATAAGCCTTAGTTATGCTCTCTGTCTCGCAGGAAGAAGCCTGATCAATTGCGAAAGGCGAGAATCCTAATGCCTTATGTTCTCCGAAGGCATACATAGCACGTGCACCGCTATTCTCGCAGCAGCGACTCTCCGGTATGAACAGAGGGTTGTTGCTAAGGGCATACTGATCTGCCCACGACTTGAATCCTGTGTCGTAAATATCAGGAGCCAGACAGAGTAACTGTGGGGCACCTGCATGCCATAAGTCTATAAGGTGAGCCAACGGACCTGCCGATGGATATTGTCCCGGCTTACGTCCACGGCTGTTCATGGCAGCATTGACATAGAGTGGTATCTGAGTGTATTTACGTGCTGTCTGGCACAGCCGCCCCACATATTTAGCATAATAATATGCCATGAATATTTCGTCGGTAAAAATATCATCACCGAATACTGATGTCCAGGTGGGGTTTTGTTTTTTGACTTTTTCAATCTTAGTATTCAGTCTTTCTTTCAGCCACGGATGCAGATTCTTCTCATTCTTTTTCAGATAGTTCATGAGTTCCTGTGGTACACCTATCTTATACATATCTTCAGCCAACCTTGAATGGTCGCGGGCATCCTCCAGCATACCGATTTCGTTCTCTACCTGTACCATCGTAACCACGTCGCTGGCACTCTCGCTGATATGTTGCATCAGTTTACCAAAAGCCTTGTTGTCGGCATTGAAAACTTCCTCTGAGAAACAACTGGCAATCTCAAGGGGTTTCCCTTCATGGGTACGGGCACGAGGAAAGCGCTTGGTATCTTTTTTAAACCACAATGGAGCATAGCATGACATTGAATTCTTCCATGCCCCAAACCAAAGAAAAACAATGTTCAGCTTATTCTCGCGAGCCCTCATCACCGTTCGGTCGATAAGTGTGAAGTCAAACACCCCCTCTGAAGGTTCTAAAAATTCCCAGTAAGCAGGCACCAGCACAGTATTCAGCCCTAAGGTCTTCATACGTGGCATCACCTCGTCAATATCCTCAACACTTGTTGCTGCCGAGTTACTCAATTCGCCCCCTAAGATGAATAAGTCTTGAGCCTGTATGGTTGTTGCCATACATAGTAGTAGTATTAGTAGTTTCTTTCTCATAATATTATTTTTCTTCGCCATCTTTGATGCAAAGTTAATAAAAATATTGTAATCAAGAAACAGAAATGAAATAATTTCGTAACTCTGACAACAAAAGATGGCAAAGTTACTGTCACTCAGAAATGAAAAGAAAAGCTGCTTTCCTTTTGCATTTCACTCGTTTTTTCGTAACTTTGCACCCATGATGGACTGGAAAAGACTAATATCCAACAAACGTTTGGGACAAGAGCACCGCCATGTGGAGCGTCATGACGACCGTACGGAATTCAAGCGCGACTACGACAGGCTGATATTCTCGGCACCATTCCGTAGGCTTCAGAACAAGACACAGGTATTCCCGCTCCCAGGCAGCGTATTTGTTCACAACCGGCTGACACACTCTCTTGAAGTAGCCAGCGTTGGCATGTCGTTAGGCAACGATGTGGCACAATGCATCATCAACGGACGGCGACCAGAATTACGTGGTACTCAGTTTGAGGAAATAGGCCAGATAGTTGCCACGGCATGTCTGGCTCACGACTTAGGTAATCCGCCTTTCGGTCATTCTGGCGAGAAAGCCATACAGACATTCTTTACTGAGGGGAACGGCAGCAGTCTGAGGTCAATGGTGTCTGAAGTGTTCTGGTCTGACATCACCCATTTCGAGGGTAATGCCAATGCCTTCCGCTTGCTGACACACCAGTTCAAAGGTCGCAGGCCTGGTGGCTTCGTAATGACCTACTCCACCATTGCCAGTATCGTGAAATACCCATTCTCCTCAATGGCTCCCAGCCGTAAGGGCAAGTTCGGATTCTTTGTCAGCGAGCAGCCCACCTATCAGCGCATGGCAGAAGACCTTGGCATCATACGCCTATCTGCCGATGGTGCTCCGCTGCGCTATGCGCGCCACCCATTGGTATATCTTGTTGAGGCTGCCGACGACATCTGCTATGAGATAATGGACCTTGAAGACGCCCATAAATTAAAGATACTGTCGTTCGACACCGTGTCGAGCCTGTTCCTTAACTTCTTCGACGAAGAGACAAGAAGACACATACTACAGCGTATCGACGACGAGCAACTGACCGATGAAAACGAGAAAATTGTTTACCTGAGGGCCTGCGTCATCGGTAAACTTGAGAATGAGTGTGTTACCACTTTTGTAGAGCATGAGGACGAGATACTTAGCGGCACGTTTGAAGGAAGCCTTATCGACCATATCAGTCCCCGTCAGCGCGATGCCTACCGCCGCTGTGCCGACCTCTCGGTAGAGAGCATCTATAAGAGCCGCCCCGTTCTCGATGTAGAACTGTCTGGTTATCAGATTATGGCAACACTGATGGATAAGATGACCGAGGCCGTGATGCACCCCGACCGTTATTATTCACAACAACTCATAAGTCGCGTATCGAGCCAGTACGACATCAATGCCGACAGTCTGGAAGACCGCCTTATGGCAGTCATCGACTACATCTCAGGAATGACCGATGTCTATGCCCTTGATGTTTACCAGAAGATAAACGGAATATCTCTGCCTATTGTCTGATTCATTCAGCAGGCTTGTCAGCACTCACTATCTTGAATAGTTTGTCGCTGGGTCGTACCTTTTCTGGCACCTTAATGCTTACTCGCGTACCCTGTTGTGCAGTCTGTATTGAAGATTCGTCGTCGTGGATTTCATCAACGGTAACATAAAGGGCTCCCGTTGTAGGACCAGTGATAAGCATCTTGTCACCCACGCTGAAAGTGTCGGCCTCAACGGTAAACTCCGCCACACCCAGACGCGAGAAGTACTTCACACCCTTTCCTATATACTGTTTACGTTCTGTGGCATTTGAACCATAGTTCTTGTTCCACTCGCCCAACTTCTGCCCCTGATAGTAGCCATCCCAAAAGCCGCGGTTGAAGACCGTAGCCAAACGCTCGTCCCACATATCCTTGCGGTCATCGGTGAAGGTTCCGTCCAATACCGACTTAATAGCCTCCTTATAACACTGCACTACAGTTAACACATATTCAGGTCCTCGGGCACGACCCTCAATCTTGAACACACGAACTCCGGCCTTCATCATCCGGTCGATGAAACGTATTGTCTTGAGGTCCTTGGGCGACATAATGTACTTATTATCTATCTCCAGTTCTGCGCCTGTCTCGCGGTCGGTCACCAGATACGAGCGGCGGCAAATCTGCATACAGGCTCCACGGTTGGCAGAGCGACCGGTATTGTCAAGACTCATATAGCACTTGCCGCTTACCGCCATGCAGAGAGCTCCGTGGCAGAACATCTCAATGCGCACCAACTTACCCGACGGACCGCAGATATTCTGTTCCTCTATCTGGCGGTATATGTCGGCCACCTGGTCCATATTAAGTTCGCGGGCCAGCACAACAACGTCGGCAAACTGGGCATAGAAGCGCAGTGCCTCGATGTTCGAGATATTCAGTTGCGTTGAAAGGTGCACCTCTACTCCCTTGCTCCTGCAATACTGCATCACAGCAATATCGCAGGCAATTACTGCAGTGATGCCGGCCTCATGTGCAGCATCTACTATCTGATGCATCAGCGGAATGTCCTCTCCATATATAATGGTGTTTACGGTGAGATATGTCTTCACCCCCCGCTCATTACATGTGGCAGCGATTTCACGCAGGTCGTCAATGGTAAAATGATTAGCCGAGTGCGACCGCATGTTCAGCTGTTCCACACCGAAATAAACCGAGTCGGCTCCAGCTTTCAAGGCTGCGGCCAACGAGTCGCGGCTACCCACAGGAGCCATTATTTCATAGTCATTTATTTGATTCATGCCTGCAAAGGTAGTGCAAACCGAGCGAAACGCAAAGAAAAAGAGCCTTTTTCTATGCATTTTGGATATAATTTAGTGCAAACGTTTACGACTGAAAGTTAGCTGTTTATTTGCACAATTGGATTATTTGAACTACTTTTGCAACGAAAAACCAAAACATACAAAGAACAAAATGATGAAAAAGTATCTTTACCTATGCTTCATGATGCTGCTCACGGCAGTATCGGCAAAAGCAGCATTGACTGTTAAGGAACAGGGCGGATGGTATGAAAGCTGTTGGATGGAATTCAATGGCCTCAACAGTAGTTATTCTCTCTATAACGGCTATGTCTCTGACAATGGGGGCGCATCCTGGACAAAGCTTGACGGCAAACTGCTGCGCTCGTATGGTTCTTACGGCCGTGTAGATGCTCTTGGCCTGAAGGCAGGCAACTATATGCTCAAGGTGGTTCCTTTGGCTGGTGAAGCTGAGGTGACGACTGATGCTGTCACGTCTGGAACTTTGGAGGTCAGGAGTTTTAACCGTGAGGGCTTTGCTCATAAGACATGGACGACGGGTGTCGGTGCATATAATAACGATGGAACGCTCAAGGCTGGAGCCAAAGTGTTCTATGTATCGTCGAAGACTGCCAAGACCATCTCCACAGATGTTGTCACCAGCGACAAGGGTGCCAAGACGACATGTGTGGGTTTTCAGTCGATTATTGCTGCCTATGAGAAAGGGTGCGACAAGACACCTATTGCATTCCGTATTGTAGGAACTGTAAACGCAGAGGACATGGATGCTTTAGGCAGTAAGGCTGAGGGTCTTCAGATTAAGGGCAGAGCGGCAGACTCGGAACTCAATATTACGATTGAAGGTGTTGGCAACGATGCTGTCATATACGGTTTTGGTTTCTTGGTGCGCAATTCCAAAAGTGTGGAAATCCGTAACATTGCCGTCAAGACAGGCATCGACGACGGCATCTCACTCGACACGGACAACTCGAACATCTGGCTGCACAACATCGATGTGTTTTATGGTCCCAACAAGGGTGGTGACCAAAAGAAGGGCGATGGTGCTATCGACATCAAGTCGGACTCGAAATATGTCACCGTGGCATACTGCCATTTCTGGGATACCGGCAAATCGACCATGTGTGGTATGAAGAGCGAGTCGGGTCCTAACTACATCACCTACCACCATAATTGGTTCGACCATTCCGACTCGCGTCATGCTCGCATCCGTACGATGTCGGTACACATGTACAACAACTATTATGACGGTATAGCCAAGTATGGCTCTGGTGCCACAACAGGTTCGTCGGTGTTTATGGACCGTAACTATTTCCGCAATTGTTCGAAGCCGATGATGATTTCCCTTCAGGGTGCCGACACCAAATATGGTACAGACCTGAAGGATGCCCCGACATTCTCGGGTGAGAATGGTGGCATTATTAAGTCATTCGGAAATGTCATGACTGGTTCTGTTCAGTATAAGCCTTATTCTGAAAGTAATACTGTCGAGTTTGACTGCTACGAGGTGACCGATCCCGCCACACAAGTGCCTGCCAACGTTACCACCAAGTCTGGCGGCAACAAATACAACAACTTCGACACCAACGCTGCGCTGATGTATGCTTATAGCGCCGACAATGCCGACCAAGTGCCTGCCGTGGTTACCAACCGCACGTGGGGTGCCGGACGTGAGCAGGGCGGTGATTTCTCATTTGCTTTTACGGATGCCGACGACAAGAGCTACGACATTAATACCGCACTTGAGAGTGCACTGGCAGCTTACAAGACGGCCTCTGGCTTCAAGGAATTCTTAGGCGAAGAAAAGGCACCAGATGCCTCTGCCACCTTCACGCTCGATGGTGCTGCCGTCAACTTTACCAACCTCACCTACACCAAGAGTGTTGCTGCATCCGACACACAGGCTGAGTTCAGTGTAGCGGTGTCGCCCACCGATGAAAGTGCAACGGTTACGGCAACAGGTGCTACAATTACTGGTGCAAACACATTCGCTATTGCTGCCCCAAGCGCAGGGTCTTCGGCTACTGCTGTATTTACCGTAAGCACGGGCGGCGTAGAAATGAAATACACCATCATTATCGACAAGACACAGGAGGAACCAGTAACCCCCGATCAACCCGCCTTGGAAGGTGTCACCATCGTCTATTTCGAGCAGAAGCAGGCAGTCTGTGACAATGCAGATGTATCGACGCTGTTCGACAAAGGCAATATGAGCAGTTCCACCGACAAGGGTACAGTGGCGTATGGCGGAGCAGAGTTTGGCGAATGCGTAAAGATGGAGTCTTCGACCGAAGGCTACATCACTCCCACATCCAACTGCAACATCACCATAGTGTTTGGCTCAAAAAAATCAGAACCCAAAGTAATGATTGATGAGACAACCGCAACACTCACCAGTACGGGCAGTGCCTACGTCTATACCTTCGCTGGTAAGGCTGGTGACAAATTCGTAATACACAAGGGCAAAAAAGGTACGTCGGACACCTTCCTCTATGCCATCGTCTTCGAGCCTATTGCAACAAGCATCGCTACCGTCACCACTTCGGGTAGCAAGTCTGATAAGACAAGCAAATACCTGAAGGACGGCAAACTTGTCATTGACCGTCATGGTGAACACTATAATGTCCTCGGAGTGCATATCAATCAATAATAAGTCATAATGATAGAAATAGTATCAAAAAAGTGGCTGACCAGACTGTCACTGATTGTCGGACTCTTAGCTCCTGCTACATCGCTTTCAGCGCAGACGGTAGATGGCCGTAACTTTGGAATAGACGGATTTGCAGCCTACGCAGGCACCCCCGGCACAAACCATTATCTGGCTGGAGGCACCACAGGCGGCGAGGGCGGCAAGGTGGTCAAGGCCGACAACTTTGCCCAGCTGCAGGCCTATCTGCAGTCAAGCAAACCATACATCGTATTGGTCGATCACGATATCACGACGGGCATTACGGCTTATGTCGATGCGCTGAGCACGGGTAAGCTATGCGACAAGCAGGACGGCTCAGAGGGCGTAGCCACCACGTATGGCGAGCGCATTATGATAGCCCCCAACAAGACGCTGATAGGTATAGCCGACGCTAATGGCAATGCACCATTGTTTTCGCGCATCACCTTTGTCATGCAGTGCTGCTCAAACGTCATCATCCGCAACTGTCGCTTCACGATGGTGGGAGTGCCTATCCTGAAATCGGGTGAAAACAAGATTGTGGCATGGCGCGACGGTCAGCAAAAGCAGGTTGGCGACCCTGATTGCATCGGTATCCAGGCCGACAACATAAGTGCCAAGACTGACTGGGGGGCTCATTTCTGGATTGACCATTGTGAGTTCTTTAATGGCGATGCCGCCAACAAGGACCGCTACGACGGACTGGTGGATTGCAAGAATAACGTGCAGTGGTTGACTATTTCCTATAACCTGTTCCACGACCACGACAAGGCCTGCCTTTGGGGTAAGGGCGACTCTGATGTCTTCGACGGATGCCGAACTATTTCAGCTCATCATAACTACTTTAAGAACATTCAGGGTTCACGACTGCCCTTGCAGCGCGGAGGTCATGTACATTACATGAACAACTACCAAGTCAAGGCTCAGGATGGCTGGGATCTACGCAACAAATCCGTTGGATATGCTGACGCTTGCTATTTCAAGGATAGCAAGGCACCCATACTGCCTGATGGTGGAGGTGTATTGAACATTAACAATGCTGACGGCTTTGGCATAATTTACGACAATTGCCAGCGTGTCATCACTGGCCATAGCGGGATTAGCTATGTCAATACCCCGTCGAAGTACGACAAAGAATTCCCAGCATCGTCATACGTCACCAGCACATGGAAACCTACTGACACCTGGGAAAACTACTACGTAAACTCACACGACCTTGCTGCCGATGTACCCGCCGTCTGTGAGCAATATGCCGGTGCTGGCAAGATCGTCGTATGGAACAGCTATGCAACAGCGATTCCAGAAGCCAGTGATGCAGACTATGCCGAAGCCTGTGCCTCCCAGCAAACCTCTGCATGCTATGATGCCAATGGCAACAAAGTATCAGACGTATCGGGCGGTGGCAGCGACCAAGGGTCAGGTTCCACGGTTTCTGACGATGCCTCCAACTACTTTACAGGTGCCGACGATGATGGATGGTTCTGGTTCAATGCTACCAACGAGCTTGAGATAAACGGCTGGATTGCAGCCAACGACCTCGTCTTGACCGCTGGTACGAATGATGCCACATCATCATTCAATAAGGATGTAACTCCCAAAAGCGACAAGGATGCCAATCTCATATCCGACAAAACTGGAGCCCTCGTAATAGCCAAGGCTGGTAGCAAAGGAGGTTCTGATGGAGGCAGTGCCATCTTCCATTGTGCAAAGGGTATAGAAAACTTTCAGCTCTACCTGTTCCGCACCGGTTCTTACAACTACCATGTCTATGTCAGCACGGATGGCTCAAACTACACCGATGCGATTGCCAACACAAGATCTGGTTCAGGCAAACTGGTTATAGACTACTCATCACAGCTGAAGACTGCCAATCCTGTTTGGGTGAAGGTTCAGAACTCATCAACTGGCGGCTTAAATATCCACGGCATCATACTGACTCATATTGACGACGGTACCACTGGCATCAGCAACGTCAATGCCAACGTTATCGACGATGCTACCATCTACGACCTGATGGGACGCCGTGTCGATGCTCCCAAGGCTGGCAAGGTGTACATAAAGAGTGGCAAGAAATATATAATGAAATAACAACAAACTACTGGCTACTTTAACAAGCGGGAGCGGACCAGGTAATCCCTACCAGGCCCGCTCTTTATTCCCCAAAAACAGCACTTTTAAAGATGATGAAGACAAGGTGGAACAAAACAGTTGCATTATCGATAACGTTAACCCTAACGTTATCAATCGTGCTGAGTGGCTGCCGCCGACAACAACCACAACACACCTTTACTCATAAAGTGCTGCTGCCCATAACACCCATCAAAGACCAGGGCAAGACAGAACTATGCTGGGCGTATGCCATGCTGGCCACAATAGAGACGGAACACATGCTACGAGGCGACTCCGTCAACCTGTCGGCAGTATATGTTGGACGTATGCTCAAGAATTATCAAATTTCAATTCTCAATTCTCAATTAACACAGCGTGCCATGGGGCAGACGCTGCTTAATATTATCCAACGCTATGGCATAGTGGGCTACGACGTATTACCCGACGATGCCACCAGCGACCTACCTACACCCAAATGGGTCTATATGCTGGGAGCGCGCTACACTCCGCTGGAGTTTGCACACTCGGTGTGTGCCCCCGACGAGTATCTATCGCTCACATGCTTTCCCGACTCACAATACTACAAGGCCATCGATGTACCAGTGCCCGACAACTGGGAGCACAACCAGCTGATGAATCTTCCGATGGATACACTTCGCCGTCATGTTGACCACGCACTGCGCCACCGCCATCCCGTTTGCTGGGAAAGCCGCGGACATGCGATGGAGGTTGTGGGAATGGCATACGACGAGAACCACAAGGCATACTACGTGATGAAGAACTCGTGGGGCACCCGACAGCCGAATGGAGGACTGGTTTACATGTCAGTCATCAACATGTGGCGCGACATGATAGCAATCTATATGACTAAAGAAGCATACGAAATATAATAACTAATTATACTGAATCATGAAGAAAAGTACTTTACGATGTATCACACTGATGCTGCTGGCCATACTGTGTACTGCCACTCAGACACTGTATGCCCAGACATTCTCAATGGCCAGCGAAGCATCCTCCCAAAACACCCCAAGTGGATGGACGACAGTTGACCTGCCCACAGGAATTCCCGAGATTACGACAGCTAACACATTCGACATCACTACGTATGGTGCCTCCACCTCATCATCCGACAACACTACGGCTATCCAAGCAGCCCTCGATAAAGCAGAATCGGCTGGCGGCGGCATGGTGGTGATACCAGCTGGTGAATGGATGTTTGGCAGGATTCAGGTGGGAGCTAAAACTATTTTGCACCTCTCTGCTGGAGCCACGCTGAAACTGTTGGCCTACAGCGACCAGCCAGACCATACTATAAAGACTCCTTATATTACCAACAAGAGCAATGCCACAGACATTGTCATAGAAGGTGAAAACAAATCTACATCAATCATCGAAGGACAAGGTGGTCCATGGTGGGATGCTGTAGAAAGCAATGAGTCTGGTCTCCAGCGCGGCAGCATGATACGCTTTACTAGTGGTAGCCGCTTCCTCTTCCGCAACTTCCGCATTCAGAATGCTCCAGGCACCAATCTGACATTGGGCAACAGCGGGAAGGGCACTCACAACACCGTACACGATATCAGCATTTATGCACCGTCATCACATGCCAGCGACCCGTCGCACAACACCGACGGAATACCCATTTGGGCAGCTTACGCTAACATCTACAACTGCGATATTGATACAGGTGACGACAATGTGGTAACAGACTCCAATGCCCAGTTTATCCACGTTTGGAACTGTGACATGAAAGCCGGTCACGGTGCCTCGCTTGGCAGCTACACCAACAATATGCATGACATCATCTACGAAGGCCTGACTTTCACTGGTACAGACTGTGGTTTCCGTCTGAAGAGCAATCGCGACCGTAGCGGCGACGTATATAACATTACATTCCGCAACTGCAAAATGACCAATGTTCCCAGCCCGATCAGCATCACCAGTTGGTACGACACACTACCCAACAGTCCCGAAGCGGCCGCTGCATCACCCGACCAACTGATCAGCACAACACCCGAATTCCACGACATCCTTATACAAAACGTCACCGTGTCGGGCCATACTACATATAAGTCCAGCGACAAGAACTACTACGGAATCTTCATCTACGGGCGACCAGAGAGCAAGGTGTATGATGTCACCTTCGACAATGTCAACATCACTCACAGCAAGGGCATTAAGATGAACTTCTGCGAGGGTATCAAGTTCTACGACAACTGCAGCTTCAAGGTCAGCAACACCAACAATACTGATAAGAACGCCGTAGCAGGTGATGACTTAGAAAATGTCATAGAAGAGAAATACGACTGTGCCTACAACTGGAAGGTAGAAACTGGTACATCTACTTTTGACGGTCTTCCATTAATTGTATCGTGGAACACCGAACCTACATGTACTAATGACAACACCGACTGCACGACAACAGGAAGCGCAAATAACCTTGCTACTTGGACAGATGGAACAACTATTAAAATTATGCGCAGTGACAAGGGAATGGGCAATGGAAGCAATATTACAATCGGTGGCACCTCGTACAAGACGATAAAAGTATCTAACGGAGCCCAGAACAAACTGACAATGCCTGCAGGAAAATACGCATACGCTGTAGATATTTATAGCTATGTAAACAATAAGACTCATGAAGCGACAGAAACCTACTATTGGAAGGAAGTGAACGGCACATCGTATACCCAACCGACACTAACTTGCTATAGCGATGGCGACTTAACCAACCCCGACAAAGCTTCATTCTCCTTAGGCGGTGTTTCATCGTTCACCTTCAACAATGCAGGAACACAACTCTGCTACGTACTGGTCATCAGCACTACTCCCATTACAACGCAACCTTCCGATGCCACTTATGGTCAAAACGAAACCCCGTCTGCCTTGACAGTGGAAGCCTCATCCTCAGCAGGTACACTAACCTACCAGTGGTATAGTAGCTCTGATATAGACAGGACAAATCCCACTCTAATCAATGGGGCTACCAATGCTTCATATAGCGGTTTTTCCACCTCTACTATAGGAACACAATATTATTATTGCTTAGTTACTGACAATAATGGTTCATATATTTCTGATGTAGCAACTATCACCATCGTAGAAGCAGGAACTATCGGGTCCAACTTCAAGGACTTCGCAGCCATCGTCAACAACCAAACAGGCACGCTGCTCACTGCAGACGAAATAACCAACAAATCTGCTGTCAACTTTGGCATAGCCGTTGACAACAGCGGTAATACAGTACGTGTGGCTGCTGACGATGCTTCCAGCATTGCCACCATCAGCGGTACTTATCATAACGACCACGGCATGACTGGTTTGAAAGTCGTTGTTCCTGTTCCTGGCAAGGTCACTATTCAAATAGGTACCTGTACCTATAGTACAAACACCATCACCGTGAAGAACAGTAATAACGAGACAGTTCTTTCGTACACGCCGACAGACGATGACGAAAATTGTTGGAAGAACGACCGCAGTAACGTCATCGAACTGCTGTACGAGGGCGAAGCAACGACACTGACCATCACCGGCATGAACTATTGTCCGTTCGTCGCTGTCAAGAAAGTGAAGTCTACTGTAGAGAAGGCTCTCTACTCCACCGACTTCAGCGATTGGTCACCATTCTCTGCCAGCTCCACAGCCACCAACGTCAACAAAACCACCAATTACACAGATGAGACACTGACTTTCTCCATTTACAACACAGCACTCATGAGTGTCACAGACGAAACCAAATTTGGCAGCTACACCACTCTTCCGCACAATGCTTTGCAGGCTGCCAAAGCTACGGATCCTTATGTGACGACCAGCGCTTTGGGCAATATTACTAAGGTACGCTACATCCACGGTGCTACAGGTAGCAGTCGCGGTTGGAAATTAGAGGCCAAGGGCGATGGTGATAATGACTGGGTAACCATCAGCGATAGCTACGCCAATCCTGCTGCTTGGTGTGAGGTAACAAAGGACATCAACCGCACGAACTGCCAACTGCGCTTCACCAATCTTAATTCCAGTCAAAATGCATATATGTTTGAGTTGGAAATCTTCGGCGAGGTAGAACTGACGATGTATGAAATTACCGGTACCATCAGCGGTGGCAATATCAATGGTTCAACAATCACGCTGACAGGCAATGGTGAGACCTATACAGCCGAGGTAGTTAACGGTTCCTTCACCGCCTCGGTGCCTGCTGGTACGTACACTATCAGTCTGAGCAACGACGTGTCATATCTGCTCGTTTCTCCGACGGAAGTCACTGTCAACGCTGATGGTAGCATCGGTATGGTGACCATTGCTGCAGCCCAGCAGCAGACGGTGACTGGACAGATTGCCAATGCACCGACTACAGCCTTTACGCTGACATTCACCGCTACAAACGATGCCTCGCACACAACGGCTGTGAACTGCGCGGCTAATGCCACCTCCTTCAGCACCACGTTGAATCCTGATACCTACGTCATCAGCTCCAGCACGGGAACATTGTCGCCACTGTCGGTGGAGAGCTTCACAGTAGTGAAGGATGCCGTCACGCATAACATCTACTATCCCGAGGCCGCCGTGCCTGCTGCCACTCAGCAGAACATCACGGTGGACAACACGCTGAATGCCGCATCGGCCAACAACTACAAGACGGTGACCGATGCCTTGGCCGCTGCCAACGCTGGAGGCATCAGTGCTCCCGTCATTACGCTGACCAGCGGACAGACCTACCGCGAAAAGGTCATCGTGGATATAGCTGACGTTACCTTTAAAACCAGCGGCACGGAGAAGGCCACCATCACCTTCTACTACGGCACTGGCTATTGCTACTATAGTCTGAATAGCAAAGGTGTCTACGATAAAGACCGCGCCATGACGCGTAACTCTATCATCAAGAGGGATCCTGAACGTTGGGGAGCCACGGTCAAGGTGACCAGAAACGGCAAGAACTTCAAGGCCGAGAACATCATCTTCGAGAACAGCTTCAACCAGTATTATACCCAAGAGGAGATTATCGACGGTGTACAGCCAAATGGCGTACAAAGCATCACCTACGACCGTACGCTGACTGCCAATGAAAGCGGCTACAAGGCTGCCGACAGCAAGGCTGTCACCGAGCGTGCTGCAGCTATAGCCTTCGAGGGCGATCCTAAGGGCTGCCAGCTCTACAACTGTGAGTTCCGTGGTTCGCAGGATACGTTCTACACTGGTAGCAGCAACACGCTCTACGTCAAGGATTGCAACATCATCGGCAACACCGACTACATCTTCGGTGGTGGTTATGTTGTGTTCGACAACTGCGACCTGACCATCGGCGGCTATAGCGACCAGGATGTATCAGCCTATATCACCGCCTACAAAGACGGTGACAACCTTGAAGCAGGCAAGTGTTACGTCTTCCGCGACTGCACGGTCAAGGGTTCTGACCGCACCCATGTAAAGGCTAACTTAGGTCGCGACTGGGGAGGTGCTGCTGCCAGCGTCTATTACTTCAACCTGAAGAACGAGATTGGAAACAAGATGTCATTCACTTGGACGAATATGGGTGGCGGCATCAATGCTGGTACGGCAAACCTTCACATCTACGATTTTGATCCCACGGTCAATGCCAACTACAACACGACGGGTTCCAACGGTGCTAACATCAACGGTGTGCTGACAGAAGCCGAAGCTCTCCCACTCTATGCCAACGTCGTCGGCACATTAGGCTTCACGCCGGAACGCATCTACGAGGATGCACTTGAACTCGGCGAGGCAAGTTACTACAACGTCTGCCGCATCGCCGCTGCCGCTAATGCCGGCAACAATGTGACGAGAACCGTTCAGCTGACACGCGCCATCGGTGCCGACAAGTGGAACACCATCGTGCTGCCGTTCGACATGACCGCCGACCAGGTGACAAGCACCTTCGGAGAAGGCACCAAGCTGGCTCAGCTCACCAGCTGCACTGAAGACAACCTGAAGTTCACTACTGCCACGGAAATTATGGCCAACCAGCCCTACGCCATCAAGGTACCTGCGGCCATCACCGAAGCAGAGCCCAAGACCATCAGCGGCGTAACCATCATGGGCGGTGAGCCAATGCCAATGCAGGAAGTAGATGGCTGGCAGTTCCAGGGCACCTATACCAAGGGCAACGTCCCGCAGGACAGCTACTTCTTCAGCAACAACAAGCTCTATCGAGCTACTGACGAGACGAACACCATCAAGGCTTTCCGCGCCTGGTTCACTAACACAAATAGTAGCGCAGCCCGTCAGCTTTCATTCACCATCGATGACGAGACGACTTCTCTAATTGAAAATGGAAAATGGAAAATTGAAAATTATGACGCCACAGTTTACGACCTGCAAGGTCGTCGCGTAAGGAGTGCGGAAGCAAATTCTTCACTATTCACTAATCACTCTTCCCTTAAACCGGGAGTCTATATCGTGAATGGAAAATGCGTTATCATCAAGTAAAGTTTAGGAGGATAGAAAAATGAAAAGACTAGCATATACAACACCAAAGATGCATGTGACCCTCATCAGATGTCAGCTGCTCATCTCCACCTCAGGCCTTGACGGTGTGAGCGACGGTGGCGATAGCCCTGGCGGCAAGGAAGCTGATGCCCGTGGAGACATCTGGGATGATGAAGGTGACGATAACTAAAGGTAATAGTTAAGAATAGCGAAAACCCCCTCAGTACGATGATGCACTGAGGGGGTTGCTTAATTCTTATATAATTAGAATAACATTACTTATTCAGTCGCCATGTGGCACCGTCTTTGGTGTCCTTAACCTCGAAACCGGCAGCAGCCAGCTCGTCACGGATCTTGTCGCTGGTAGCCCAGTCCTTGTCGGCCTTCGCCTTGGCACGCAACTCGAGCACCATGTCCATCACCTTGCCGAAAGCTTCTTCGCGCTCCTGACTCCTGGCTCCCGACTCCTGGCTCCTGCTCTGCAATCCCAGAATGTCTTCAGCGAAGAGATGCATCACCTCGCTCAGTTCCTTCAGGCAGTCGGCACAGATGGTAGCCTTGTGATCCACCAGTTTGTTGATGACAGTACAAGCCTCAAAAAGATGACTGATAACCTGAGGTGTGGCCAAATCGTCGTTCATGGCATCGTAGCACTTCTGGCGCAGGCTCTTTACGATGCGCTCCGTCTCGGCATCGCACTTCGGAGAAACCGTAATGCGCTCGAGATCGCTTATAGCATTCATCAACTTCTCCAGTCCCTTCTCGGCAGCCACAAGAGCCTCGTTCGAGAAATCTACCGTACCACGATAGTGAGCTGATAGTACAAAGAACCTGATAGTCATGGCCGAGTAAGCCTTGTCAAGCAGCGGATGGTTGCCAGTGAAGAACTGCTCCAGCGTGATGAAGTTGTTATACGACTTACCCATCTTCTGGCCGTTGATGGTCAGCATATTGTTGTGCATCCAGTATTTCACGGCCTGATGCCCCATCGCGGCCACAGCCTGAGCTATCTCACACTCGTGGTGGGGGAAGACGAGGTCCATGCCGCCTCCGTGGATGTCGAACTGCTCACCCAGATACTTGCGTCCCATAGCCGTACACTCACAGTGCCAGCCGGGGAATCCGTCGCTCCAAGGCGATGGCCAGCGCATGATATGCTCAGGCTGGGCTTTCTTCCACAGTGCAAAGTCGGCCTGATTGTGTTTCTCGCCCACACCAGCCAGTTCGCGGCTCTCGTCCTTGATATTCTCCAGCGAGCGTCCCGACAGGATACCGTACTTATATTTCTTGTTATATGCCTCAATATCAAAATACACAGAGCCGTTCGACTCGTAGGCAAAGCCATTGTCCAGTATCTGTTGCACCAACTGTTGCTGCTCGATGATATGACCCGTGGCATGAGGCTCGATAGAGGGTCGCAGCACATTCAGAGCATCCATCGCAGCATGATAGCGGTTGGTATAGTACTGGGCTATCTCCATAGGCTCCAACTGTTCCAGGCGTGCCTTCTTGGCTATCTTATCCTCACCCTCGTCGGCATCATGCTCCAGATGGCCCACGTCGGTAATATTACGGACGTAGCGCACCTTGTAGCCAAGATGCTTCAAATATCGGAACACTACGTCGAACGTAATAGCAGGACGGGCATGTCCCAGATGAGGGTCGCCATAGACAGTAGGACCACAAACATACATACCCACGTTGGGGGCATTCAACGGCTCAAAACGCTCCTTCTGGCGCGTCAGAGTATTATAAATTACCAGTTTCGATTCCATATTCTTCTTAATTATTACCTGACAAGGCTGCGGTTAAGCGAGGTCAATCAAACTATTTTGAATTGCCGAGCGGAAGCAGTTTCGCAGCATTCACGCTGCAAAGGTACGAATAAGTGAGAAGAAAACCAAATTTATTTGAGTTTTCTCGAACGAAAGTACCTTCGACCGCCAGATCAAACCCCAGGTCAAAGGCATTACAAAACCCAAATTTATGTGGGAAATACAGGAATTACTTGAGGACCGAGATACAACTTGCGACATTCACTAAAGTATTTGATACAATTGGCGGTAATCCCTACCACATATTATTTGTACCTTTGCAGCCATTAAACTGAAACGATGAAGAAGTTATTATTTGTTACCCTGTCACTATGTTTCGTACAGCTGATAAAGGCTGCCACCACCGACCAGAATGTCAACATCACGGTGGACAACGAAACGCGTAATTACCAACTCTATGTTCCTAATAATATCCAGTCGAATTGTCCGCTGGTAATCTCGCTGCACGGAGCCAACGGGCACAGTACAGACAGAAGTCCTTTTGTTACGGGAGTGGCCGACAATGCAGGATGTATCGTTGCCTATCCTCAGGGCAAACAGACAGCTTTCCCTATCGGATTCGGTGGCTCTACTACGGGCTGGACAGCAACCGGTGAGGATAACTTCGACGCCAAATTCCTGAAAGCTGTCATCGAGGACGTAGCCTCGAAATATTCGATTGACCGCAAGCGCATCTACTGCTGCGGTTTCTCCAATGGTGGCATGATGACCTACGCTATGAGCAATGCCTGCAGCGATGTCTTTGCTGCCTTCGCCAGCATCAGCGGCTATCCCATAAATGAATTCCACCTGCGCCATACGGGTAAGCGCCCCGTGCCTTTCTTGCATATTCATGGTAAGAACGACAATTTCGTGTTGTATGAGAAAGTGCCGACGATTGTAGATGAAATGGTGGCCCGTCTTGGCGCCAACCCCGTGCCAGTAAAAACCTCTGTGAGCAATAAATACACCAAGAGCGTCTATTCGGCAGGCGACGGCAGCTTCCCCTACATATTCTATGAGATTGACGGCATGGGACATGAGGCCTATACCTCAAATACTGAAGACGGCAACTCAGCACAGACCATGTGGAACTTCTTCAGTCAGTACACCCTCGACTCGTCGTGCGACCAGACGCTGAAGTGGAGGCCACGCATAGAGACAAATGGCTATGTCCCAACAGCTCACGGATGGACGATGAACAGCGGCACCACGCTATTAGAGTTCGGCGGCGACCAGTACACCACAACCAACAAGAACGTATATCATTCTCTGCAGTTCGATAGCGGCAAGTACAAGCTGTGTTTCAAATCAGCGAGAGAGGCCGGTAAGACCATCACCGTCATGATTCAGAAGCTGACGAGTCCGAACACTGTAGTGCTTAACACCACTGTCAATGTGGGTGAAAACGCAGAATTGACCTTCGAGATAAGTGATGGCTGGGGCGAGTACAAGCTGACCTTGACGCGCCCTACGGCCAGCGACAATATCAGCGTCACGGATATCACCGTTTACCAGACGGGAGAAGCCAACATCACATCTGCCTCAGTGTCCATAAACAGTGATTTAACAGAGACCATCGACAGCCATCCTAATAGTTTCGTTGAAATCCAGCAGGGGAATAGCGCAACAGGATTTACTGCAACTGGCAAAGAAGTGAAATCAGAATATACTGAATACACATCTACTGGCGACGTCCAGCTGGCTTTCAAGATGGAAAATATTGACGTGACAGGCTGCGACTATATTATCATTGATTTCTATGAGCCTGTTGCAAGTGGCTGGAATATCGCGTTTTGGGGAATTTCTGGACCTGATGGTGTAAAGGCTATTCCTGCTGGTACTCAAACCTTGAATTTTAAGTTGACAGAAAAGCTGGGTGATACTGAAGCAACATACGAACAAGACGGCAAGACCATCTTGAAAGAAATTACCATGTTAGACCTCTGGGGGGCAACACACCCATTGGTAGCTAAAGTAAAAGGCATCTACAAGCACAAAGCATCTGACGGCTCACGAACCTATAGTTTTGACAGCGCCCTCGACTTTACAGACGTAGAAGGATTAAAAGCATACACTATCACTTCGTTTGACCCTGCCAAGGCTACTCTGACACTGAACAGAGTATATCAAGTCCCTGCCAGCACAGGCCTCTACCTGGTAGGTAAGGGTGGTGACTATCAGGTGCCCGTCATAGAAAATGCCGCTGCCATTGGTACTAACATGCTCCATGCTTCCAGCGGTACAGATGCACTAAACCCTACAGAGGGCCCATACACCAACCTCATCTTTGGAGGAACGGGAGCAGACAGAGGATTTCATCCGCTGTCAACAGCAGGAATCATCGGAGCGAACAAGGCTTATCTGCAACTGCCAACAGCCCAGTTCACCAGCATCCCCTCTGGTGCTCGCCTCAGCCTTGTCATCGAGGATGAAACATCTGCAGTCAATACCTTGAGCGACATCAAGGCAACCGATAGTGCATGGTACACTATCAGCGGACTAAAAATGAATGCCAAACCAGCAAATAAGGGCATCTACATTTACAATGGCAGGAAATATGCTATTCAGTAATTTGACTATACACTAATTTTTGAGAATCACAATGAAGAAGACATATAAGGCTCCCAAGACGGTAACTACTGAGATAATGATAATAAACATTATTGCCGCTTCAGGGCCACAGGTTTTAACGGACCCTTTGGATCCTGAGGCAGCCGAAGGCAGGTCACTCACCAACTTCGACAGCGAGAAAGACGATTCCTAAACAACGTTGTAAACGGCTCAAGTATTATTAAGGGCATGTTCAAAAACTGGGCCGACTTTTTATTGAGCCGCCCTCGTATGAATTTTCTTCCCTTCTTTGTTCCAGGTATATATCCACACACCAAGACGACTTGTAAAAGTACTGCTTGACACGGAAACTACCTCGCCAACGCTTTGGGCACCGAGCGTCTTCAGTGTTTTCCCCTCTGCATCACATATCAGATAGAACGCACCACGTCTGGTCACGAAAAAGTCCTTCCCCCAGCCTTTGATGTCACCAATGCCACTTCGATAGAGCGTCTTTATTTTCTTTCCACTCTCATCATAAATGTAATACCAGTTCTTGGTGGTCTCAATATGCGAGATATCCTTCTGCTGCGCTTGCATGGAAACAACAGCCCATAGCAAAACAAATGAAACAAATAACCTCATATCACAAAGCCAATGCCAGCAAGACAAAGAAAATCACAATAATCCAGAGAATAACCTTCAGACAAGAACCCCAGCCATCAAGCAAAAGTTCAAAGATGGAACCAATCCCTTTGAATATCCAACCTAAGATACCCCCACCTGTAAAAATGATGAGGATAACTACAATTATCCCTATAATCGCAAGTATTTCCATGACTATGCATACCAATTTTGCAAACCTGATTCCCTATCTGATAACTAAAGAAGGGGAGAAGGGTCTTTCTACATTGCCAGTATTTCTTAACTGACGGCACAAATATAAGCATTTTTTCTGAAAGTTGTATCATTGTGAGCTGTTTTTCTGTTTTTTCAATAATAGTTCTTTTTTGGGGGATTCCGTTTTGGGAAAAAACTTCAGTAATATTTGGCTAATTTCGAAAAAAACAATATCTTTGCAATGCATTTAACTAAAACCTAATAAGGAAAATAAATATCTTTGACCTGCCGGTCGAAAATACTCCCGTTCGAAATATCCCAAGATTCTCTTGGATTTTTACTCACTTATTCGTATCTTTGTCGGCATGAAGAGAATCATGACTCATTTGCTGATGGGTTTCTGCGTAGCAACAGCAGCGGCACAAACCTGTCCTGAAAAGAAAATCACGGCAGAACGGCTACCCGACCTGATTACTCCCCGCCACGGACATTCGACATTTGTAGCAGGGGGTGAGATAACGGTAGCCGGTGGTCACACCACGGGCTTCATCCCTGTAAAGACTGCCGAAAGACTGAGCAATGGAACATGGCAGGAAATGACGATGAACTATACACACGATGAGGGATTCGCACTGCCCATGAAGTCTGGTCTGGTGCTGTTAGGTGGCGGTCATCTACAACCCTTGGGCATCGGCAACCAGTTTGTGACCGAGGAATACAATCCCTCAAACCATACATTCAAGAGTTACGGCTGTATGGACCGCAAGCGCTGCTGGGTACAGGGGCTGGAGATGGACAGCGGACGTGTCGTCATCAGCGGCAACTGGTATGAGGGGGACGGCATAGAGCTGTACGAAAGAAAAATCAACGCCATGCCACTGAAGGATGTGCATCAGCAACGCTCCATGCCCTTCCTGTTTCGTACAGCAAAGGACGATGCCATCATTTTCAGCTCCTTTAGCGAACGGGCGCAACAGTACGACACCATCTGGATTGACCACCTGAAAGGAGTACCGACCACAGAACCGCTATTTGAGAAGTGGCAACCACTGAGCCTGGGCCACGAGCACCGCGGCATGGATAGCTTCATCGGTGATGAGGCAAAAGGCATCTATACGTACCTAATGGCTGTCGAGGATACGCTAACACATCAAGCAGCAATCATGGAAATTGCCAACGGGCAGTTCTCACTTCTCAAGACTGAGACTCCTGTGCCGAGGGTGAGCCAAGGAGATACCATCTGCTGGTTTTCGCAAGTCATAGCTGACCGGCAGGCTGGACGCGCTTACCTGTTAGGATATGGTAAGCAGGAGAAACGCCTATACATATTATATATTATGTATCAAGATGCCAACGTGCCCTTGGCATTAGGCTATACAGAACCAATACCCGATATGGGCTATACAACACCGGTGCTGACCGCAGAAGGCAACCTTGTCATAGCTGGCGGTGTGCAGGTGCCCGTCAACAACTT
>CAMHLV010000006.1 GCA_946186115.1 uncultured Prevotella sp. | reverse complement strand
GCCAGATAGTTCTTGCCGCCCACGGCATGCCAGTTGCCGTAGTGCATCTCGCCACTGGTAATGGTTGGCAGTTTTTCCAGCTTTAAACCTTCAACTTTCAACTTTAAACTATTATATCGGCTCTCGATGCCGGCAAACGCCTCACATGCTTCTTTCTCCTTTCCGATAAACATCCCCACAAACTTTATCCATTCAGCCTGTCCGAGCGGGTCCAGTTCCTTATATCCCAAGTGCGGTACCAGCGTGATGCCCGTTTCCTTAATGGCATCGTAGCCACCCCGTTTGAACGGCGAGATGAAGATGACGTCAGGGTTAGCCGCCAGCACCATCTCCGTGTCGATATTGCCCTCAGTGCCTATCTTCACTATGCGCCCGTCTTTCACCCGTGCCATAATATCCTTGTCGAAAAGGTTCTTCGTACCCGTCAGGCCCTTCACCACGTCGTGGGCATCGAGTATGGTGAAGTTAGAGAGTTGCAATGCCGTCATGCAGATGGTACTCTTGATGGGTATGTGTATCTTAGTATATCCGTCGGGCACCGTGGCGTTGTCGGCTGTTGTCAGCGCAAAGCGATAGTCGCCCACAGTCACCAGTCGCACCCCTGCCGAGTCCTTCACCTGGTAGCCCGTGGCATATTTCGGACGCACAAGACTGTCGGCACTCATGCCACCTTCTGCTTCCACACCGTTGTCTCCGCTGCACCTGCAGCCGGCCATGAGCACAGAACATACGGCGGCTGTAGCAAGCAAAATCTTCATCTCTAATCTTTTCATACTTATAGTGTGTGTGTTGTTGCGATACAAAATTACTAAATATTCCCGATACCCACAAATAATAACAACAGAAAGTTTTCATTTTTTCTGCCGGCAGCGCTTGTTATATCGCAGAAAATGTGTATCTTTGCACCCGCAGTTCTAAATGAATTGCCCGTAAAGGTGTGCGTAACAGCACTTAATTGGGAATGGGGTGTGAATCCCCAACTGTCCCGCAGCAGTAAACTCCATTATCGCTTCCAGACGATAATAGCTTTATCAAGACCATTGCTCCTTTTGGGTGAGAAGGTGTCTGGGAGTGGAGTAAAGTCTGAAGACCAGCCTTCATCGGTCTAATGCCATTGCATCACGATGTATGGTGCAATCAGTGCGCAAGCAGATTATTTTTTCGAGGTACGACTCTTTTTTTAATGGCTCAGAGTAGTCATATACGTGTATTATTATATAAGTAAAACAGGAGCAGACTGTCGTGAGACAATTCTGCTCCTTTCTTTCGTCAAGATGATAATTAAAGCCTTTGTGTCTCATATAATTCATTGTTTATTTCCCTTTTAATGGCTGGTCTGTGCTCTATATTGCGCACGGTTCTTTATTTTCCGGCTGGAAAGTTAGTGATTTATTTTCAATTTTGAGAAAAAAAGCACAAAAAAGTCAAGATAATGATGAATCTGCAATATTTTTTGTAATTTTGCACCACTTTAACTAATTAACAGTAATAATGGAAAACTTAATTCAGAAGACACTAGTCTTATTATGCATGCTATTCTGCGGCTGGACATCAGCCAACGCAACGGAGAAAACAATCGAAAGTCCGAATGGACGACTGCAAGTGGTGGTAAGCGATGAAGGTGGATGCCCCGTGTGGAGCGCAAACCGCGATGGAGTGGAATTCATCGGTAAATCTCCCCTGGGAATTCTAATGAACTTTGAAGACCTGACACAAGGACTCAATCTTACAAAATGCACTATTAACACTATCAACGATGAATACTCACTGAAAACCATTAAGAAAAGCCACGTAAAATACGAAGCTACCGAAGCCGTGTGCGAGTTTTCAAAAGAAGGACGCCATGCTATCGACGTAATATTCAGAATAAGCAATCGTGATGTTGCATTCAGATATAAGATACTGCCTAAAGGCGAAACTCTATCAGGAGTAGTAGAGCATGAGGCCAGTGGTTTCGCAATGCCCGAAGGAACAACAACATTCCTCTGCCCGCAGTCGAAACCAATGGTGGGATTTGCACATACCATGCCAAGCTACGAGACTCCATATACTCTCGACCAGCCCACAGGAACAAACGGATGGGGAGAGGGATACACATTCCCCTGCCTCTTCAGAAACAGCGACAAGGGATGGATGCTCATCTCTGAAACAGGAACCGACGGCAACTACGTGGGATGCCGACTGATTAACGATCACGACGGACTCTACAGGATTGGCTTCCCAATGCAAGGCGAGATGAACGGCGCCGGCTCAGTAATGCCTGCCGTAGCACTGCCTGCCGAGACTCCGTGGCGCACAGTCACAATAGGAGGACTGGATGACGTGGTGGAGACTACTGTGGCTTGGGACCTGGTAAAGCCTAAGTATGAGGCTTCGCGAGAATACACCTATGGCAAGGGCTCATGGTCGTGGATTATCAAGATGGACCCAAGCTGTAACTTCGACGAACAGAAAAAGTATATCGACTTCTCGGCTGCCATGGGATGGCGCACAGTGCTGGTTGATGCTTTGTGGGACACTCAGATAGGATATCCGAAAGTGGAGGAACTGGCACAATATGCTAAGCAGAAAGGGGTAGGACTATTCTTGTGGTACAACTCTAACGGAGCATGGAACGATGCACCCCAGGGACCACGCGGCAAGATGGACAAGACTGGAATCAGACGCAAAGAGATGGCATGGATGCAGAAAATAGGAATTCTCGGCATCAAGGTAGATTTCTTCGGAGGCGACAAGCAAGCCATGATGCAGCTATATGAGGACATCCTGACTGATGCCAACGACTTCGGAATAGAAGTGATATTCCACGGATGCACTCTACCACGAGGATGGGAGAGAATGTATCCCAACTACGTGGCTTCAGAGGCTGTGCTGGCTTCTGAGAACCTGCACTTCGGACAGGGCTCTTGCGACTCAGAGGCTTGGAACGGATGTATCCACCCCTTTATCCGTAACACCGTTGGGTCGATGGACTTCGGAGGCTCTGCACTCAACAAATTCTATGGAGCCGACAATCAGCATGGCACAATCCGCCGCACAAGCGATGTCTATGCACTGGCTGCAGCAGTACTCTTCCAAAGCAGCGTACAGCACTTCGCCCTGGCTCCCAACAACCTCGACGATGCTCCATCATGGGCCATTGACTTTATGAAGAAGGTGCCGACGACATGGGATGAAGTGCGCTTCATCGACGGATATCCCGGCAAGTATATCATCATTGCACGCCGCTCTGGCGACAAATGGTTCGTAGTGGGTATCAATGCAGAGAAAACTACTCTGAAGAAGACCATCACTCTACCGATGTTTGAAGCCAAGTCGATGCTCAGCATATATAGTGACGATGCTAAACTCAACGGCACCGTGAAGAATGTAAAGCAGAACAAGAAACAGCAGCTTACCATCAGCATTCCACAAAACGGAGGAGTAGTGATTACACAGTAAGAACAGAGCATGAATCATTGGAATAATATAAAGGAATATGCAGGCGTGATACTTATCATGCTTGGAACACTGACGCTCGCCACGACACGCATATCATCACTCGCCAGCAGCAACACTCTGCTCGTAATAGGATTTATGCTCGTCGTGGCGGGCATTGGCGTACATATCTGGAGCATCAAGCACGAAAGCAAATATTAGGAAATTGAAATAATGTAAATGGAACATATAAAGGTATTCACGCAACTGATAGCCTCGGAACTGCATCTCTCTGAGCATGCCGTTGAGAATACGCTGAAACTGCTTGACGAAGGATGCACCATTCCATTCATCTCACGCTATCGTAAGGAGCGCACCGGAGGACTGGATGAGGTACAGATAACGGCTATCAGTGACCGTAGCCAACAACTCCAGGAAATCGCCAAACGCAAAGACACGATAGTAAAAACCATCACAGAACAGGGGAAACTCACACCAGAACTTGCCAAGCGCATAAACGACTGCTGGGAACAGACAACTCTGGAAGACATCTATCTGCCCTACAAACCTAAGCGCCGCACTCGTGCACAAATAGCACGCGAACAGGGACTGGAACCCTTGGCCACCATACTGCTACTGCAGAGGGAGAACAATCCTGAAGCTGCTGCTCGCAGATTCTGTGTAGGTGACATTCACGATAGCACCACAGCACTACACGGCGCACAGGACATCATCGCCGAACAGGTGAGCGAGGACGAGAAGAGCCGCAACCTTGTTCGCAGCATATTCCGACGCGAAGCATACATAGAGTCGAAAGTGGTAAAAAGCCAGAAAGATACTGAGGAAGCCCAGAAATTCAGCGACTATTTCGAATGGGGCGAACCTCTAAGGCGCTGTAGCAGCCACAGGTTGCTGGCCATGCGCCGTGGTGAGAACGAGGGAATACTAAGGTTAAAGATTACCATAGACGACGATGATGCCATAGGCCGACTGCAGAGAAACTACGTACACGGCAACGGTGCCTGTCAGAAACTCGTAGCCGAAGCGGTGGAAGACGGATACAAGCGACTACTTCTGCCCTCGATAGAAACAGAATTCATGACACAGAGCAAGGAGCGTGCCGACGAGGAAGCAATACGCGTATTTGCTGAGAATCTTCGTCAGCTGTTGCTGTCGGCACCATTAGGACAGAAGCGCGTGATGGGCATCGACCCTGGTTTCCGCACTGGCTGCAAAGTGGTATGCCTCGACGCTCAGGGCAACCTCGTTCACCATGAAGCCATATTCCCCCACCCTCCTGTAAATCACCGCATGCAGGCAACGATGCATATTCAGCAGATGATAAGCGACTACCACATCGAAGCCATAGCCATTGGTAACGGGACTGCAAGCCGCAAAACAAAAGACTTCATCAGCGATACCCTGTCAGCATCTTCTTCAGACACGCCACATCCTAATGTGTACGTAGTAAGCGAAGACGGAGCATCGGTATATTCTGCATCGAAAGTGGCACGCGACGAATTCCCCGACGAGGATGTTACCGTACGCGGAGCGGTATCAATAGGCCGCAGACTGATGGACCCGCTGGCAGAACTCGTAAAGATTGACCCGAAGAGCATCGGTGTAGGACAATACCAGCACGACGTTGACCCAACCAAGCTGAAGCACACACTCGACCAGACGGTAGAGAGCTGTGTCAACATGGTTGGCGTAAACATCAATACGGCATCACAGCACTTGCTGACGTATGTCAGCGGATTAGGCCCTGTGCTGGCAAAGAACATCGTTGACTACCGGCGTGAGAACGGTCCATTCTCAAGTCGCTCGCAACTGAAGAAGGTTCCTCGCCTCGGACCTGCTGCATACCAGCAGTGTGCCGGATTCCTGCGCATTCCTGAAGCAAGGAATCCACTCGACAATTCGGCTGTTCATCCAGAGAGCTACCCTGTGGTAGAACTGATGGCAAAGGACCATCAATGTACTGTTGCCGACCTCATAAAAAACAAAGCTATACGCGAAAGCATCGACATCAGCCGATACGTGAATGAAGAAACAGGACTGCCCACACTCACCGACATCATGCGTGAGTTGGAAAAACCAGGGCGCGACCCACGTGAGGCTATTGAGGAGTTTGAGTTCGACAGCAGCATACAGACTATTTCCGACCTGCACGAAGGAATGGTACTGCCTGGCATCGTCACCAATATCACCAACTTCGGCGCTTTTGTAGATATCGGTGTGCATCAAGACGGACTGGTCCATGTCTCACAACTTGCCAACAGATACGTCAGCGACCCTACTCAGGTTGTGCGACTTCATCAGCACGTAAAAGTAAGAGTAATAGGCGTTGACTTGCGCCGCAACCGCATATCACTCAGCATGAAATAAAAAAGAGAGGGGACAGAATGCCCGACTTCAGCCGGATTCCATCCCCTCTCTTACTATATTCAATCGTTATTAATCTTCCTGATATTCAGGGCGCAGCTTGCGAACTGTCTCGCCAGCACGCCACATCTCCTGGTTGCGCATAGCCTCCAGCTCCTTCTCCAAGCCGGCACGGTAGTCGGGCTTTGAGTTGGCGTCGATGGTGATCTGAGCCTCGTTACCGGTCTTCACCGAGTAGTACAGCCACTCCATGACGGGCTTGATGGCGTCGTGGAAACGGGGAGCCCAGTCCAAAGCACCACGCTGAGCGGTGGTTGAGCAGTTGGCATACATCCAGTCCATACCCTTGGCGCCGAACAACGGGCCAAGGCTCTGAGTAAGCTCCTCAACGGTCTCGTTGAAAGCCTCAGAAGGTGTGTGACCGTTCTCGCGCAGCACCTCATACTGTGCCAGCAGCAGACCCTGGATGGCACCCATCAGTGAACCGCGCTCACCGGTCAGGTCAGAGGTAGCCTCACGCTGGAAGGTGGTCTCGAACAGATAACCGGCACCGATACCGATACCGAAGGCCAGCGTCTTCTCCTTAGCCTTGCCCGTAGCGTCCTGATAGACGGCATAAGAGCAGTTCAGACCGCGACCCTCGCAGAACATGGTGCGCAGGCTGGTACCAGAACCCTTGGGAGCCACCATGATGACGTCGACATCCTTCGGGGGAACAACACCCGTGCGGTCACTCCAGTTGATAGCGAAGCCGTGGCTGTAATACAGCGTCTTGCCGGGCTTCAGATATTTCTTGATGGTCGGCCACTGCTGCATCTGACCAGCATCAGAGAGCAACATGCAGAGGATAGTACCCTTCTCGGCGGCCTCCTCGATACTGAACAGCGTCTTGCCAGGCACCCAACCGTCAGCAACAGCCTTGTCGTAGGTCTTGCCCTGACGCTGACCGACGATGACATTGAAGCCATTGTCGCGCAGGTTGCAAGCCTGTCCGGGACCCTGAACACCATAACCGATGACGGCGATTGTTTCGTTTTTCAATACTTCACGTGCTTTCTCAAGTGAGAACTCTTTGCTGGTGACAACAGTTTCAATAACGCCACCAAAATTCATTTCTGCCATAATAGCTTAAAAAATTAATTGTTATACATATCCCTTGCGTACTATGCCAGCCCTACCCGAGAACCGGACGTTTGGTGATTACCACCGCCTTATTATCAGCACACTCACACCCTGCACGAGGGCATGACGAGGGGGTTATTATAAAAAATCGCCTGCAAAGATACGAAATAATTATTAATTGCGAATTATGAATTATGAATTATTTCATTATGCAGCGATATTTTTTATCTACGGAAGCTGAGTTAGATATATGTTACCTTGCAACGACAGCACTCAGTGCCGTCGGTACGGACAATACGTATATTAGCCTCACCTACGGACTTTTCTGATTCTGACTGCTCAAGATAGAAGCTCAGACGATCGCCGGCATGGGCCTCAGCCACGTAGGCTATCTCGAAACGCTTGATGGCGTACTCACGATACCAGTCGAGAGGCCAGAGGTCGAGGACATGCTCGATATACTTCACGGAGTTGATGTGGCCGTTGATGTCAACATCATTATAATAGGTGTCGATGGTGCGCACGAGCTTAGCCTCGTCACTCATCTTCACTCGCCCACCCTTGGCGATGGGACACTCCTTGTCTGTGACAATCCAATTGTTGATGGAACCATTGTCGATAGCAAAGATATCTGTGGGTTGGCGACTTTCGGTGTCTATCATAGCCCAAATGCTGCGACCATAGCCATAGACTTTTGGCTTTTGACCATTGCCGGTTGACTCCTGCCCTACCACGGCAAAGTTACGACTGGTGAAGAAGCGCATAGCACTCTCTACCCACGTCTCAACACGAAACTTGTCGTATTGCAGAGGCATCTCAGTCATCTCGATAGCAAGGCGCGACAAAACCCATGAGCGATGGATAGTCATGAGATATTTCATGCCGAAGCCACGGGCTGACGAATGGAAGTCGGCAGCATTGAGCATGTGATTGCCCAAATGCCCCATAAACAGGCGGCCTGAGAAGTCGCAATGAAACGGCTCAGCCAAGAACTCGTAACTACCTACCTTTTCCATTACCCATTAATCTTTAACCTTTAAACTCTAACCTTTAACCTTTAAACTCTAACCTTTAAACTCTAAACTTTTCCCATCTCCCTCTCCTCAAGGAATTCACTTACCTGCTCCTGCTTGGCACGGGTTACAGCAATACGGCCAGAACGAGTGTATTGCAGCACACAGTCGAACTCGTTGAGAGCATAATACAGATTGAGGATATCCTCCGTCTTACCATTCTTCATCACAACAGTATATGTCGGATTAACCTCCATGATAGAAGCCTCATGGCGACGGATAGTGCGAGAAATCTCAGCATTCTGAAGCACTTTCTCTGTGGATAGCTTGTACAGTCCTGACTCGCGGATAAACAACTGCTCGTCGGTGAAGTAGTTGGCCTTTACCACATCGATTTTCTTTTCTATCTGACGGGTTATCTTTACTATCTGGTCTTCATCGCTCCATGCTGTGATGGTGTACTTATGTACTCCCTCGATACTGGATGCAGATACGTTAAGACTCTCAATGTTAACCTGACGGCGAGTGAAGACGGCGGTAATCTGATTCAGCACACCTGCCACATTCTCTGAATAAACCAACAGGGTAAAAAGTTTTTTATTCTCTTCCATCATTTCTCGTTTGGAATTTCTCATTTTTCATTTAGCGAAGAGCTATATCTCCAGCATCATGTCGTTGACATTCATACCCGGAGGAGTCATGGGCAGCACATTGTCTTCTTCCTTTATAGCACACTCCATGATGAACGGACCATCGGTGGCGAGCATCTTCTCAACAGCCTCAGCAAGAGAATTACGGTCGGTGACGGCCTGATAAGGAATGCCATAACCCTGAGCTATGAGTTCATAACAGGGGTTGAGCATCTTAGTGAACGACTTGCGGCGCATCCAGAACATATCCTGCCACTGTCGTACATTGCCAAGATAATTGTTGTTGAGAAGAATCATCTTAACAGGAGCCTTCTGCTCCATGATAGTACCCAGTTCCTCAATACACATCTGGAAGCCTCCGTCACCCATGAAACAGCATACGGTTCGACTTGTGCCGAAAGTGGCACCTATGGCAGCAGGCATACCGTAGCCCATAGTTCCCAATCCTCCGCTGGTGCAGATACTGCGGTTATGGTTATACTTGAAGTAGCGCGTCGCAAACAGCTGATTCTGACCAACATCCGTAACAAGGACAGCATCACCTTTTGTGGCTTCAGCAACAGCATTAACCACTTCGCCCATAAGCAACGGACCTTGGGTGGGATGTATGGCTGGCTCTATCACCTTCTCACGCTCCAACTTGTCGAGTTCCTTGAACGACTCTCTCCACTCATGATGCTCATTTGTTTTGAGCAACGCCGTAATGGCAGGCAGCGACTCCTTACAATCGGCTACCACAGCAACGTCTGTCTTGACGTTCTTATCTATCTCGCTGCGGTCGATATCAAGGTGGATTACTATAGCCTGCTTGGCATAAGTCTTAAGATTGCCGGTAACACGGTCGGAAAAGCGCATGCCTATAGCTATAAGCACATCGCACTCCTGTTCTTTCAGATTGACGGCATAGTTGCCATGCATACCAAGCATGCCTACGTTCAGCGGATGGTTTGATGGCAGCGCCGAGAGTCCCAGCATGGTACGTCCTGCAGGAATGTCGGCTTTCTCAAGGAATGCCTTCAGCTCCTCCTGGGCATTACCCAGTTCTACTCCCTGTCCTACCAATGCCAAAGGTCGCTTGGCATTATTGATGATATTAGCGGCCCTATTCACAGCTACTGCATCAAGCTTAGGATAAGGCACGTAACTGCGCACGAAATCAATCTGAGTAGGCACCCAGTCGATCTCCTCTGTTTGCGCATTTTTGGCAAAATCGAGAACCACAGGACCGGGGCGACCTGTTCGTGCAATATAGAAAGCACGGCTGACAGCCCATGCAACATCCTCGGCATGACGTATCTGATACGACCACTTTGAGATTGGCTGAGCAACACCCACGAGGTCAACCTCCTGAAAAGCATCAGTACCCAATGCTGCAATGGGCACCTGACCAGCAATGACTACGATAGGCGTAGAGTCGAGCATGGCATCGGCAATACCCGTCAGAGTATTTGTCACACCAGGACCGCTGGTCACCAAGGCCACTCCCACCTCGCCACTGACACGGGCATAGCCCTCAGCAGCATGGGTGGCACCCTGTTCGTGACGTACCAAGATGTGGTCGAAGCATTTCTTCTCACCTCGCGTATAATCATACAGCGCATCATAAACGGGCATTATCGAGCCACCAGGATATCCGAAGATAGTCTTCACACCTTCGGCTTTCAAGGCCCTCATCAGCGCCTTCGCTCCTGTTATTCTATCTCTCAACATATTCAATTAGAAATTAGTAATTATGAAATAGAAATTATTATTACTCATTAATAATCCTAACTCCTCCCTTATCGGCAGAACTAACGCTCTGTGCATAAGCCCTTAACGCCTTACTAACCTGACGGTTGCGGCGCAGAGGCTGCTGCGGACGTGCAGCCAACTCTTCATCGGTGAGTTTTACATTTATCTGACGATTGGGAATATCGATTACAATGATGTCACCATCCTTAATCTTACCGATGTTGCCTCCTGCAGCAGCTTCAGGAGAGATGTGGCCAATGGAGAGACCTGACGTTCCGCCGGAGAAGCGTCCGTCGGTAATAAGTGCGCACTCCTTGCCCATATGCATACTCTTTATATAAGAGGTGGGATATAACATCTCTTGCATACCAGGACCACCCTTAGGACCTTCGTGTGTTATGACAACGCAGTCGCCCTTCTTGACCTTGCCTCCAAGTATGCCTTCACAGGCGTCTTCCTGTGAGTCGAAACATATGGCAGGACCTTCGAAGTGCCACAGGCTCTCATCCACACCAGCCGTCTTGACAACACAACCGTCCTGAGCAATGTTTCCAAAGAGCACAGCCAATCCACCATCCTTGGTATATGCATGTTCTATGTCGCGGATACAACCATTGGCACGATCTAAATCCAACGAAGGATACAGCTCGCTCTGGCTACCCATCTTGGTGGAGAAGCGGTTGCCGGGAGCAGAGTAATAGATGGAGGGGCCGTCAACAGTACCAGACACAGCGCCTTCTACGCCTCCCGAGATATCATATTTCTTCATAGCCTCACCAAGCGTCATGCCGTCAACACGCGGAACAGAGCCGTCGATAAGACCGCCTTTGGAAAGTTCATTCATTATGCCAAGGATACCACCGGCACGGTTGCACTCCTGGACACTATACTTCTGAGTGTTTGGAGCCAACTTGCAAAGACATGGTGTCTTGCGGCTCAGGGCATCAATGTCGCTGATTGAGAAATCTGCTCCTGCCTCTTGAGCAACAGCCAGCAAATGCAGCACGGTATTAGTAGAACCGCCCATGGCAATGTCGAGCGTCATCGCGTTGAGGAAAGCCTGACGTGTGGCGATATTCCTTGGCAGAACAGACTCGTCACCATCCTCGTAATAAGCCAGCGCATTCTTTACTATCTGACGGGCAGCAGCCTTGAATAGTTCAACACGGTTGGTATGAGTAGCCAATATTGTTCCATTACCCGGCAACGACAGGCCGATGGCCTCTGTCAGCGAATTCATGGAATTGGCAGTGAACATGCCAGAGCACGAACCGCAACCAGGACAAGAACAGCTTTCGATTTCTTTCATCTCCTCGTCAGTCACACTGGGATCGGCACCCTTTACCATAGCTGTGATAAGGTCGGCATTCTCGCCACGCCAGCGACCAGCCTCCATAGGTCCGCCACTGCAGAACACGGTGGGGATATTGAGACGCATCGAAGCCATCAACATACCTGGAGTAACCTTGTCGCAGTTGGAAATACATATCATGGCATCGGCCTTATGGGCGTTTACCATATACTCCACACTGTCGGCAATAATATCACGCGAAGGCAGAGAATATAGCATTCCGTCGTGCCCCATGGCAATACCATCATCGATAGCAATGGTATTGAACTCGGCAGCATAGCAGCCCATCTTCTCAATCTCTTCACGAACTATCTGGCCTATCTCGTGCAGGTGTGTGTGGCCTGGCACAAATTGAGTAAACGAGTTGACAACAGCAATAATAGGTTTGCCAAACTGCTCATGTTTCATACCTGTAGCCACCCAAAGAGCTCGGGCACCTGCCATTCTTCTACCTTCTGTACATACAGCACTGCGCAAAGGATGTTTGCGCATAGAGGATTCTTTCATACCTGTTAAGTCTTCAATTTGTTATAATTGAGGTGCAAAGGTACAAATAAATGAATAAAATGCAAAACGAATTAAAGAAAACATGTTCTTTTTGTTTGCGATTTGCGGAAAAACGTGTACCTTTGCACTCCAATTATTGCAATTATTAATATGTTTGAGAATCTTAGTGACAGACTTGAACGTTCGTTCAAGATACTGAAAGGTGAAGGAAAAATCACCGAAATCAATGTTGCGGAAACCTTGAAAGATGTGCGCAAAGCACTTCTCGACGCCGATGTCAACTACAAGGTTGCAAAGCAGTTTACAGATACCGTAAAGCAAAAAGCCCTTGGCATGAACGTGCTGACGGCAATCAAGCCCAGCCAGTTGATGGTGAAGATAGTTCACGACGAACTGGCCGAACTGATGGGTGGAAAGGCTGTTGAGTTGAAACTTGAGGGCCGTCCTGCCATCGTACTCATGTCAGGTCTGCAAGGTTCTGGTAAAACCACTTTCTCCGGTAAGCTGGCAAATATGCTGAAAACCCGTCAGCACAAGAATCCGCTTCTGGTAGCATGCGACGTATATCGTCCTGCCGCCATTCAACAGCTGCACGTTGTGGGTGAATCGGTAGGTGTTCCTGTATATTCAGAGCCCGACAACAAGAATGTAGTCGAGATAGCCAACAATGCTATTCGTGAGGCCAAGGCGAAGAACTATAATGTAGTCATCATCGATACTGCCGGCCGACTGGCCATCGACGAGGAGATGATGAACGAGATAGCCACACTGAAACAGGCTGTCAACCCTGACGAGACACTGTTCGTTGTTGACTCCATGACCGGTCAGGATGCCGTGAACACAGCTAAGGAGTTTAACGACCGCCTCGACTTCGACGGTGTAGTACTGACAAAGCTCGACGGTGACACCCGTGGTGGTGCAGCCCTCTCTATCCGCACCGTAGTAACCAAGCCTATCAAGTTTGTTGGTACCGGCGAGAAGATGGAAGCCATCGATGTGTTCCATCCTGAGCGTATGGCCGATCGCATACTCGGCATGGGTGATGTGGTATCTCTGGTGGAGCGTGCTCAGATGCAGTTCGACGAAGAGGAGGCTAAGCGACTGGAAAAGAAGATACGCAAGAACAAGTTCGACTTCGACGACTTCATGGCCCAGATTCAGCAAATCAAGAAGATGGGTAACATCAAGGACCTCGCATCAATGATTCCTGGAGTGGGCAAAGCCATCAAGGATGTAGATATCGACGACAATGCATTTAAGGGCATTGAGGCCATCATCAATTCGATGACGCCGAAAGAGCGTGCAAACCCTGACATTATTAACCAGAGCCGCCGCTTGCGAATAGCCAAGGGCTCAGGCACTAAGATAGAGGAGGTAAACCGCCTTATGAAGCAGTTTGACCAGACTCGCAAGGTAATGCGCATGGTGAGCGGAATGGATAATTCAAAAATGGCGCAGATGGCTGCTGCCATGAAGATGAGAGGAGGCAAGCCTTTTTAAAATTCAAAAGTTGAAAGATTGAAGACTTCAATTCTTCAATTCTATAATTCTTCAATTCTAAGATAATGCAACTGATAGACGGAAAAGCAACAGCAGCGGCCATTAAGGCAGAGATTGCTGAAGAAGTGAAAGAGATAATGGCACGTGGCGGCAAACAGCCCCATCTTGCTGCAGTGCTGGTTGGCCATGACGGTGGCTCAGAAACATATGTAAAGAACAAAGTACTTGCCTGCGAGGCATGTGGATTCAAATCGACACTCATTCGTTATGAGGACGATATCACCGAGGAAGAACTGTTGGAATGCGTTGACCGCCTGAACCGCAATGGCGACGTGGATGGTTTCATCGTACAGCTGCCTCTGCCGAAACATATTGACGAGCAGAAAATCATCGAGGCTATCGACTACCGCAAAGATGTAGACGGATTTCATCCTATCAATGTAGGACGTATGGCCATCGGACTGCCTTGCTTCATCTCAGCCACTCCGCTGGGTATCATCACATTGCTGAAGCGTTACGGCATCGAGACCAGCGGTAAGAAATGTGTCATACTGGGACGCTCCAACATTGTTGGCAAGCCGATGGCTCAGCTGATGATGCAGAAACAGTATGGCGACGCTACTGTCACAGTGTGTCACTCACGTTCGAAAACTCTGAAAGAAGAGTGTCGCGAGGCCGACATCATCATCGCCGCTATCGGCAGTCCTGAGTTTGTTACTGCCGACATGGTAAAGGAAGGTGCTGTGATAGTTGACGTTGGCACTACTCGTGTTCCCGACGCTTCGCGCAAGAGCGGCTTCCGTCTGTGCGGCGATGTAAAGTTCGATGAAGTAAGTCCCAAATGCTCCTATATCACTCCAGTACCTGGAGGCGTGGGTCCCATGACCATCTGCTCGCTGATGAAGAACACCCTGGCAGCAGGTAAGAAGGAGTATTATAAGTAAAAAGTAAAAGTGAATAGTGAAAAGACGGCTACCGCTGAAGAGTGGTATCATCAGGGGAATGAAGCTCGCAAGCAGGGGTTGTGGCATGAAGCCATCAACTGCTATATTCAAGCTGCCGAACTTGACCCTAACAGTCCTGCAGTAGAGGCCAAGAAGATGCTCGACGACATAATGGCATTCTATTGTAAAGATATGTATAATCCTTAATGAAACCCTATGGACAACTATAATATTCTCAAACCGCTGTCGAAGGACCACTTTGACAAAAGGCTTGTTGAGCTAGAAACACTGTTGCGTGAATACCTCGACGCCGAAGAACGCGAGGGCAGGAAATTGCAATGGTGCAAGATATTCCTCAGTGATGCTCAGAACCAGCATACACAGTTTGTAGAATCAGAACTATATCAGGAAATCCTGTCAGAAGCGGCTTCTACCATAGTAGAGCAGGCTCCTGCCGACGGTAGTAAGATAGCACTGCTCGTCAAGACAAGTACCGAACCAGCACCATACATATTCCAAAGCATGAGGCTGACCGAAGGTGAGACACGCGGCACCAGTTCATATCTTCAGACGATGATGCTGTTCGAGAAATATGTGAGATGGTTGAAGGAACATAATCTCAGATTAGACACTCATTGTGTAAGAACCTGGATATACGTCAACGACATTGACAACAACTACGCTGGAGCAGTAAAAGCACGTAACGACATCTTCAGCCAGCACGGCCTGACTATCGATACGCACTTCATTGCCAGCACAGGCATTGGAGGAGCTTCCCACATTCAGTCGGCACAGGTAGCCATCGACTTTCTCACCTACCCCAACATCAAAGAGAGCGACAAGACATATCTCAAGGCACTGGATCATCTGAACCCCACGCATGAGTACGGCGTAGCTTTCGAAAGAGGCACCAAGCTGTCGCTATCCGACAAGACCATTTTCTACATTTCAGGAACGGCATCCATCGACCGCCACGGACACGTAATCTATCTGCGCGACATTAGCCGTCAGACGAAGCGCCTGCTGGAGAACATCGGCGCCCTGCTGAAAGACGGCGGTGCCACCATGCACGACATACAGTACTTCATTGTATATCTACGCGACACATCCGACTACGAACAAGTAGAGACTTACATGCAGCAGAACTATCCCGACATTCCACACGTCATAGTTCATGGTAAAGTTTGCCGACCTGAATGGCTGGTGGAAATGGAATGTATAGCACAACAATGAAACCAAGTATTCGACTGAAAGACTTCAAATGGATATTGGTGGGAATATGGGCTGTTGCCTGTTTCTCCTTTTTTCAGTGGTGCTATCCCTATCATTTCTTCTATAAAGAGCAAAACCAGCTGTTCCTCTGGTCGTACGACTACCTCTCCACATATTTCGACCAGCCTGGATGGCTGGCAAGCATTGTTGGCGACTTCCTGACGCAGTTCTTCTACTACCTCTATGCAGGAGCCACTATCCTGACACTTATACTGTTGCTACTGCAGGCTGTCACCTATGCCACACTAAGGAAAATAGGATGCAAACCTTGGTTGGCAACAGGTATCGCACTGCTGCTGGCCACCATAGAAGCTGTCTTTCATCTGCGCTTCGACTTCAAACTGTCATCCACTATAGCACTCATAGGCTGGATAACCATTATCTTTCTTATTTTAAAGATAGTGTCACGGCGCCGCTGGCAAATATCGGCTGTAGCCTTTCTGGCGGCAACTCCACTCGCATACTGGATGTTCGGCTACCATATCTTAGGCCGACTGAGCACACCCGACTGGGATTCCGAGAAGTTTCTGGCTGTTGACAGCGAGTATTACTTCGGCAATTGGGACAAAGTAGTGAGCATAGTAGAGAACGAGGCACAACCATCACCTGAGATGCTCTTCTACTATAATCTGGTGATGGCACAGCGTGGCGTTCTGCCCGACGTCCTGCTGAAATACACGCCCAACCAGCTGGGCACCTTCTATAAGATAGGTCCGGACACCCCCATGCTGACCATCAAGAACATGAACGAACTCTACTGGGCGCTGGGCGACATGACGTTCACCGAACGGGCGGCTATGATGGCATGCGTTTTCTCGCCAGAGAATCGCAACAACCGCATGGTCAAGCGACTGGCCGAGTGTGCCATCGTCAGCGGCGACTCGTTGGCAGCCCGAAAGTTTCTGCGCCAACTGGAGCAGACTTTCGTATGGCATGACTGGGCTCAAAAAGCGCCAAAGGCAGAACGATATAAGGAAAGAGCCCGTTACAACAACCAGCAAGATACTGTGGCACTCTCTGACAATGCCCACTTCATCATGATGCAGTTGCTCGACTCCAACCCGCAGAATGAGACCGCACTGGACTATATACTGTGCAGTAATCTTCTGCTGAAGGATATCCATAATTTCAAACGCGACTACGACCGCTACTGCACACAACATCCCCGACTGAAGAGACTCTATCAAGAGGCTCTCTGCATCTGGCTCGCCGGAAGTGAGGCTACCGAGGAAGAATGGCATCACTATGTTAAGGACAGCAATGTACTGCATAAGTTCATGCAGTATAACCAGCAGCGCGGCAGCACAGACTTCAGAGGTACCTACTGGTTCTATTTTGACAAAGTTAAAGCGCCGAAGCCATGAAGAAGTTCAGAACAAAGATAATAACAACCATAGCGGCATGCGCGGCTATCATATTTCTGATGGTGACAGCCTGCACACCTACTCCACAGAACGTCAGCCAGAGCGACTCACTGCCCCCAATCTATCCTGACTACTGCGATGTGACAATACCAGCCAACATTGCCCCACTGAATTTCCTTATACGAGACGACGTAGAGGCTGTTCAGGTAGAAGCAGGAGATATTGTCGTCAACAACCGAGGAAACAAAGTAGTTTTCGACGAGGATGAATGGCACCAGCTATTGGCCGCCAATTCAGATATCACAGTGAAGGTAACTGTTCTTAAAGACGGCCGATGGACTAATTACCGCTCGTTTCACTGGCAGGTAGTGAAAGACCTGCTTGACCCATATCTGACCTATCGCCTGATAGAGCCCGACTACGAGATATGGAACCGTCTGCAAATCAAACAGCGCTGCATCGAGAATTTCGACGAAGAAGCCCTCTGCGACTATCTCCACGCTGACAACCAGTGCATGAACTGCCACGCTACCGGCAGCCAGAATCCCCAACTCTCCATGCTCTATGTCCGAGGAGCCAACGGAGGAGCAATTCTCAACCAGAATGGACAGCTGCGCAAGCTGGCCATCAAAACCAGCGACATGATCAGCGGCTCCGTCTATTACGGCTTTTCACCATCAGGCCGCTACATCACCTTCTCAACCAATCTCATCATCCCGGGATTCCATTCCAAGGCAGGCAAGCGACTGGAGGTTTTTGATTCTAAGTCTGACGTCTACGTAGCAGACTTGCGGGAGAACCGTATTATCCGTTCACCCTTGCTCAGCGACAGCACGGTCTTCGAGACCTTCCCCACCTTCTCGCCCGACGGCAAATACATCTACTACTGTGCTGCCGACAGTGTCAAGCTGCCACAAGATATCAGGAAGTTGCAGTATGCCCTGGTACGTATTCCATTTGATGAGCACACAGGCAGCATCGGCACAAAGGTTGACACGCTTGCTACGGCTGAAGAGCAGCACACCAGACAGTCGGTCTGTCATCCACGCATCAGCCCCGACGGCCGTTATCTGCTCTTCACTGTTCAGGAGTATGGCACATTCCCAATCTGGCATCAGGAGTCGGACTTGCGCATGATGGACCTGGAGAGCGGAACTATTGACACACTGGCACTCGTTAATAGTCCGAAGAGTGACACATATCATTCATGGTCGAGCAACAGCCGATGGTTCGTCTTTGCATCCAAACGTGATGATGGCCTCTACGGAAAACCATACTTCTGCTATATCGACCGTCATGGCAAGGCTCACAAGCCATTCTGCCTGCCACAGAAGTCACCAACCTTCTACGACAACACTCTCAAGTCGTTCAACGTGCCTGAGTTATCAAAAGGCAAGCTCCCTTTCAATGCCAAAGACGTTGAAAAGGCATTACAGTTGGAAGCAGAGAGTTTTATCTAACCTTGGTCTCGACTCGCTTATCGCCCATGATTTCGATAGCAGCAGCATGAGTGTCGAAATCCACCTTCCGCTTGGTAAAGTCCGGGGTATTGAAAGAATAGACACTGCCATCGTAATACTTCTTGGGGTTGTGCTGAGGCAGCATAAACGGCTTGTGGGCACGTCCCTCATTGTCGATACACGATATGTAAAGACGAGAATATAGGCCGTCGTCACGCCGACTGGTAAACACCACCCAATGGGAGTTGACATTCCAGTTGTGATAGCTGTCGGCACGAGGACTGTTCATCTCCTTCATTTCGCGTGCCTCGCCCGTCTGCAAGTCAAGCAGCCACTGGTCGCTCTCTTCGTGCCATATAGAGAAATAACCATAGTCGGTTAGTGTGAACAGGATGTATTTGCCATCGTATGAAGGACGAGGCCACGTAAGACTCTTGCCCATAGCCACAGCATTGAACAACGTATCGACCTTATCGCCATAGGTTCCTTTCTCAGGGTCGAAGGCTATGCGGCACAAATTATACTTCTCATCCTTAAACTGAACAGGATACTCCTGTTGCTTGCAGGTCATATAGTAGAGCCATCTGCCATCGGGCGAGAAGACAGGAGAATTCTCTGACCAGTCCTTAGTCGCCAGTAGTGAGTCTCTGATGATTTCGTGCGTCAGAGGATTATATACGAAGACATCTGACGAGAGGTCGAACACCTCGATACGAGAGTCTTTCACAACATGGAATCCCTGTCTGGTCTGATTTGTAGAGAAGGCACAATACTTACCACTTGGATGCCAATAGGGATAGACCATCGAACCTCCGAGAAGCTCGTTCTTGGCAGCCAGCCATTCACGGTGTCCGTCAATCTGCACCATAGTGGCACCATGCTGGCCACGGACGTGGAACACAAAACGGCTGGGATCTGTACGGTTTGACATGTGGCAGTTGACACACTGTCCTGGAATCTGCGTATTGTCTATAATGGCTTCCTCGTCAAAGTTAGACAGATCGCGCTGGTAGAGCCCCATGTGGCTATAGGTCTCATAGCCGGGAGCAATACGCCGGTAGGTCAGTCCCCACTCGTCCAGCGCATAGGGACTTACAGAAATCTTAAAGTCTCGATACTGTGTCCATTGCCCATCCATTCGTGCACAGACGGTAACCATCAGCTCTCCTCCCTTGTTCTGTTGTGTCAGCTGATGCCAGTCGTCAATGTCGAAGTCAGCCCACTCGCCCCGTGCATGCAGTTCGCCGCTCTTGCTGCCACGGATAGTGACATCGACTAAATCGATGTCACCACTATTCATGGAGAAATTGAGAGGAGCAATGTCGGCAGGTATCGTCACATCGACATAGTCAGGATATATTGCTGGCAGTTCATCTACTTTGACAGCATTCTCCACCTGACGCTGGCAGGATGTCACAACGGCCATCCAGCATCCGAACATTAAGAGTATATATCTGTTCATAATTTTATCTCCCTACCATTAAGTAATACCAAGCAGTATTCTTGAAGCGTTCCAAAGCGGCAGCATTGGAACCAGCAGAATAAATGCGTGCGAAGTCAGAGAAACTGTTCATGACCAATGGATTGACAAAGCCCTGTGGCGGCTGCTGGTTACGCTGTGCAAAGGCAAAGGCAACGGCTTCCTGACAGATACGAGGACGATAGCCCGACTTCAGCCCATCGACATAAGTCATATAGTTCATGAATTTATTGATGTCGCGCTCAAGCAACGGATAGAGCAACAGATACTGCATGGCCATGCCGTTTTTGGGATTCTGCATCAACAACTGTCCTATGATCTTATCGAGTTCTTGCTCGCTGAAGAGCATATCGTCATTCAGTCTGAGCTGGCGCATATGGCCATAGACAGGGTCGGCATTAATGGCTTTCTCGTCGCCCAAAAGTTTCTTTGTGCGCTGAGCCCACTTACGGTAAGATACCGTTTTCTCAAGCATCTGCAGGTACTTGCGGGCAACATCATACTGGCCGTTTATCAGGTTGGTCTCCACCAATCGCTTCACAGCCCTGCAACTCTTAGAATAGTCGGGGATAGCCTCCATAGCCTCAAATGCATAGCGCTGTGCCGTATTGACCAACCCAAGCTGCCAATATACTTCTCCTGCCAAGAGCAGGGTAGAAAAGTTACGCTCGAATTGAGGCAGCAATCCCTGTACACCATTCTGGTAGAATTCGAAGGCACGGTCGCCCAACTGCCCCTTCATCGCCAGTGCCAGATTTGTGGCACAGACCGTTGACGGCAAATCAGGCGTCTTCTTTTCAGCCTTGGCGATAATGGCCGACCAGTTCTTGCAGCGCACAAGATAATCGTACTCCATAACCTCGTATTTACGAGCATCATAAAACAAGGGACGCAACAGCAGGAAGGCAACTATCAGCACTACGCCTTCAGCTATCCCAATAACCAAAGCCTGACGGCCCTTTGCTGAAGGCAGCCACCTCATAGCTAAAGGCAACAAGGCACATACGGCCATAAGTATTGCTGGCAAGGTATAGAACACCTCAACAAAGCGATAGTAGTCAACACCACGGAACAGTTGCTCCAAGGGATATGGCACATACCACGCACTCGCCACAATACAACCTACTGCATAGGCCAACACCAACACGGCACTCACTACCGCTTTTCGCGTCAGAGGCTTTTCCTGCAACAGGCGCAGGGCGATATAGGCTGCAGTCATCAGCACTACAGAACCGGCCATCCAATAGAGACACGGTATTATAACTATGATAAAAAACGCACGGAACCGAACTGGCAGCCACTCAAAGAGCCCCATGACCGCCAATCCCATAAGCAAGGCAACAGAGAAAGTAAGCAATACACTCTCGTCGCCAAGTATTAGCCATAGAAACAGAGACGGCAGGAAACTCAAGGCATAATGGGCATTGGCTGCACCAGTATAAATCGACTTCATTATCCATGTCGTAATCCGCTGAATCAATACCAGAAGAACGGCCAGCACCAGTGCTCCCAAGGCATGGTTGATATAGAACTGGACAAAATACTCTCCTATACACCGGGCAAGACCGTCAGGGACGCTAAGCAAATGACAGATATAGTCACTGTCGAACAAAAAAAGCTGATATTGCTCTTGGTAAGCCGTCATGACAGGATATGCCAGCCACCAAAAGAGGAAGGCCACCACGCCGAAAGCCAGCGAGAGAAGAATCTTCCAGTATTTACTCACTAATAGGTTCATTTGTGTCAGCATTCATGGTTACTACACTGCCGTCGGGCATCTGACGCTTGTAAGTGAGCGGGTAGAGTTCTACGAGGAAATCACCCAGAACAGTGCCCTTATTATTGGCAGCCATCTGGCGTGTACGATTCTTATAAGCCAAATGAACGGAATCACCCTCTTGCTTGATTTTGGCAGCCTTATCAGTGAGATTTCTCTCTTGCAGCATGCGAATCGTACGGCTATATAGGGCATATTCGCGGTTGTGGTGCTCCGTCAGCTCTTTCCAAGCTTGCAAAGAGTCATTCAGAGGAGTACCATGACCAGAACTGACGGAATCGATGGTGACCTCCAAGTCGCCAGGCTCAGTAACTACCAACAGCGTCTGCACACCAATGCGGAAATGATAGTCCATCAGTATCTTGGCCATCATCGTGGTATCGGTCTCAAATTCAAATTTTCCGTCTTTCACTTCGATGCTATCAACATACTCGGCAGTCTGTGGACCAAACAGCGGTACAAGGAATATCCGCTTGCCGTTCAGCTGTTCGTTGGCAACCTTGCCATGAATACGACATACATTGCTTTCCTTACAGCTACTAAGCATCAGGATCAGCGCCGGTAGTAATAAAAGTATCTTCTTCATTGCTTTATATCTGTTATAATGTTCATTAATCTTTAATCCTAACTTGTATCCGTTCATCGCGTAACACCTGCCGACGAGCCTCACGAATGTCGAAGTCAACCTTAGTCTTTGTGAAGTCGGGCACATTGAACGAATCGAACGATTCAGCATAATATTTCTTAGGATTGCGCTGAGGTAGCAGGAAAGGCTTAGTCACCTTTCCTTCGGCATCAATCGAAGCGAAATACAGACGGGCAAACATACCGTCATCACGTTTCGATGAGAACACAAACCAATGGGAATTATCCGACCAGTTGTGATAGCTGTCAGCCTGATTGCTATTGACTTCTTTTAGGGGACGGCTCTCTCCCGTCGTCAGGTCCATCAGCCACAGGTCGGCATCTGGCTGGAATACAGGGAAATTGCTACGACTGGAGACCGTATACATCAGCCAGCGGCCGTCATACGAAGGACGCACCAGCGTATAGCTGCAGTCATCCTTGGGTCCGTTGAGCAGTGTGTCAACCTCATGGCCGAACGTGCCAGTAGCGGCATCGAACGGAATACGGCATACCGAGCACTTCACCTTCTCGTACTCTGCTGGCACGCGACAAGCTTTCGACGTACTGTAATACAGCCATTTGCCATCGGGCGAGAAGGCTGGAAATATCTCAAGGTCCGTCGTCGTCATCAGCTCGGGTGTCAGTATCAGTTCGTTCGTCCGAACGTCCAAGACCACTACATTGCTGAACTCATGGTAGGCCTCAATGCGCTGGCCTTTGCCCACGAAGAAACTCTGATGTACGCTGTTGGTGGCATAGGCACAGTAGTTGCCTGACGGATGCCAATAGGCATAAGATCCTGCAGCTTGTGTAGAATCAGTCTTGGTGTTTAGCCACCGTTGTTGTCCGTCAGCCAGTTGCAGCAGTGTTCCCCCACCCTCACCGCGTATCTGAAGCGTCAACTGTTGCGGATTGGTACGGTTGGGAGTATGACAGTTGAAGCATCGGCCAGGAAGTGCCGACTCCTGCATGATGGCATACTCATCAAAGGTATGGATGTCGCGCTGAAATATGCCGATATCACCACCTACCTCATAGCCTGGGGCAATGCGACGGTAAGTCACTCCGAACTCGTCGAGGTCATATTGACTTATGGTAATATTAAAGTCCTGATATTTAGTCCATTGACCATCTTTGCACGAGCAAACCGTAACGGTCAGTAGTCCTCCCTTGTTCTGCTGTGTCAGCTGATGCCAGTCGTCGATATCAAAATCGGCATACTCGCCATTGGCATGTATTTCGCCGCCTTTACTACCGCGGATAGTGACATCGACTAAATCGATGTCATCACTATTCATGGAGAAATTGAGAGGAGCAATGTCGGCAGGTATCGTCACATCGACATAGTCAGGATATATATCTGGCAAGGCATCTGTTTTCACCACATCGGTCGACAACGACGAACAACCAATGAAAACAGCTAACACCAATATCACAAAAAGTTTATCAAGTAAACACCTCATTCTGAGCCTCCTTTCTGCATCAACATCCGCTGTACATAAGGTCCATATTTTGTGCCTGAAGCATTACCATGACTCTGAATAGTCCTTATTGCATCTTCATAACCGGCAGGCATCTTTGAATAGCCGCCATACTGCTCTGCCAGGGGCAGATACTGGGCAAATCCCGGTACGTCGCCACGCAGCAACAACTCGGCTAAAAAGTAGTCGAGAGCCATCTTATTGTCGTGATTTTCCATAAACAGCAAGCCAAGAATCTTATACTTCTCAGGATGACTATAAAGAAAATCGGTTTTGAAACGGAAACGGCGCAAACGTCCCCACACAGGGTGGTGGTCTATTTTGGATTCATTACCTAAATACTGCTCTGCCTCCTCAGCCCAACTGCGATAGAAGAGCGACTTTTTAAGCAGAGCAATGTACTTGGCAGCCGTCTGATAGTGACCGTTGATGAGCATACATTCAACTATGCGCTTTGTGCAACGGCCACTCATCCTACCATTCAGTATAGACTCTTGTATATCAAACATATAGCGCTGCGCAGAATTGATCATACCCAATCGGAAGAAAGCCTCAGCTGAAGGCAGATTACTGGTCTGGTCACGCATACTAGGCATAATGAGGGCATCGTCGCCACTCTGGTAGAATTCGAACTGACGCTCGGCCAGCTGGCGCTTCTGAGAGAGAGCCAGATTGACACAGTTAGACCAAAAAGCAGTGCGCACCTCGCTTTCACTGGCACGCTTCAGTATGTCGTCCCACCGTTCGTTACGAACCAGATAGTCCATATGTATCAACTCGTATGTTTCGCTGTCGAAACCATTCAACTGCGGATACTGCAAAGGGATGCGATAGTAGCTTATCCCAGAAAGCACCTGTTGAAGCGGCCACTGGGGCAACAGCCAGAAATATGAAACCATCATAACAACCATCAGCCATACTGCCGACCATAGACGATGCCACCCCCACTCTATTGCACGCAACAATATATATATCCACACTGCCGGACCTATAAGCCAATAAGCAATGGGGATGATGAATATATCTGTCCACCACAGTCGTCGCGGCAAACTGATAGATGCCAGTGACAATGCCAGTACAATGGCTACAGGGAAGACCCACATCACATTAACATCGCCCATCAGCCATGTAAGAGCTGCTGCAAAAAGAAGAGAAAGAATCACAGCAACAATTTTGACAAAAGACATGGAAGCCGACCTGCATGACAGTTTTTTCGTAGTAAACTGAGCAACAAGAAAAATCCCGATAGTCATAAGTAGGGCTATAAGCATTGCTCCCAACCATGGAATATAAAAGAACTGCACGATGAACTCACCCAGCCAGTCGGCCAAGCCACCGGCAACACTCAAGCGCTCAAAGAAATAATCCCACGTAAAAAGAAACAGCTGATTCTGCTCATGATACGACAGAGCAAAGGGATAGCCAACAGACCAAAACACCCATATTCCGATACCAAGAAGTAACGAAAAACCAATGTAACAATATCGATTTAGAAGCTGTTTCATATAACCTTGCAAAATTACTACATTTATTTGAGAACACCAAAATATTAGCCTAAAACTTGTTGACCACTCAAAAACAAATTCTTAAAAAAATTACTGTTTCAATTTGGGCAGGCTTAAAAGAGTAGATTCTGGAGTGCAGGGGGCAAACTTTCTTCATTTTTAAATACACAAAACCGCCCCGCAACCATTCATGTTTGCGGGGCGGATATGAAGTTAACACTTATTCAGTGATAACAGAGAGGGTGGATTACTTCTTCTTGAAGGCCCACCATGTAGCCTCACTCCAACTACCTGTACCAGGAGCGGCATAGATCAGCTTCAAGTGATTCTCGTCAAGCTGCATAATTTCGAAGTCAGTGGGCTTCTCACCACCACCGTTAATCTTGAACGGGAAGAGGATAGAGCCTCCATCTGTGGTCAGCGTACCGTATGCCCAGTTTGCCTGGGAGCCGTCAACAGAAGCCTGGTCTCTGTCACCACCATACCAAAGAGTTACGGCGAAGTTACCAGAACGAATCTCAGTGCCGTCGCCAGCATAAGACTTCACCTTACCTGTTGCCCAGTCGAAGGTCATGTAAGCATCAGAGCTTTCCTCACCAGTAGCATTGCCGGTATCAGAGTGCTTCAGCTGATCTGTCAGGCCTTCGGGAGTAGAACCCCACCAAATGCCATTACCATCATTGACGAAGCTGTCGCCATCGCCAGGTGCATAACCCAGGTTACCCCAAACGGCACCATCGCGCCACTCGGTATCCCAAGTCCAAGCCTTTGTACCGAACGCAGTGAGGGCAGCCTCATCGTCAGAGCTGCTCTTGAAAGCCCACCATGTAGCCTCACCCCAGCTACCTGTACCAGGAGCTGCATAGATGAGCTTCAGATGGTTGGCATCCAGCTGCATGATTTCGAAGTTGGTCGGCTTCGTACCACCACCGTTAATCTGGAACGGGAAGAGAATAGCACCCTCGGTAGTAGTCAGTGTACCGTAAGACCATGCGGTCTGAGAGCCATCGACTGAGGCATGATTGCGCTCACCAGTCCAACCTTCTACAGAGTACTTACCCTTACGAATCTGGTTACCACCGGCATCGAAGCAAGCAATGTTACCGTCGTCGTAGATAATCATTCTGGCATCTGCACTTTCCTCACCAGTAGCCACACCCGTATCAGAGTGCTTCAGCTGATCTGTCAGACCTTCGGGAGTAGAACCCCACCAAATGCCGTTACCATCATTGACGAAGCTGTCGCCATCACCAGGAGCATAACCTAAGTTACCCCAGACAGCACCATCACGGAACTCAGTATCCCACTGCCAGGTCTTAGAACCATAGGCATCACTGGCAAGCCAGCGTACAACGGGATCCAGTTCCTGAGGAACATATACATTAGCCGTCTTCTTACCTACAATGACGTTGCCGTTGTAGTCGTGGGTCTCAATATAATATGTCTGTTCAGAGGGATTGCCACGCTTGGGGACAATCTTGAACTTGCCATTAGCAGTACCTGCCGACAGAACATTCTCATTACCATCCTCATCGAGCTGGTAAATTTTTACCACACGTGAAGGAGATGTTGTGAACGTGAAATAATTACCATCGGCAGCCTCAATGGTGTAGTCTTCGTCGCCATACTGAACAACGGAGAATCCGTTTGCCAGTTGCTCACCAGTAAGACCAGAGTCGCCTGGTATGCTGAGGCTATCTTTCGAAGGGTCGCAGGAGGTCAGCAGACCCAGTGCTGCAACCATGAATAATATTGATTTTTTCATTTTTTCTTCTTTGTTTAATAATTCGACATTGTGGATTACCAGCCACCGTATTCAGACGAAGAATCAGTCCAACCGTCGTTCTGGACCACAGTACCCAGAGAAATCTGAGTGTCAGGCATCTTCTGGAAACCGGCAGTAGCCTTGTAGCGAGCAGCATAACCACCATTGTGAGCATAATTGTTAGAGGGATTACCACAATAGTAAACCGGCTGATTCTCCTGCTTAGCCAGCTGAGTGGCAGCAATGTGCCAACGACGGATGTCGTTCCAGCGGATACCCTCGCAGGCAAATTCCCAACGGCGCTCGTTCTGAAGAGCCATCAGTGAGTAACTGCTGATAGGATCGAGACCAGCGCGTGCGCGTACCTTATTTATACCATCTACGTTCTCCTTCAACTCTGACTGCATGAGCAGTACATCAGCGAAGCGAATGAGCACAAGGTCGTGGATGTTGTCCAACTGGAAGTTGTTGCCGTATCCTCCCTCCAAACCACCTGTGTGACCATACATGATGTTCTCAAACACAACGTATGCGGGAGGTGCTTCGCCATCACTAGCTGCAGGAACAGAACCGTTATTCTTGCAGACGATGGGTGACCACTTCTTCTGGTAGTAGTCAGTCTCCTGTACCCAGTCAGCCCAACCACCATATGTGTAGGCGGGCATTTCTAGTGTGTCGTTGACAAAGCATACGGTAGCCTTCAGACGTACATCGTTAGGCTCGGCGGCCTTCCAGTCGTTCACGAGGTTTGGTGCAACAGGTCCGGCACCCCAGCCCTGTCCGAACGGGAAGGTGTTCTCATAGCTCTGAGCACCGCGGACACCAAAGTGCAGGGCGATACCGTTGGAGTAACCGATAGTAGTGCTCCATGAAGCCATCTTGTTGAACTTGATAGCGAACATTGACTCGGGGTTGACAGCATTGTCGTCCTCGACCCACTTCAGACCTTGGCCTGCTGTGTAGGGATAGTCGTTGACTACAGTCTTATTTGTGTAAGCCCAGAGATTGCGGAAGTCGGGCACCAGCTCGTAGCCTGAATTGTTGACACAGTCGTCGATATAGTCGATGACATTCTGCTTAGTCAGAGTGGTTTCGTCGTTCAAATCGACAGAAGTCAGCGGGCTGTAAGAAGTGCTGGTCAGAGCAGTGATGTCAGTACCATTGCCGTACATGCCGGTGTAGAACAGCCAGGCGCGGCCCAGCATAGCCTCAGCAGTGTACTTGTCGATACGACCGTCAGAGCGTCGTGTGGCAGGCAGCTTTTCACAGGCATCACGCAGATCCTGCAGAATCTGTCCCCAGAGCACCTTGATGTCACCCTGATGGCTGTCTTCCTGCTCAGGATCGGTAATCAGGGGCACATTGCCATACATGGAAGCCAACTCATAGTAATAGAATGCACGCAGGAACAAAGTCTCACCAAGACCGACATTCTTGATTTTCTCGTCCATGTCAGCCTCGTTAAGCACCTTTATAAGAGTGTTTGCACGCGCAATACCCTTATAGCGGTCTGCATAGAACTGGTTGGTCATGTCTGAACCTGTGTTGAGCAGCAAGTCTTCAGCCTGCATCAGCTTATCGTTGGTACCACCACCGCCGAGCTGGTCGTCAGAGGCCAGACAGGCAGCATAGAGGAACGACATCTGCGGATTGGCGTGTGTCTCGTTCAGATTCTGATATACACCAGCAAGCACTGCCTCGATGTCAGCATCCGATTTGGGGAACTCACTCGTAGACATCTCGCCGATGTTCTCTACATTGTCGATGTCACAAGAAGCAAGTCCCATTGTGACAGCGGCTGTAGCTAATAGAAATATCTTTTTCATATTCTTATTTTTTCTGAGTTTATAAGTTTGTAAGTTAATAAGATTACTTCACCTCAGAGATAACTACCGAGCGGCTGAGCTGTGGATCATCCAGATACATGTTGTCCACACCACCCTTAGAGTCGAGCACGAGGCTGTCGCGAGATACGCCAAACTGGTTGACGAGAATGTCGTAAACGTTCTGGGCACGAGTCTGGGCCAGCTGAGTATTAATCTCAGGAGTTCCGGTAGTATTGTCGGCATAACCAATCACATTGAACTTCTTGCCAGGAGCAGCCTTGATCATCTGAGCGATGGTCTCAAGGTTCACCTGCTCGCGGTTTACAACGTCGGTCTTATTAATGACGAAGTTCACCAGATACGGGAATGTCAACACGTTTTCTTCCTTGATAACCTTTGTCTCAGGAGCACGGTTGCGGCAAGCATCGAGCTCGGCACGCAGCTGGTTCAGTTCACCGTTCAGGCGTGCAATTTCTGCATCATCCTTAACATAGACAGTCTTGGCCTCGGCCTTCGGAGCATCCTTACCCTTGAACTTGATGTTCACACCGACCAAATAGGTACGGGGCTGAGGATAGTTACCCAGGTCAACACCAGTAATCCAAGGCTCGCTGCTGATAGCACGGCCGTTCTCAGGATCCATACCCTTATAGTTGGTGATGGTGAAGAGGTTCTGAGCAGCGAAATAGATACGCAGCTGCTGGAAGAGAGACTTCTTCAGCAGAGTGTGAGCGAAGTCGTAACCTACGGTCAGGTTCTGCAGGCGGAAATAGTCACCGTCCTCAATATAGAGGTCAGAGATTGACTGCCAGTTCATACCGCGGTTCATATAAGCAAACTTAGGATACTTGTCAGAGGTACCCTCACCGTTCCAATAGTCGAACACCTCGGTAGTGTAGTTCTCATAGTAGCTGTCAGCGAAGTTACGATAGCTGCGAGCCACCTGCTGTCCGAGTGCGGCATAACCGGTAACGTTGAGGTCGAAGCCCTTCCAATTGGCACCCAGAGTGAGACCCATTGTGACGTCGGGGTTCGGGTCACCAAGGTAAGTCTTATCGTCAGCGTTGATGATGCCGTCACCGTTTGTATCGACAAATCTCAGGTCACCAACCTTCAAATCGGTACCCTGCAGCGAGTTTGCGGGATCACCATCTTTCAGAGAAGCGGTATAGGCTGCGAGCTCGGCAGCATTCTGGATAGGACCAGCAGTCTTATAGCCCCAGAAATAGCCGATAGGCTGTCCTTCCTCGAAGCGGGCCATATATCCGGTACCCATTGCCAGCAGGTTGTTACCACCATTGTTGTACCTCTGCGAGCTGTTAACCTTAGTAACCTCATTCTTATTATAAGCAATGTTATAGCCGATGCTGTATTCAAAATCGCTACCGATGCGGTCGCGCCAGTTCAGAGCAACCTCGATACCACGGTTACGAACAGTACCTGCATTAGCTTTCTGAGTCGAGAAACCTGTAGTAGGAGAAACAGGCACGTCAAGGATCAGGTCCTTGGTAGTCTTCTGATACCAATCAGCTGTCAGACTCAGCTTACCAGCGAGGAAGCGGGCATCGAAACCAACGTTGATCTGCTCAGAGGTCTCCCAGGTGAGTTCCTCATTCTTCAGACGAGAGAGCGAAGCGCCCTTGGTAGGAGTATCCTTGGCATTGCCGAAAGAATACATGCTGAATGCATCGTATGCGAAAGCAGCCTCATAGGCGAAGGCACTCACATTGTTCTTGTTACCATTCTGTCCCCAACCAGCACGCAGCTTCAAGAAGCTCAGCCAGTTAGAATCCTTCAGGAAGTTCTCATTGCTCACTACCCAACCAGCAGAGAATGAGGGGAAGTAACCCCAGCGGTGTCCGGGAGCAAATACTGAACTACCATCGGCACGGATGATGGCAGAGAGCATGTACTTCTCAGCGAAGTCGTAGTTCAAACGGCCGAAGTATGACAAGCCGCGAGAGTCGCCATAAGGCCAACCCGAAACCGTAGCTTGGGCATTGTTGTCCTTCATCAGTGCCATGTAAGCATGGTTCAAATCGGGAGTAATGGCATTGGTGGCAGTAGCCTCCAGTGAGAAGCCGAAGTTAGGACGGCTCTCGCTGTACTCAGTACCGGCCAGTACGTCGAAATGATGGTCGCTCAGGTCGAACCTATAGTTCAAGGTATGTGTCATACCCCAGCTCCATCCCTGTCCAATCTGGTTGAAGGCACTGCTGGTGAGATTGTATCCGCCAGTCTGGTCGGTCAACTGATAGGTAGGACTGAACGAGCGATAGCTCCATGTGCTTGTATTGTAGCTCACCTGACCACGATAGATCAGACCCTTAATCGGCTGAATCTCAACGTAGCCTACGGTGTTCAGATTACGGCTTACGCTCTTGTTGTTAGAGGCAGAGGTATATGTCAGTGCAGCAAGAGGATTCGAGATGTAAGCGTTATAGTTGAACATGCCCATGCCCTTCACGTCGTTGTAGCCGAAGAAGTCGCCATCGGCATTGTAGATAGGAATCAACGGAATAGCACGCATCATGTAAGACAGTGTGTTACCATACATATTACCCTGCTGAATACCCTGGGTCTGCTTGTGGCCATAGTAGATGTTCTCACCAACCTTGATCACGTCAAGACCTTCGCTGTTGCGGTAAATAACGTGCTCGGAATTCAGGCGCAGTGTAAGACGACGGAAATCAGACTTGGCATATTCGCCACCGAAGGTACCATCCTGATACTGATAGCCAACACCCATAGAGAACTTTGAGAGGCTGCCGCCACCTGCAATGTTCATAGAGTGAGATGTGGTGATGGCATTCTTGTTGCGCAGAGCGTCAATCCAGTCTGTACCGGGGTTAGTGCCGTTCTGGTATGACTCCAGCAGAGCTTCCTGTCCCTTGAAGTAGTTAGCCCAGTTGATGGGAGCCTCACCAGAGTTGAAAGTAGCAATGTCAATCACCTGCATGTACTCCTTGGCTGTCAGCATCTGGGGCAGACGATAGATGTTCTGCCAACCGATGTTACCATCATAGCTGACCTCAATGCTACCTTCCTTACCCTGCTTCGTAGTCACCAGGATGACACCGTTAGCAGCAGCCGAACCATAGATGGCACAGCTTGCAGCGTCCTTCAGCACGTCAACGCGCTCGATGTCGGCAGGGTTAAGATTGTTGATGTCGCCACCAGCCACACCGTCGATAACGTACAGAGGCTTGGTGTCGCCATTGGTACCAGCACCACGGATAGAAACCTTAAAGCCATCACCTGGCTGACCGCCTACTGCCTGGATAGACACACCAGGGCTCTGACTCTGCAGGGCACCCAGCACCTGAGTTGTGTTCAGCTTAGCAATATCCTCACCTTTCACCTCAACGGTAGCACCGGTGACGAGCTTCTTCTTCTGAACACCATAACCTACTACAACCACTTCGTCGAGCAGGGCATTGTCTTCCTTCAGCGTAACAGAAATGTTAGACTGGTTGCCTACAGCAATCTCCTGAGTGGTAAAACCAATGTAGGAGATGACAAGAGTTGCACCGGGCTTCACGTTGATGGTAAAATTACCATCGAAGTCGGTGACCACACCGTTACCGGTATTGCCCTTTTCCACGACTGAGGCTCCTATTACGGGACCCATAGCGTCAGACACAGTACCTGTAACCTTCTTAGTTGCCTGTTGAACAGCCTGTACCGAACTTTCGGCATTGGCCGTTACTGGTGAGTACATACCCAAAAGGGAACATGCACCCATCAACAGCGCTGTCTTTCTGATTTTTTGATTCATACTTAAGTATTTTCTTTGAATTGATTGGATAAATACAATGTTTAGCTAGTAGAGACATGACATCTCCTCCACGCCAAGCCCACTAGGCCCGCAATGGTGATTACATTCTTACTTTCTTATTCCCATATTGTTTATTTATTTAATTGTTAGTATTATTGGTAGTAATTAAGTTTCATTATTGAACTTTACGCCGTGCAAAGATAAGACTTTTTTGGGAAACGATAACATATTTTATTGATTAATTATAATACTATTTTGCATTTTTTGTTGAAAACAGCAAGAAAATACAGCTATAAACAAAGAATTCTTAAGATTAACACTATTTTTATCTGGCCAATAACGACACATGTGCCTGAAAACACTTCATCAGTAAATAATAAAACGTCTCACAACGGAGACGCTTCCTTAACAAATGAACAATAGCCTTTGAGCACGTTTTGCGGCTAATTGCGGACTCCGAAATTCTTGCGATAATCATCGTTTATTATCCTACTTGCCTTATGACCATCGAAACGAGTCGGACGAATGATAAAGTCAGGCACGTTGAAGGAGAAGAAGCGGTCGCGATAGAAACGGCGCGGATTACGCTGAGGCAGCATAAATGCCTTTGTAACATTCCCATTGTCATCGACATGACAGAAATAAGGACGCGTATAAAGCCCATCATCGCGACGGGAACTCAGCACAAGCCAGCGCGAATTGGTACTCCAGTTGTGGAACGACTCTGTATCGTCAGAGTTTGCCTCAGTCATTGGACGTGAAATACCCGTCTGCAAGTCAAGCATCCAGAGGTCGGCCTCATGATGCCAGATGCTGAACTGTCCGTAGTCTGAGAGGGTATAGCATAGGAAACGGTCATCGTAGGAAGGACGTGGGAAAGACACTGAAGCCCCTACCCTGCCATCCCGCAGTGAAGAGGTGTTAGCATCAACTATGGTGTCAATATGATCACCGAAAGTACCCGAAGCTGGATCGAAATCAATGCGACAGAGACTATAGCGGATAGAGTCGAGCTGGTGACTGCCCTCAGGTAGGGCACGGGCCGCACAAAAATAGATAGAGCGGCCTTCAGCAGAGAAAACAGGGAAAGTCTCATAGACGGAGTCTTGTTTGAGAAGAGGCGAGAGCAGCAATTCATTTCTTTCTACATCATATACCTGCAGATCGGAGGCAGAGTCGAAAACCTCAACACGGTTGGGATGGGCGCTATGGAACGTCTGATTAGTGGTATTGGTGGAATAAGCAATATAGCGCCCTGAAGGATGCCAATAGGGATAAACACACAGTCCAAGCGTCTGAGGGGTCTTAGTGTTAAAGGCGGTGAGCGATGAGTTGTGGCGCAGTAGTGTTGCACCATGAGAACCACGGATGTGAAGGCTCATATCATTAGGATTCCCCCGATTGAAACTATGGCAGTTGACGCAGCCCTCGAACTGCGTGTTCTCAATCAGCGCATGCTCTTCGAACGTTGAGAGGTCGCGCTCGTAAATACCCATCTTGCTCCATACCTCATAGCCTGGCTCAATAAGACGGTAGCAGATGCCGTAGTCTATGCTGTCGGCGCTGACATAGATGTAGAAGGGACTATATGTGTGCCAGCCATCATCATACTTGGCGGAAACGGTGACGCTGAGTGAGTCGATACCTCTCCCCGCTCCTCTCTCAAAGGAAAGGGAGCTGAGCAGTGTGTGCCAGTCGTCAATATCGAAGTCAACCGACTCTTTTCCCTGACCATGAAGGGAATGTCCGTGACTGTCTGACACAACGGCATCAACACACAAAACCGTCTCGTCGGCCATGTTGAAGCAGAGAGGAGCAATATTCACAGGAATTGTGACGCCAACGTAGTCTGGATATATATGAGGCAGACTGGTCTCCTGCTTTGCATCACTGACAGTTTCAGTACACGCATAGATGAAAAGCAAAAGGGTAAAAAGGCATAAAGGGAAAATATTATTCTGTTTCATTTTACTTTGAGCTTAGAACTTAATGATTTTCGCTGAGCGGTAAGATTATTCACTATTCACTTTTCCTTTTATATTAAGTAGTAATTTGGCGTATCCTTCGCGGTCGCCAGTCAGGAAATAGAATGCACTCAGATATTCAAGGGCAAGTTGATTATCAGTGTTGCTGAAATAAAGATCTTCAAGCATCTGAGGGGTCACCTTGTCACCGAAAAAGGAATCATTCTTGTAGGCCATCCGGCGCAGACGACCATATTCAGGATGCTTGGCAATGGCCTCTTCATCACCCAACAGAGTGAGCGTTTCGTTGGCCCATTGCCGGTAGAAGAGGGTCTTCTGCAGGGCCATAAGATATTTACGAGATACTTCGTAGCTGCCGTTGATAAGATTGGTCTGTGCCAGTCGCTTATAGCATCGGGCACTTTTCTGGAAGTCGAGTATAGCTTCCTGAGCTTCAAACACAGTACGTTGAGCAGCATAGATCATACCCAACTGATAGAATGCCTCTGCTGTTGGCAAAGGACTGGTTGCATCACGCGTGACATCAGGTAAAAGCCCGGCAACACCATTCTGATTATAGTCAAACATATGATTTACGAGCATGCCGCGCATGGCCAAGGCAAGATTCTGCACAGTAACTCCAATTTGGTTGTTCGGTTTTTCAGAATCAACAGTATCAAGAATCCTGTTCCATTGCTGGAAGCGGGCCATGAAGTCGTATTGCATCACCTTCTCTGCCTTGAAATTGCTGTTATTCCTGACAAATGTACCCATGACAATGAAGGTTATAACGAGGAGTGAAAAATAGAAGATTTTCTGCCACCGCCCTACAGGAGCAAAAACACGATTGGCAATGATGCGAATGAGGAGCGGAAGAAATACGGCAGACAGCCATGCCGCATACAACAGATAAGGAGTGACAGCAGGATAGCGATAATAATGACTCCCGTTCCAAGCTGGTCCAACCATCCAATAGAGGACAGGAATAATAGTAATTATAGCTATGATGCGCATCCGATTTTTTGGTAGAACAGAAACGATCCAAATAGCTAGGAGTGTGAGCAATACGGCCCAGACACCACCCATCAACGCATTCTCATCGAGCTGGAAAATCCAGAGAAGAAAAGAGGGTATAAAGCACAAACCATTTAGCCATCCCCAATCAACCAAACGAGTCATCAGCAGCTGCACCAGCGAGAGCAGCACAGCAATGATTGCAGCTCCCACCCAGGCATAAAGGAAAAACTGTGTACAGAAGCGTCCGAGCAGGTCGGCAACGCCACCAGGATGTTTAACAATGTCAAATACATAGGTGCTGTCGAAGAGAAAAAGCTGATACTGCTCCTGATAATGCAGATGATGCGGATATGCCAGTCCAAAGAAGAGGAATACCGCTACACCGAAGAGGATGGTGAACAAATAATGTAAATGCTTCATGTGATATATTATTTATTAACCGCTTTGCTGAACTCTCCAATACTGATTTTGACTGGTTCGACCATGAACTCAGGACGGTTATAACTCTTTATGAGACTGATATGCAATTCAGGGTCTTCCTGTGGCAACAAGAAAGACTTTTCAACCTTTCCATGGTTGAAATAGGAAATAAAGATGCGGCTATAGTTGTCGTCGAGACGACGGCTGGCACACATTATCCAATGGCCGTTGCTCGACCATGAAGGGTAACTGTCAGAATGTCCATCGCTGTTGAGAGGAGTTAGATCGACTTGCGAGGCGCTTTCTGCCGTGAGGGGGGTACCTGTATATTGGTCTATTGGGATACAAACTATGTCGGCATCATGGTGCCATATATGGAAGCAGCCATATTGTCCCTGGGCAAACAACAAATAGTGTCCGTCGGGGCTGATGCGTGGCAGGGTGACGCTCTTGTCGGCAGAGGCAGCATCATACACCAGTTCCTCTTCACCAAAGACATGCGTTGCCAGATCGAACGAACGGCGATAGAGATTATACTGTATTTTCTCGAATGTGGTGCGGATATCCTTGTCGCGCATCTCTTCAGGAAGCAGAACAGACTTGCAGTAATACAGGTATTTGCCATCAGGCGACCAGGTAGGAAACACCTCCAACAAAGTGGAATCGTTGCTGACGACACTCACCGAATCGGTCTCTACATCGTAGAGAATCAGGTCGCTAGATTCATCATAAACCTCAATTTTGTTGGGGTTTAACGTATGGAAGGTCTGTCGCGTCTGGTTGGTAGAGAAAGCTATTAGCTTGGCTGTAGGATGCCATGACGGATAGACGCCTACAGAGATCGTATAGTCGCGTTTCAAATCTACTTTTGAGGCTTTACCATCGTTTACGATGACAGTACCGCCACGGGTTACACGCACATGAAATAGCATGTTATCGGTTTTGTAGTTTTGATAGCTATGACAGTTGATGCACTGGCCTTTGGGATTATCGCAGGTAACCTTGTTGTTGAAAATTTGTGTCTCACCAAATAATGTAAGGTCACGCTGGGAAATCTCCATATAGTCATATACTATATATGATGGCTCGATAATACGATACGACACATATCCGTCGATTGGCTCTTTAGCGATATGGATCTCAAACGGGTTGAACGACATCCATTCATCCCCTTTCTTTCCCCACACCTCTACTTGGATGCTTTTGCCCTTGGAAATATCAAGCATGGTGTGCCATTCTTCCACAGGTATCTGCACCTTTACGCCATTGCCGTAGGTCTGTTGCTGGCCATCGGACGTAGTGAAACGTGCAACGCAAGCTTCGTACTGGTCAGAGGGAAGCATAAAGTTGAGTGGCGCTATATTGTAAGGCACGGTGACATTGCAATAATCGGGAAATATGGCAGGCAGACACTTGGTCTCTTTTGATGAAGAGGGCACGTCGGGGTGATTCACACACGATGCGAACAGCAGGATAAATGCATAATATATTATGCTTAATGCATATTTATTTTTCATAGCCATGTTACGCAGGTTGTTTGTTTGCAATATTACCTTGTGATTGAATGGGCTTTCTTCCAAAAATATTATACCACCAATAGGTATCTCCCCATTCTTTATACATTTCTTCTCCAATTGTTTCTAGTTGAATACCACTCTTAATCTTTCTGCCCAATGTATCCCAAAACCGTTTGTATCGCTCATAAACGGATTGCTCAACAGGAAGCATTATTCGCTTTTTTTCCGGAGCCTTGTCCATATACAGGATATAAGCCTCCATCGCATGAAGAGGAAATTGCTCGTCGAGATGCAACTTCACATAATTGCGCAGTGATGGCCAGAAGCGACGCGAGTCACAACGCAGCATGGCATAAAACAATGCCTGTTCGGAAGCCACTTTACTTTCGGATTCGTACCAGAGACTGATGCTGTTGACAAGATAGCTCTCACTATTCTCTACACCAGTGAGCTCATCGGGATAGCATGTTTGCAGCTCATTGGTAATTTCTTTGACTGGAGCAGGTTGCCAACTGCCGTAAAAAGGACAGTGATGCAAAAAGGTGGTATAGCGTTGTACTATCTTATTTTCGCCTTTTGCATGGGCACAACGAGAAAGTGTTTTCAAATAGAAAGGCGAGAAACCGTATTGAATGGCAAGTTCAAAATTCAGGCGGATGGCTTCATTCATCATGCCGTAGTTGTAATAGACCAGCGGTGATGCAATGTTCAGGAAACTGACATGTAGCGAATCGGGGTTGGTGATATCGACGGCATCGTTGCCCAATTTGAATGAACGGTCGAGCAGTCCCCCCTCGTGCATAAGAGCCAAATTCTTAAGAAATATCATCGTGCTTGTTGGCTTCTTATTGTCCTCGGCGATTCGCAGAACCTCCTTCCAGTTGTCATCTGAAGCGTAGTGCACCATGCGCATCTCCTTGATATAGTTCTGGTCGTAATACATCAGCGACGAGGTAAAGACAACGCCTGCAGCGGCGCATAGCACGGGAATAAATGGAAAATGGAAAATGGTAAATTGAAAAATGCATTTCCCCTTGTGAAACCAGCCACATAGCGAAATACACAAAGAGACGGCACCAAGTACCCAGAACGGTATGGACAGATGCGGGCTTGCATCCATAGTAGTCTCAAAACGAGGGAAGCCTGCCAGTACGACATCGTCAAATCTTATGTTAGAATAGTACAGGGTATGCCATATGCTGGCGGTAAAGATGAGCAGGATAATACCCACAAGCTCACGCCAGGTGAGTTTGTCACAAAGAGCCAGACATAATACAAATAGTAATGCAAACCACCCAAGCACCGGATAGACGCAAAAGGCGAATAAATACCAAACAAGATGCCATTTGCGTGGGGTACTGCGCGCTGCCCATAAGAGCAATAGCATGACTAGATAGCCAATAGACTGTGAGAACCAATAGCCCCTGATAGTAGAGATATATACCCAATATCCCAGATCTACAACCGACGTTAGCAGACAGGCTACAGGCAAGAGCATCAGAGCCGAGGCACTTCCCTGTAACCGAAAAGCTTTTGTACCCACATAGAATATGAGGGTCCATATAGCTATCATCACACCTGTTCCTACACAAGGATGACGGAAAAGCAGTGTAAACCAGGCCCCCACATACTGCATCACTCCGAAGGGTTTTGAAAGAAGGGTATGAAAGAAAGGTGCCCCGAATATGAACTCAGAACGGTCGTGTGCCGTATAGAACACCTCTTGATAGGTGTATAATAAATATATAACGAACGATATGAAAGCCAAAAGACTTACATAGAGAATTGTTTCAGAAACTTTACATTTTTTCATTATTTTTCTGCAATAAAGGGCTGACCCATTAATTGAGCCAGCCCTAAATGAATTATACCGACAAGGAATGATTATTCCTCATAGTAAACGGATTTGATAGTACAACTGCCGCCCACCACCATGAGAGCCAGATCCTTGCCACCTGCAGGTTCTTCATCTTTGTACTTTCTGGAGCACTCACGGTTGATGACGTCGTTGATGGTTACCTCGAACAGACCAGGCTTAACCGACTTCGGCGTGCCAGACCACGGGTTGGTGTCGTAGTACCAGTTGCCCCACCAGCCGTTGGAGATGGCTACCTTGCAGTCGTCGGTGGCCTCGGCCACGTCGAAGATGATGGTGGTCAGATTCTCGTAGACCTCATCAGAGAGGTATGGCAGGTAGGCACCCTCGAAGTCGCTGAAACGCATCTGACCCATATCCCAAGCATTGGGAGTGAATGGAGGCTCAGTGGTAGGATCCTCACCATAAATATAAACCTTAACGAGAGGGTCTGTAATAACTTGACAACTAATAGGATAATCTGCCTTAAGTTCTGTGCCATCAGCACAAAGGGCTGTCAGAGTGACGATATAGTCGTCAATAGCCATCTTCTTAACTACACCGTAGTTCACAATATCCTTTCCTGGGCCAACCGAAGGTTTGAAAGTCCACTTGGCATTAACAGGAGCTGTGGTCTTGCAGGTAATGACATTACCATTTTGGCCATTTTCTGCCTTGTTGACAGTGACGCTGGTCATTGCCTTCAGCTCGTCAAGAGTGATGCTACCGGCATTGCTGATATCCTCGGAAGTGGGATCGCAGGCGACAAGCGCACAAACTGCGGCAAAAAACAAAAATATCTTTTTCATATTGATTGTCTATTTTTAATTAATAAAGTGTCACGTAAGTCTTTTCATCTTCAGGAGTATCAGAATCCCAACCTGGGTTCTGCTTCAGCTTGCCATTCATCAGATTAATCTGACTCTGGGGCTTAGCCAGGAAACCATTGGTGTCGATGTAACGCTTAGTCCAAGAGCAGGTCATGTGCTTCATAGTATACTTCTTATTACCATGGTGGGTAGTAGTCTTACCAGCCTGTGCCTGAAGAGCCTTGGGAGCGTAAGATGTTGTGGTTGGCTTGTTACCTGTCCAACGACGCATATCGTTGAAACGAATACCCTCGAAGGCAAACTCCCAGCGACGTTCGTTCTGAACAGCCTCCAGAGAGTAAGGAGTCTCAGGAACACCGGCACGCTTCTGCACCTGGTTCATGTACTGAGGTTCACCAGTAAGCTCGGTAAGCATAAGCAGCACATCAGGATAGCGCATCAGATAGAAGTCTTCGAAGTGGTCACCCTGCATCTTATTGTCGAGTGAGCTACTGGTGTAACCAGGAGCCTTCGACCACCATGTATCTTTGTCGGCACCACAAGCATCAAGTTCTACAGAGTTGAATTTCTTGACAGCATAGCCTGATTCCTCGCAGTCGTCTTTCACGTAGGTATATCCACCTAAACCTTCAAACTCGTGATCAAGGTCGATCAAAGAACCGAGCTTTCGGATGTCAGAATAATTACCGACTTCCTCAGCGTGTGTCCAGTCGTCCCAGATGTTGCAAGAGGGAGTGCCCTGTCCCCAACCCTCGTTGAAGGGATAGGTGAAGTCACGCTTACCATTATTGCCGTTACAACGAAGTCCCCAGAAGCAAGAAACGTAGCATGAATACTGACGAGCTGTGCTATAATATCCACCGGGAATACCCCAAGCAGAAGCATTCATGAACTGAATCTGGAAGAGTTCCTCTGTATTGCCGTTACCCATGCCAGGCTGGTCGAAGCAGTTTTCACGCTTCATGTCCTCGATGAATTTGTATGCATGACCTTCGCCGTCGTGGGCCTCGTCCCAGAGGAGACTGTTAGAGTACTGCCACAGTGAGCGGTAGTCCTCACAGAGCTTGTAACCACCATTGCTGACGATATCCTTCAAAGCATTTATTACGTCCTGCTTTGATATAGAGGCAACGCTACAACCTTCCTGCTTGATAGGCTCCTTGTTGCGATCGAGAAGATTGATGGCAGGAACATTGCCTGTTGCGAGCTCGCCTGCATTCTGATAGAAGCCTGCCCAGAACATATAAGCACGAGCAAGGAAAGCCTCAGCAACATACTTGTTGGCATGACCGTCGCCATAACCACGATCAGAGCCCATAAGAGTCATACCTGATACGAAGTCAGCAATAATCTGAGGATAGATTACCTCGTCGGCACTTACCTGTTCCTCCATCTCAGCAGGTACTTCAGATGCAGTGATGAGGGGAACGTCGCCGTATAGCTGGGTGAGCCACAGGGTATAAAGTCCGCGCATAAAGAAACCCTCACCGAGTTGCTGGGCACGCAATGCCTCATCACCCTCTTGCCAGGGCACTTTGTCGATGTTCTCAATCAAGTCATTGCAGCGCTTTACACCACCATAAAGAGAAACAAACGGGAACTCATACTGATTAGCACTCATCTGTACAAGATAGTGCATAGACTTCACTTTGTTGTCTTGCAAACCACCACTTCCGTAGCAGTCGTCTGACATAATCTCCCACCAGTACAAGGGGAATGTAGTGTCAGAGTCGCCTCCACCAAGCACATTCATAATGCTGTATATAGCAGCAAGCTGAGACTCAACGTCACCTGATTTGCCAGGGAACGTCTCCTTATTCATCTCGGTCTTACGTGGCTCAGTGTCCAGCATGTCGTTACAAGATGTCAACAATGTTGTTGCTGACAAAACAGTCAACAATGATAAAATATATTTCTTCATAACTTATTATCGAATTAGAATTTAATACTTGCACCAACCAAATAAGTACGAGAGGTTGGGTAAAGACCCAGGTCAATGCCAGAAGCCCAGCCTGTACCACCACCAGAGTTACCAACCTCAGGATCGAGACCAGTGTAGCCAGTGAATGTATGGAGATTCTGAGCCTGAACATAGAAACGGAGCTGCTGGAACGGACAAGCCTTCCAGATATGCTTGAAGTCGTAGCCAAGAGTCAGGGTCTTAATCTTGAAGTAGTCAGCATCCTCCATATAACGCTCTGATACCCAGATAGTGTTATTATGACCTGTTGCCGACAGACGTGGCTGGTCGTTAGAGGTTCCTTCACCATGCCAACGATTTAAGATTGTGGTGTCGTAGTTCTGGACAGGGTTGTCACCGAATGAACGGTAAGAACGCATAATCTGCTGACCAAATGCACCAGCACCATTTACAGCGAAGTCGAAGCCTTTCCAAGTGCAACCGAGGTTAATACCAAGGGTAACATCTGGATTAGGATTACCAATCTCGTGGCGGTCGCATTTGTCGCCTTCAGAATAGTTAATCTCACCATCATGATTATAGTCATCCCAGATACAGTCACCAGGCTGAGCATTCTTGAGAACTACAATGGTAGGAATCTTACCTTCTGCGATTTCAGCTTCCATCTTAGCGCGTGCTTCATCAATCTGATCCTGACTCTGCCAGATTCCACTATAAGACATACCATAGAAATAACCAATAGGCTTGCCTTCCTCAGCACGATATACATATTCTGTACCCTGTGAGAGAACACCGCCAGGACCATTGATGTAGTGGTTGTCGTTAGCAATACGAGTAACCTCGTTCTTGTTGGTAGCAAAGTTTACGCCTACGTTATAGCTGAAGTCCTTACCGATTCTGTCGTTCCAAGTGAGAGCAAGTTCAATACCTGTATTCTCAACGTCACCACCATTGATGTATGCCGGGTTTGTACCATAGATGGCAACGTGAGGACCTGTAATCAACCAGTCCTTAGTTGTCTTCTTATACCAGTCGAAGTTTACGCCCAAACGGTTGTTAAGGAATCGAGCGTCAAAACCTAAGTCGAGCTGCTCAGAGGTCTCCCATGTAAGGTCATAGTTCGGCAGAATGTTTGCGTATGCACCAGTCTTTGGAGTACCAGCAACTGAGGTGTTCATGTCAGAAGCAAACTTATAGCCATTGTCGTTATATTGACCAGACTGGCCGATAGTAGCAAGATACTGGTAAGCAGGAATAGCACAGTTACCGTTCTGACCCCATGATGCACGGATCTTTAAGAAGTCGAGCCAGCTGCTGGTCTTCTCCATGAACTTCTCGTTGCTGATTACCCAACCTGCAGAAATTGATGGGAAGGCACCCCAACGGTGACCATCGTTGAATACGCTTGAACCATCATAGCGTACAGTGACGGTAGCCATATATTTTTCGTTGTAGTCCCAGGTAGCACGTCCGAACCATGAAGCAAGATAACTTTCATCAGTTGGTGCACCAGTCAGAGTGGCATCAGTGGCACTTGTAAGTTTGAAGTTTGACAGGTATGCAGAATCCCATCCCTTCAGTGTTGCAAGCTGTTCACCATATTTTGCCTTGTTAGAACCGCCGATGTTTTCACCCCATGCTGAACTCTGGAAACTCTGACCAGCCATTACACTGATTTTGTGACCAGAGAAGATAGGAAGATCGTAGGTAATTGTGTTTTCTACAGACCAATTAGTATTCATGTATGCGCTCTGGCTGCCGCTATAAGAGTCAACAATAGCAGAACCGTTTGCTGGAGAACGAGGTTCACCATAGCTACGATAGGTTCCGGCATTCCATGCATAGTTGAACTGGGTGCGCCATCTTAAACCTTTAATAGGCTGCACAGTGAGGAAAGCAGTAGCGTTAACATTCAGATTGCGACTCTCAGCCATAGAGTTGAAACCACCTTTGCTTAAGCTCTCCCATGGATTCTTGAAAATCTGGTCGTTCCAGCCCTCGCCATACTTATTATAATTATAAATGTCACCATTGTCAGCATACTGTGGAACGAGGGGTGAAGTCTGAAGCAGGTCGTGGATGTAACTCCAATACATGCCGTCCTCAGCCAAATCGTGACTCTTAGAATAGCCAAGAGAAATATTTTCGCCGATGGTGATGGCATCAAAGTCCTTAGCCTTCAAAAGCACGTGGTCACTATTGATGCGAATAGTATGACGCTTGTAGTAAGAAGCTTGCTCAGCACCCATAATACCTTCATTGCCAGTATAGGTATACGACATTGCAAACTTAGACATGTCAGTACCTCCGGTCAAGGTTAATGAATGATTATTCTGTAAAGCATTCTTGTTTTCAAAAGCGCCCCACCAGTCAGTTCCTTCCCAACCGTTAGCAACCTTGTCGAGAATGTTTTGAGGAACGAAACCAGGCCAATCCAGTTTTGCACCAGAAGTGGTAAAGTAGAACTCATCAATAATAGTCATATACTGCTGAGCATTAAGCAGTTGCGGACGCTTGTAAGCGTTTGACCAACCCATTGCACCATTGTAGCTGAGTTCAATCTTACCAGCCTTACCCTGCTTGGTAGTAACCAGAATAACACCGTTAGCAGCACGTGCACCATAGATGGCTGCCGATGCAGCATCCTTCAGCACGTCGATGCTCTCGATGTCATTGGGGTTGATGCCGTCCAGGTTTCCACCTGCTACACCATCAATAACATAAAGAGGCTGGGCATCACCAGTAGTACCGATACCACGGATATAGACCTTATAGCCCTTACCAGGCTGAGAAGAACTCTGTGTGATCTGAACACCTGGTGTCTGACTCTGCATGGCTTCAAGTGCGTTGGTGGTGTTCAACTTGGCAATATCCTCACCCTTAACCTGAACAGTAGCACCTGTCACCAACTTTTTCTTCATAGTACCATAACCCACAACGACAACTTCATCCAAAGAATTGTTGTCTTCCTGTAGGGTAACAGCAAAATTCGACTGATTGCCAACGGCAATCTCCTGAGTAGTGTAACCAATGTAGCTAACTTCCAGAGTAGCACCTGGTTTCACATTAAGAGTGAAGTTTCCGTCGAAATCGGTTACCACGCCATTAGTGGTTCCCTTTTCAACGACACTGGCACCAATCACTGGCCCCTGGGAGTCAGATACGGTACCCGTAACCTTCTTGGTTGACTGTTGAACAGCCTGAACCGAAGTCTTGGCACTGGCCGTCATTGGTGAGTACATTCCTAAAATGGAGCATGCACCCATCAACAGCGCTGTCTTTCTGATTTTTTGATTCATACTTTAGTTTTTTCTATGATTATTGATAAATACAAAAGTTATAGTTAGTAGAAACAAGTAAAAATACTAAGTTCCTTCCACGCCAAGCCCACCAGGCCCGCAATGGTGAATGAGATTTTTCTTCCGCTATTTCATAGTTAAAATTGATTATTAGTTTTAAATTTTAGTTAGTTATAAATTTCATGCTGCAAAATTAATGTTTTACAACCTTTTTTATTTTATCAAATGTTACATGTACTTTGTTTTATGTACAAAAGCCAATAAAAACAAGCCTTTTGAGCCAGTTTTCACGATTAATACTGCTTGTTTTGAACAATCTTCCACAGGGCAACAAAACCCATAAAAGCGAGAGCTACGACCAAAAATATTTAACATGCACTGATACAATTACGCTTTTTTCTAATGAAATATGATTATTCTGCAAAAAAAAACTGGAAATTCCTTTTGATACTTTTTAATTATTTTGTATTTTTGCACAGCTAACTTTGATTTCTCATTTTTAATTATATACTAATAACTAACAAACAAAGTATGAATCTAAATTGCAGTAAAAACTCTCTGCTGGCAGGATTATGTGCTATATTCCTGCTGGGGCACTCGCCCGTTGTCTATGCAGTAGAGGGCAGTTCACCGCTGCCCGCTGTACAACAGGCGAAGAAGATTACTGGTACCGTCAACGACGCCATGGGGCCCGTGATCGGTGCAAGTGTTGTTGTCAAGGGAACATCGACAGGTGTTGCCACGGACTTTGACGGAAACTTCACGCTGAATGCCTCGCAGGGGCAGACGCTCGTGATTAGCTACATCGGCTACATCACCAAGGAAGTCAAGGTCACTAACCAGACGCACTACCAAATTACGCTGGAGGAAGACAAGAAGATGCTTGATGAGGTGGTCGTCGTCGGCTATGGTACGATGAAGAAGAGCGACATCTCGGGAGCGTCGTCAACCATCGGTGAGAAAGCCCTGAAGGGCTCCATCATCACGTCGCTCGACCAGTCGCTGCAGGGACGCGCCGCAGGTGTATCGGCTGTTCAGACCTCTGGTGCACCGGGTTCGGCATCGTCCATCCGCGTACGTGGTACGGCTACCATCAATGCCAATGCCGAACCGCTGTATGTTATCGATGGTGTAATTGTCAGAGGCAACGACCGTGGTGAGTCAGGTGCCGCCTACGGACTGGGCGACGCACTGGGTAACGGTTCGGTATCAACCATCTCACCGTTGTCGACTATTGACCCTGCCGACATCGTCTCCATGGAAATCCTGAAGGACGCCTCGGCCACCGCCATCTATGGTGCCCAGGGTGCCAATGGTGTCGTGCTCATCACCACCCGCCACGGTAAGGCCGGCGAGGCTAAGTTCTCGTACAACGGCATGGTGGCTGCCAGTCGCCAGACCAAGCGACTCGACATGATGAACCTGCGTGAGTATGCCCAGTTCTACAACGGAATGTACAACCAGGGCGAGATAGCCACCCAAAACGCCTATCTGGCAGACCCCAGCCTGTTGGGTAAGGGTACCAATTGGCAGGATGCCGTCTTCCAGACTGCCTGGCAGCACAGCCACCAGATCTCGGCTCAGGGCGGTACCGACAAGGTGAAGTACTACGTCTCAGGTTCCTACATGGATCAGGAGGGTACCATCATCGGTTCGGAGTTCGACCGTCTGTCGTTCCGCGCCAACATCGATGCCGAGCTGAAGAGCTGGCTGAAGATGGGTGTCAACCTCGCCTACTCGAACAGCAACGACAACCTGAAGCTGGCTGACTCCGACGAGGGTTTGATCACCTATTCACTGACAACCATTCCCTCTATACCTATTTATAATATAGACGGCGACTACTCCAGCATCAGCCAGGAGGGTTACACCAATCCCAACCCCATTGCCATGGCTATGTCGGACGAGATTCTGCTGAACCGCCAGAAGCTGAACGGCAACATCTTCTTCGACGTCACTCCGTTCCAGGGACTGACGTGGCACACCGAAGTAGGTTTCGACGTTAATGCCAGCAAGGGTGAGACCTACGAGCCCACCATCAGCTTAGGCACGTGGAAGCGCACCACCAACTCGTCGTCGTGGAATAAGAACAGCGGTAAGTTCCTGCAAATCAAGAACTACCTGACATGGATGCACACCTTTGCCGAGAAGCACAGCGTGACGGGTATGATTGGTCAGGAGGCCTGGGAGTCGAAATATGACTACATCTCCATCTCGAACACCAACCTGCCTTCCGACGAGGTACACAGCCCCAATCTGGGACAGGGCACGCAGTCGTTCAGCAACGGTTTCGGCAGCAGTTCGATGGCATCGTTCTTCACCCGCTGGACCTACAGCTACGACAATCGCTATAACGCCACCTACACCTACCGTTACGACGGTAGCTCGAACTTCGGCCCCAACAACCGCTGGGCAGGCTTCCACTCCTTTGCTGCATCATGGCGCTTCTCGAATGAGAAATTCTTTGAGCAGGCCTTGGGTAAGGTCGTCAGCAATGGTAAGCTTCGCTTAGGCTGGGGACAGACCGGTAATGCCAACATCGGCGGATTCAAGTGGGGCGTCCCCCTGAGCAAGATGGAGTCAGACCTCGGCATCACCTACCGTCCGGCACAGATTGCCAACAAGGACATCAAGTGGGAGAGCCAGGAACAATGGAACGTCGGTCTTGACCTCGGCTTCCTGCACGACCGCATCAACCTCGTCGTCGATTTCTATGTCAAGGAATCCAAGGACATGCTGATGATGCTGAACCTCCCCTCCATCATGGGTACACAGGGTAACGGCTCTTCGTCACTGAAAGCACCGTGGGGTAACTACGGACACATCCGTAACACGGGTGTCGAGATTGCCCTCAACACCCACCCCATTGTCGGCCCGTTCACATGGGACGCCGACTTCCAGATCTCGTTCAACAAAAATAAGCTCGTCAGCCTGAGCGACGGAACGACATCGGTGGCACTGACCGGTTACGGACAGTGGACGGACGTTGTGTCGTACACCAAGGAGGGCGAATCGCTCTATAACTTCTACGGCTATGTCTGCGACGGTGTCTATAAAGACCTGGAAGACCTGGAGACATCGCCGAAGCCGGTAGCCTACCCCACGAACGGCGTATTCGCCAAGGGTTCTACCGTATGGGTAGGCGACATCAAGTACAAGGACCTGAACGGCGACGGTGTTATCACCGAGGCCGACCGTACCGTGATCGGCAATCCGCTGCCGAAGTACACTTTCGGATTCAACAACACCTTTACCTATAAGAATTTCGACCTGAACATCTTCATCAACGGTTCCGTTGGCGGCAAGATCGGTAACTACAACAAGATGAAGCTCACTCACATGAACTCGTCGTGGACCAACCAGCTGGTGGATGTCAACGACCGTGCCGTGCTGGAGCCCATCGACCCCAACAAGGACTACAGTGCAGGTATCGACCGCGGTGACGGCCAGCTGATTTACAACTGGTACGACGACGTCACCAACATTCGCGTCGCCAATCCCAACACCTCCATGCCTCGTGCCTCTATCAACGACCCGAACGACAACGACCGCTGGAGCGACCGATATATTGAGGACGGCAGCTACGTTCGTCTGAAGAACATTGCCCTTGGATACACCTTCCCCAAGAAGTGGATCCACAAACTGGGCATTGACAACCTGCGTCTGTCGTGCAACATCCAGAACCTCTGGACTATCACCAACTACAGCGGCTATGATCCTGAAGTCGGTGCCAGCACAACAAGTGCCAACGTATTCGGTCTGGATAACGGACGCTATCCCTCGCCTACGACTTACTCATTTGCACTGAACATCTCATTCTAACGATAACGTTAACGATAACGATAACGAAAACGATAACGAAAACGAAGAATCATATGAAAATCAATAATATCAAAAAGCTGACATTCCTTGCCATCGCAGGACTTGTCTTCACCAGTTGCGAAGACTTCCTTGACAAGCCAAGTGAGGACAGCTATACCACCGATAACTACTATAAGACCGAGGCTCAGTGTCTGGGTGCAACGACCTATTTGTACAACTCGCCTTGGTATGATTTCCAGCGTGGCTTCATCAAGATTGGTGAGGTACTGTCAGGAAACTATTTCTGGGGTTCCAGCCCTTACCTGCAGTTTACGGTAAACGGCACCGATGAAGACCTTGTGAACATGTCTGCCTCGCTATGGGCAGCCGTGGGACACGCCAACACCGTCTATGAGCTCCTTGACGGCAGCAGCGTTGACCTCAGCCTCAAGTCAGCAGCCATGGGCGAGTGCCTGCTCTGGAAGGCCATGGGCTATTTCTTCCTGGTACGCACCTTCGGTGAGGTACCCATCGTACACAGCAACAACAAAATGCTGCAGGCGGGCGAGTACAGCACCGTGCAGAAGGTCAAGCGTGCCGACGTCTATGAGTATATCATCATGACACTGGAGAAGGCTGCCGAGTTGCTGCCTGAGAAAGCATCCCAGCCCGGACGACTGGATAAGTGGTCAGCCATTGGCCTGCTGGCTAAGGTGTACCTCACCAAGTCAGGCCTGAGCGGCACTGTCAACAAAGCCGACCTTGCCAAGGCTGCAGATTATGCCAAGAAGGTCATCGAGGAGTCCGGCAAGAAGCTGGAGCCCAACTTCGAGGACATCTTCCTGCTCAAGAACCGCTACACCGAGGAAGGCTTGATAGCCTGGCGCTGGACGGCTGACGGCACCAACTGGACCCGTCAGAACTCCTACCAGAGCGACCTCGCCATCAGCGGCATCGACGACTGGGGAGCTACCTGGGGAGGCTGGAACGGATTCTCCGTAGATCTGCAGGAGGCATTTGGCGTGAAGCTGCTGGAGCAGTCACCCGACGTATGGAAAGGTCTGCAGGAGTATCCTCGTCTGCATGCCACTATGATGCTGCCGGGCTTCACATACAAACAGTTCTGGCAGGACAAGCCCCACGACGGCAACGGATTCAACTATATCAAGTTCATCTACGAGAACAGCACTACGGGCTCGCTGGAATCGGCCACCGGCTCGAACACTGTCAAGCATATCTATGGCGACACCTATGACCACGAACAGGGCGCAGGATGCTCTGACGGACGTATGGCCAGCTCAGTGCCCACCTTCCTGCTGCGTCTCTCCGATGTTTACCTGATCTATGCAGAAGCCATCTGCGGCGGACGTGGCTCAAAGACCTCCGACGCATCGGCCATCGACGCTTTCTATGCCGTACGCAGCCGTGGACAGCAGCATCCTGATGCCAAACCCACCGAAATTACCTGGGACGACATCTGGAAGGAGCGCCGCCTGGAGTTTGCCATGGAGGGCGACCGTTGGTACGACTACGTACGTACATCATACTATGATCCCGACTTCTGCATCAAAGAACTGCAGGGTCAGAAGCGCAACCAGTTCTGGGGTCTCGACGCTCTCTACAAGGAGTACCACGACAACGGAACGTGGAGCGTCGATCCGTCCAGCATGATGTACAACATCTCTGTTCCTGCTCCCAACGTTACAAACCTCATGAAGAGGGATCCCGACTCTGGCAAGATGTACTTCCTACTTCCTCCCACAGCCGACGATGTGCTGTCGAACCCGAATCTGGCAACAGATGTCGACGGCGTACATGTTGACGTTCGTGAAACTTACAAATATTAACGATAACGGGAACGATAACGAAAACGATAACGAAAACAAAGATAGAATATGAAAATAACAAGATATTACAAGTGCCTGGCGCTGATGCTTGCCGCCACCTCCGGCCTGATGCTCACATCATGCAAGGACGAGCCCGACAAGTATGAGATAGCCGATGGCCTGCCGACAGTGAACTATATCCGCTGTCTATCCACCGAAATCAAAGGCAACAACGATGCTGCTGACACCCATTACACCAACGGCGAACTGGTAGAGCAGGCTTCACCGCAATCTACGCTGGCACTCATCGGTTCCAATCTGAGGAGTGTCTACGAGATATGGTTCAACGACAAGAAGGCCATTCTCAACACAAGTTACATCACCGACAACGCCCTGCTGGTCGATGTCCCCAAGTCAGTACCCAAGAACGTAACTGATAAGATTTACCTGGTCACGCAGTCGAAGGATACGGTGACGGTCGACTTCAAGGTGGTCATCCCCGCTCCTGACATCAAGGCTATGACGTGCGAATATGCCAGCATTGGCGACAAGGTGACCTTTACTGGTAACTATTTCGTCTACGACCCGAACTTCCCACTGCAGGCATGGTTTACGGGTGCTGACGGTTCGCTGATTCCCGTCGACATTGATGAGAGCGACATTTCAGACGACTTCACCTCTGTGTCGCTGACCATTCCCGAAGGTGCCCAAAGGGGTCCCATCACGATGACCTCTATCTATGGCACAGCCCAGTCGCCCTTCTACTACCTCGACAATCGTGGCATGCTCTTCGACTTCGAGACCATTGCCGATGGCGGTACAGGCCTGTTCTCGCAGGGTTGGAAGGTTCGCGACCCGATTGAGGACGAGTTCTCACTCACAGGCTGCCGCCACTATATCACCATCGGTGACGGTTCCACCACTATGGATGAGAAAGGTGGCTGGCTGGACGTTCCCTTCCGCTTCGACTACTGGTGCGGTAGCTGGGATACGCCTCAGAACATCACGGACGCTCCGGGTAAAGCGCTCTTCAAGCAGGCCGACTTCTCGAAGTGGGAGAACCTGGCACTGAAGTTCGAAATGAACATCCCGTCCAACAATGCCTGGGCTTCTGGTGCTATGCAGATAGCCTTCCAGCCTATCGAGCAGGTAACGCTGTCTGGTTATGCCGTTGCCGGATATAAAGAAGTAGGTGGTGCCAACCAGTACATCTTCAACGGCGAGGGCGACAAGAGTATCGCCTGGCAGACTGGTGACTGGGGACGTGCTTTCTATCGTCCTTGGATGACCGCTGGCGAGTACCATACTGACGGTAAGTGGATCACCGTCACGGTGCCGCTGACCGACCTGACACTTGACAAGGATGGCAAGCCGGCCTCGGCAGCTCCTAAGACGGAAAAGGACTTTGCCAGTCTGACCATGTTCCTCTTGGGAGGTGGCACAGGCAAAGAGTGTACTCCCCTACTACGCATTGACAACATCCGCGTTGTTCCTAAAAAGTAACGATAAAGATAACGTTAACGATAACTAAAACGAAAACGAAGAATAATATGAAAAGTATCAAGAATATATTCACCCTGTTAGTGGTAGCCCTCGTAGGGCTTACCCTGACAGCGTGCAGCGAGGACGACCTGGATACCAACCAGTACAAGGGCGGTATCAGCCTCAATGCATTCGGTCCGAACCCCGTCATGCGTGGTGGAACACTGCGCTTTGTGGGAAGCAACCTCGACCAGGTTGCAAGCATCCAGATTCCTGGTGTGGCCCCCATCACAAACTATGAAAGTGTTAAGTCTGGTATTCCCAGCGAGATTCGCGTCACCGTTCCCAAGGACGGCCCGGAAGTAGGCATCATCACGATGAAGACTAAGGACGACCAGACCATCACGACACAGAAGGAACTGACCTACATTGAGGGCATCGAAATCACAGGTTTCACGCCCGCAGCAGCCATGCCTGGCGACGTCATAAAGATTGAAGGTGACTACCTGAACCTGATCTATTCGCTGGCTTTCGCCGACGACGTACTGGTGTCAAGCAACGACTTCGTGGCACAGGACCGCTATTTCATAGAGGTTCGCGTGCCTGATAAGGCTAAGACGGGTAAGCTGACGCTCTACACGGCAGACCTGACCATCCAGCGCACCAAGGAAGAGGAGGATAACCTGGAGTACCAGATTATCGTGTCTGATGAAGCTCTCGAAATCGGACTGCCGACAGTCACTCAGATGAAGGCCCGTAACACCGCTGAACCAATGGGTAACATCCTTTGTAAGGCTGGTGAGACCATCCTCATCTATGGTTCCTATCTCAATATCGTTGAAGATGTCACCATCGGCGGTGTCAGCGCTATTTATATGCAATATGTCGAAGGCAAGGGCATTTCATGCATGTTACCATTGGAAGCTCCTGATGGCGACATCCTGTTGGTTTGCAAGTCGGGCGTAGAGGTGCCCATAGGTACACTGACCACCGTAAAGCCCTCTGAGTGCGTCGCTGCTCCGAATCCCGTGAAGGCCGGTCAGAAGCTCACCATCAAGGGTAAAGACATGAACATCGTAAGCTCAGTGGAATTCCCCACGAACGTAGAAGGTGCTACCGCTAACGCTGGAGAAATCGAGGTTACAGCCGACCAGGTGGTTGTCAAGTCCGTGCCCGACAATGCTGTCGATGGCAATATGCTCCTGATGATGGCCAACGGCATGAGCGTCGAAGTGCCCTTCACGCTGGTGAAGCCCACCGTCAGCGGCTACGACCATGCATCAGTCAGTGCCGGTGGCGCCCTGACCATCAAGGGTACTGACCTTGACCTGGTCAAGACCGTCCAGTTCGGCGAGTCGGATGTCGTTAAAGTGGAAGGTGCTGCCGATGCCATTACCCTCACCGTGCCGATGAACGCCCAGTCGGGTGTTCCCACGCTGACGCTGGCTAACGGCACCACGGTAGCCAACGTTCCTGCTATCAACATCGAGGAGGCCGTATTCTGCTACGCTACTGCCCTGCCCGGCGAGGAAGATGAAATCAAGGCCGGTGAGTCGCTGACGCTGCCCGTAGCCAACGGTGACAAGCTGACAGGCGTACAGATTGACGGCAACGATTGCCAGTTCGTACTCGTCAAGAACAATACTGAACTCATCATCGGTATTCCTGAAAGTGCCAAGAAGGCATCCAAGGTTCGCCTGATTTCTTCGAATGGCGAGATTACCTACACCATCGACTTCATCCCCAACAGCGAGGTAACGACCGTATTGTGGTCAGGAGCTATCGACATGGGCAACTGGTCCATCAACTGGCAGATCGGCGACGGAACGGCCGGAGCCTCTAATCCAAAGATGTTCGTTGACATGGATCTGCAGGAAGGTGACCTCATCCGCGTCTATGTCACACCATACAACGACTGGTGGCAGATTCAGTTCTTCGACGGACACTGGGGCAAGCAGGACGAGATTGGCGTCGCCACAGGTCTGAACAACGGATACAACATCAACGCAGGCATCTATAACCTTGAGGAACATGGCGGATGCATCGAGATTCCCGTCACGGCAACGCTGAAGCAACAGCTGACGACGCTATGCGACTGGGGATACTGCTGGATTCTCCAAGGTGAAAACCTGGTGGTCAACAAGATTACGGTGACACACTACACCGTACTCGAACAGACGCTTTGGACGGGTGACATCGACTTCGGAGCATGGAGCATCAATTGGCAGATTGGTGACGGAACGGCAGGACTCTCAAATCCTAATATGTTTGTCGACCTCGGTCTGAAGGTTGGACAGACACTCCGCCTCTACATCACCCCGACGAGCGACTGGTGGCAGGTGCAGTTCTTCGACGGACACTGGGGCGCCCAGAGCGAGATTGGTGTTGCCACTGGTCTGAACAACGGCAACAATGTCAACCCGAACATCTATGATTTGTCTGCTCATAATGGTGCCATCGAGATTCCGGTAACGGCGACGATTGCAACTCAGCTGACGACACTCAATGACTGGGGCTATTGTTGGATTCTACAGGGTGAAAACTGTCACGCTACAAAAATAACATTAGAGTAACGAGAACAATAACGTTAACGAAAACGATAACACAGAAGATATGAAACTGAATAAGCTATTTAATACACTGACCGTTGCAGCTGTGGCACTTCTTGCCACAGCCTGCAACGACACTGACGCACAGTACGACATCCCCACGGTGGGTGCTCCGGAGTTCGTTTCCATCACTCCCGCTGCTGATCAAGCACTGATTTATGGTACGAAGACCATTACCGTCAGCTTTGACAAGAACATAGGCTTCGCCACCGAGAACACCAGCAAAATTACGCTCAACGGAACACCTGTCAAGAAAGCCATGGTGCTCGGTGCCAGCAAGGATCTCACCATCACTGCCGACGTGTCGTTCGACAAGTCACAGAACCTGGTGATTCCCGCCGGTCTCATTCTCGGTCCACAGGGTGACCCCTACAACCAGGAAATCAACGTGACATTCACCATCAACGACCTGCCTGCCAACGAGGCAACAGCCATGACACAAAAGCTTGGCTGGGGCTGGAACCTGGGTAACCACTTTGACACTTCAGACATGACGTGGGGCTACTGGGATGGTGCCACACCCAGGGCAGAGCTCTTCCAGAACCTCGCTTCCGCCGGAGCAAAGACGGTACGTCTGCCAGTCACATGGACTAACCACATGGCTGAGGGGACGCATATCATCGATGCCGCCTACCTCGACGAGGTAGCTGGTGTAGTCGATATGGCTATCGGTGCCGGGCTCAACGTCATCATGAATACCCACCACGACTCTTTCGAGAAGGGTATTGCCCAGTCAGCCAAGAGTGCCGAGCAGGCCAAGAAAGACTCTACGCTCATTGCCGACCTCTGGCAGCAGGTGGCTGTACGCTTTGCCAGCTATGGCGACAAGCTGATGTTCGAGACTTTCAACGAGGTTCATGGTGCCACCTACGACGAGGAAGGTAAAATCACTGCTGAGGACTGGGGCACAGGTTCTGACGAACAGTTTGACATGCTGAACAACTGGAACCAGTGGGCTGTGAATGCCATCCGCAATACTGGCGGCAACAATGCCACGCGCTGGATTGGTGTGTCGGGCTATGCTGCCAACATCGACTTGACGCTGGAGCACCTGAAGCTGCCCAACGACCCTGCCAACCACATCATGGTGGGCGTACACTGCTATGACCCCTACAACTTCTGCCTGCATCCCGTTGACGAAAAGGAAGACACGCTGTTGGTCAACAGCTGGGGACACAATGCCGACCCGATTTACTCTGTTGACGGAGCCAACGAGGAATACGTCATCAACATGCTCTATAAGCTGCGCACCAACTATATTGAGAAGGGCATCCCCTGCTATCTGGGTGAGTATGGTTGCGTATTCCAGACTACTGACAAGGCCAACGCCTTCCGTAAGTACTACCTGGAGTTCTTCTGTCGTGCAGCCAACCTTGCCGGCATTCCAATGTTTGTTTGGGACAACAACTCAAAGACAAGTGGAAATGAAGCCAATGGCTACATCGACCATGCTGATGGGAAATGGCTGAATGACAGCGAAACTATGGTCCCCACCATGATAAAAGCATGCACGAGCACAGAAAGCTCATACAACTTCCAAACCATTTGGGACAAGTCACCCGCACTATAACACCCAATAATAACATAATCAGAATGAGGGGGTATGCGTCAATTGTGACACATACCCCCTTTTCTTTATTTCTGATAAAGAATTGTTTTATACAACAATAACAAAACTGTCGGAAGTAGGATATACCTAAGAAATAGTCAAATAGATTTGGTTTTTCGCCCAAATAATACTACCTTTGTAGGCAAGAAACTAAAAAATCTAAATGAAGAAGATTATTATTATGGCCTTTGCAGCAATACTGCTAGCAGGCTGCGGCAAGAGAAGCGTAAACACAACTACGAAGTTTGAAACGGCAACAGAAGCTGTCAAGAAGATGGCGGCTGGCTGGAACTTAGGCAATTCTCTCGATGCATTCAGAAGTGACATCAAGCCAGGATCACCATCAGACCAGTATGAAACCTGCTGGGGACAGCCTGTCACTGAAGGGTTTCTAATGAAACAGATGAAGGCAAAAGGCTTTACTGCTATCCGCGTCCCAGTCACTTGGTGGCAACACATGGATTCAGACGGCAATGTCGATTCCCTGTGGATGAACCGTGTAGAAGAGGTAGTGAACTATGTATTAGGCAATAATATGTACTGTATTATTAACGTTCACCACGACACTGGAGCTGCTGCGGAATCATGGATCAAAGCCGACAGCACCAGCTTTGCCACTAAGCATGAGCGTTTCAAAGAACTTTGGACACAGATTGCCAACCATTTCAAGAACTACCCACAGGAATTGCTCTTCGAAGGGTATAATGAGATGCTGACTGGGAGCAATCCTAATGCCGAGTGGAGTGAGCCTAAGGACACTACAAACCTGCAATACGTCAACAAGTTTGCGCAAGACTTCGTCGATGCTGTACGTGCTACCGGCGGAAACAACTATATGCGCAACCTTATTGTCAATACCTACTCCGGCTCACACACACCCAACACGCTTAGATTATTTGTTGTCCCAAACGATCCTTGCGGCAACCAAGACCACCTGGCTGTCGAAGTACACAGCTACGACCCATGGGACTGGGTAAACACATACGACATGAAATGGACTAACAAGTGTTCTGAAGAAGTAAGCAGACTCTTTACAGACCTCGACAAGCACTTTATTTCAAAGGGTTACCCCGTAATCATAGGCGAATATGGCTCAAATGGTAATGAAGAAAAAACCATCAACAAGACATCTACTGACGAACAGAAATGTGAAGCAGGCCGACAGGCTGCCGACATCATCAGACTATGCAAAAAATATAATGCTGCATCATTCTACTGGATGGGCATCGTTGACGGAGCCGATCGCAGTAAGGCCACATTCAAGTGGAGCATGGAACAAGTAGCAGACTCCATCGTAAACACTAAATAACACAATACAATATGAAAAAATATGCGGCTATAGCCCTGGCAGCACTCACACTGACTGCATGCGGCAAAAAACACAAAGCAGACGACCCTCTCGCTGAGAGTGGACGAACACAACGCGCAGAAAATCTTCTTATAAATCTGAAAGCCATTGGCGACAGTACTACATACATGTTTGGCCATCACGACGATACTGTATATGGCATCGGATGGGAAGCTGACTATGCCAACGACTCAACCATACACGAGCGCTCTGACGTAAAAAGCGTTTGCGACGACTACCCCGCCCTATTGAGTTTTGACTTAGGGCACATCGAACTTGGCAACGAACGCAACCTCGACGGTGTACCATTCAAGCGTATACGTCAGGAAATATTAGCCCACTACGACAAAGGTGGTATGGTGACACTATCCTGGCATCTTGACAATCCGCTCAGCGGAGGCACTTCATGGGTAGCAGACTCGCTAAAGGACATAGAAACACAGACTGTATCCTCCATTTTAGACGGAGGAGCAAAACACGAGTTATTCATTTCTTGGCTTGACCGTGTGGCAGACTTCCTAAACTCACTTGAAACCTCCTATGGTGTCAAAGTACCAATTTTATTCCGTCCGTGGCATGAACATACGGGTTCGTGGTTCTGGTGGGGGCAAGAGCATTGCACTGCCGAACAATACAAGACCCTGTGGAAGTTGACTGCAGGAAGACTAAAAGAGAAAGGAGTCGTTAATATCCTCTATGCCTACTCACCTGGTACTGAAGGTGATGGAGATGAAGCCAAATACATGGAACGCTATCCTGGCGACGACATCATCGACTTGTTAGGACTCGACTGCTACTGTTTTGCTCCAGAGGCTGATACAACTCAGATATCGCAATATGCCGCCAAACTCGACAAAAACCTGGCCATGGTATGCCGCATCGCCAAACAACATCAAAAGGCTGCTGCTCTGACAGAAACAGGTTTCGAATGCATAAAGACAGACAACTGGTGGACAGCAACACTGGCTCCAGTGCTAAAACGCCATCCTATCAGCTATGTGCTAGTGTGGCGCAACGCCCATAATAGGCAGAACCACTACTTTGCCCCCTACCCTGGCCAGCGTTCATCATCAGACTTCATCCGCTTCTACAATGCCCCGGAAACTTTGTTCCTGCACGACGTAAACGGATTGTATTTGAATAGATAGTTTGTCACTTTAATATTTTTTAACCGAAACAAACAAGCCAATACACCGAATTTTTATAATTTTGCATCATATTATAGTCTCATGTATAGTATGATACACTAACCAGAAGCATCATGACTGACGTCATATTATCAAGTTTTATCAGTCTATTTGCCCTCTTTGGTAAGGAGGAACAAGTTGACGAGGCACGAGCTAAGGATATGCTCGTCAGTTATTTGCGTCATCATTTCGGCATACGCAACATTGATCTCTATCTTGACTTGTATAGCGACATGCGCGGTGCATATGAGATGACAGAGTGCCTTAATACACAAGAAACGGTTTCTGCCATTTGTGGAAGCCTACAAGGCGACATTCGACCTGCAGAAAAATCTCTTCTTCTGCTTCGACTAATGGAATTCTGCGGTGGTCATGAGAAAAAAGACGATGCCATGTTCCGAACCATGGCCAAGGAATTCTCTATTTCCGACGAACATTACAATCAGTATAACGACTTTGTCAATGGTCGACAGACGGGTCGAGTCATGTTGCACCAGCCTCAGGGCTTCTACGGAATGCTGAAAACGTTGATGGATCCCTCTACTGGTCTGCTCATATTTACCTATATGGGCAACGACACCGTGTTATTGAACGATGTCCCAGTATTACCAGGTGCATATCAAGTATGGCAACAAAGCAGTGTCCTAAAGGGCAACAGCGGTAAACCATTATACTATTCTACCATTGTCAATCTATATAATGATAACGGAAGTGAAAACGAGAGCAACAAGGTAGAATTTTGCGGACGCAACATCACCTTCAGGTTTCCCAATAGCGACAACGGCATGCACAACCTGAGTTTTACACTGCAGAACGGGGAGTTGCTCGCAATCATGGGTGGTTCTGGTACAGGCAAAACAACCTTATTGTCACTACTCAACGGAAGTCTGAAACCCCAAGAAGGAACAATCACCATCAACGGCCACGATATTGCCGAGCCGCAGGCTAAGGATCTTATCGGGTTTGTTCCACAGGATGACCTGCTGATAGAAGAACTTACGGTGTACCAAAACCTTTGGTTTACAGCCAAGTTATGTTTTGAAGGAATGTCGGAGGAAGAGATAGACCACCGCGTTCTACAAACATTAAAAGACCTAGGACTTGATGCAGCAAAAGATCTTAAGGTGGGCTCTGCTATCAACAAATATATCTCTGGCGGACAGCGCAAGCGCCTTAACATAGCTCTCGAACTAATTCGTGAGCCGGCAGTGCTGTTCCTTGACGAACCAACGTCAGGACTATCATCGGCAGACACTGAGAAGGTAATCCTGCTTCTCAAGGAGCAGACACAGAAGGGCAAGTTGATTATTGTCAACATCCATCAGCCCTCTAGCGATGTTTATAAACTGTTCGACCGACTTTGGCTCCTAGACAGAGGAGGTTATCCTGTATTCGACGGTAACCCCATCGATGCCATCACTTACTTTAAAGAAGCTGCGCATTATGCTGATGCAGAAACCAGTGCGTGTCCTACATGTGGTAACGTCAACCCGGAAATCGTGCTAAACATCATCGACGAGAAAGCTCTCACCAATACAGGTGAACCTTCTGATGAACGCAAGATGACTCCCCAAGACTGGCATGAACTATATTTGGAGAACAGACCTGAGATGCCAGAGCCTGCTGTTAGCACAATACCTCACTCAGACCAAAAGAAACCTGGGGCGTTGAAACAGTTTGCTATATTCCTGCGCCGTACAATAAAATCCAAAATCACCAATGTCCAATACCTGTGTATTACCCTTCTACAGGCACCTATACTTGCTACCGTATGTGCCTTGCTTACCCGCTATGCTCCACCAGAAGGATATACTGTAATGGACAATAAGAATTTGGTAAGCTATTTCTTCATGGCAATTATCGTGGCTACTTTCTCAGGAATGAGTGGAAGTGCCGAGGAAATTATCAAGGACCGTGCTTTATTGAAACGCGAGAGTTTCTTGAACCTATCGTACGGTAGCTACATCTGGTCGAAAATAATCTATATGGCAGGCGTATCATTAATACAGACTTTCCTCTTCATCATGATAGGCAATACCATAATGGGCTTAAATGGCCTTTTCGGCGTATGGTGGCTGATTTTATTTGTTACTTCACTACTCGCAAACCTGACAGGACTGTTACTGTCACAATGTTTGAGTTCCGTTGTTGCAATCTACATCAGCATACCGATGCTTCTAATACCACAAATATTATTATGCGGATTAGTGGTAAGTTTCTCCGACCTTACTCCTAAGAGCACTACAGGCAACGTTCCACTTATAGGCGACTTTATACCGTCTCGATGGGCATATGAAGCACTTGCCGTAACTTCTTTCTCAGACAATTCCTACGAGGCCCCGATATTTGAACTCGACAAGCAGAAGTATGAGAATCAATTCTATAACATAGGGTTCCTTGACGAACTGCAGTCACAACTGGAAACAATGAAATTCGAGCAGCAGCAAGGCAAGGAAGTGAAAGCATCACATATGGAAATCATCAAGACTAACCTCCCAGTACTGACGGAATTCTGCAACATGGAGAAATATCAGGGTGATTTCTCTTACAACTCACTTTACAAATACCTGAAAGAGGCAGAGAACATTCTGGTAAAACGCTGCAACACTGTAACTCTTAAGGCTGATGCCCAAACGGCAGCATTCATCCGAAAGAACGGAAAGGATGCCTTGCTTGACCTTAAACGCTCCAACTACAACCTCAAATTAGAAGACTGTGTAATTGGTGCAGATCAACAGAGGATGCTCGACGTCATTGATAACAGCATCGTACCACGCACAGGCATCATTTTCCTTACCCCACAAAGCCGTATCGGGCGCGCACCTTTCTACAGCAGTGAGAAGATAATTGGATCATGGCACATAAAGACTCTTTGGTTCAATATTACTATAATGCTCCTGATGAGCATAATTGTGACACTCCTGCTGCTGACAGATTGCCCAGGAAAGTACGTCAGGAAGTAATTTGATATTTGAGAACTGATAACAACGAAAATAACATTATTAATTAATAACTTAAATTTTTAAACAAAATGAAGAAACTATCTTATTTAGCGATCGCTTTAGTAGCAATCACCTTTGCAGCTTGCGGAGGCAAGAAGAATGCTCAGACAACGGAAGATGCCGACAGTCTGAAGAGTTTTGAACAGCAACAGATTGAAGCTAGCATCAAAATGCATTTTGACAGCATCGCCTCAGAAATCGGTAAACTCCAACAGCCTGCATTTATCAAGAATAATGCTGATGGTGGTATTGAGCTAAGCAAGGAGGAGAAACAGGTTAAGCCTGACTATCTGCTTGCTGCCGCTGCAGCAGAAGAGGCCACCACTCTGGCAGAGAAATACCGCATGCTAAGTGCACTGACCGTTGATAAGAAGATTGCCGAGCTCTATGAAATGCCTGTAGAGGACTATGACAAGGCTATTGCCAAACTTGCTGCTGACGTCAACGACCCCTCATTCAAGGAGATTGAGGATGCTGCTACCATCTATGAAACCACAACAACCCTGTATGATGAGATGGAAAAGAATGGCCGCATCAATTACTTCTGGCAGCTGGCTGCCGCTTCACTGGTAGAGGAGCTCTACGTTGCTAATCAGAATACCGATAAGTTCCTCAGTGTCTTCGACGACGAAGCTGCTGCTAACGTTACATTCCGTGTTGTGCTTATTCTGGATGCCATCAACCGCCTGGCTGAGTATGATCCCGAAATCAAGCCAGTGGCTGAAGCCATCGCACCTCTAGACGTTCTGAACGCCACTACGGTTGCTGAGCTCAAGACCCAGTTGGCCGAGGCTAAAGATAAGATAGCTGCTGCCCGTACCGCCCTTATCAAATAAGGCGGTATAGAACCTAATGTTAATACCGTTCGTATGAAAGGAATAACGATTCTTGCTGTGCTGATGTGCTGCCTGGTTGGCAGCGCATCAGCTCAACAGCAAATTGTGTTTACCCCACAATGGACGGCACAGGCTCAGTTTGTAGGATTCTACGTGGCAGAAGCCAAGGGCTTCTACCGTGATGCCGGTGTGAATGTCCGCATCCAGCACCCGTCGCCCTCCAATCCCTGCATCAACCAGCTCAAGGAGGGTACAAGCCAGCTCATCACCCTGCATCTGATGACTGCCATGAAGACCATCAACGAGGGAACGCCCATCATCAACGTGATGCAGGTGCTGCAGAACAACTCACAGATGATTGTGTCCCACAAGCCGCTGAAGAGCATCAAGGACCTGAAGGGCAAGCGTGTGGGATGCTGGAAGGCAGGTTTCGTAGAACTGCCCAACATCATGAACCGACATGAGCATCTCAACATCGAGTGGGTTCCCTTCGTCTCGCATGTCAACCTCTACATCTCGAAAGCCATCGATGCCACGACAGCCCAGAGTTACAACGAGTTCTTCCAGCTGAAAATGGCAGGACAGCGTTTCCAGGACAGTCAGCTCATCTACCTGAAAGACATCGGCTACAACATTCCTGAGGACGGCGTGTACGTCACCGCGGACTATTACAAGGCCCACAAGACGGAGGTCGACAAGTTTGTCAAAGCCTCCAAGCAGGGCTGGGAGTGGGCTGCCAAACACCCCCAAGAGGCGCTCGACATCGTCATGGAAGCCTGTAGGAAATACGGTGTCAACACCAACAGGATTGCCCAGGACTGGATGCTGAAGCAAATCCTGGAACTGACCAAGGACAAGAAGACCGGCAAGATAACCTTCCGCCTCGATCCTGACGCACTGGCGCTGGCTAACCGCCTGATGCTGAGTAATGACTATCTGCATCACGCCATCACCTATTCACAAATCACAGAACCATGAAGTTACCCAGCATATTCAGACCAAAGCACTCCATAGCAGGACGACTGACACTGCGCGTGACAGTCACCATCCTCTTGGTCTTTGCAGTTATCTCGGCGGTGATTGCCGCCGTGGTCTGGTTTGTGGGAATTTACATGGGCGTACTCTATTACGAAGGTGCGCTGAAGACATCGAACGAGCGCATCACCAACGTATTTACGTCGGTTGAGACAGCCATCATCAACAATGTTCCCGAGGTGGAGAAAAACCTCCAGCACCCCGATGACCTGTATGCCATCACTGAACGCATACTGAAACTCAATCCCAATATCACAGGTTCGGCCATTGCCTTCGAACCCAACTACTACAAAGAGAAGGGTATCTGGTATTCACCCTACTCCTACCGCGAGGACTCAGTGACCATCGTCTCAAAGCAACTGGGCAATAAAGATTACGAATACCACTACATGGACTGGTACCAGATTCCCAAACTGCTCGGAACTCCCTATTGGAGCGAGCCGTATTTTGACACGGGAGGCGGTGAAAAGCCCATGACCACCTATTCATTGCCGCTGTACGACAGCATGGGCAACCTCTACGCCATTATTACCGCTGACGTCTCATTAGACTGGCTTTCAGACATGACACATCGCATGGACAGTCTTAACAATGTGGACAACACCATGATGAATGACGAGCGTCACGCCTACAGTTTCATCATCAGTCGCGGCGGTACCTATATTACCCACCCCAACAAGGAACGCATCCTCAACGAAACCATCTTCAGCTATTGCATGGAGACGGATACCGAGAAAGACGACTCGCTGGCCTATGAAATGATAGAAGGAAAAGAGGACTATGGCGGTTTCCGCGAAGACGGCCAAGCGAAATTCATGTTCTTTACCCCCATCAAACACGTTGGTTGGTCGATGGCTACCGTCATTCCCATGAAAGAGCTTTACCATGCTGGCAACATCTTCAGCTTCATCATCCTCATCCTCATGGCCATCGGCATTGTCGTTGTCTTCTTAGTATGCTATCACACCATCATCCGCATGACCAAGCCGCTGACACGCTTTGCCTATTCTGCCGACGAGATAGCCCAGGGTAAGATTGATGTACCGCTGCCCATCATCACTACACACGACGAGATGCGCCGGCTGCACGACTCGTTCAAGACCATGCAGTTCTCGCTCATGGACCAGATAGAGGAAGTCAAACAAATCAACGAGCAGAAGGGACGCATCGAGAGTGAGCTGATGATTGCCCGCAACATCCAGATGTCCATGCTACCCAAGACCTTCCCAGCATTCCCCAACCGTGACGATGTCGACATCTACGGCATGCTGACACCAGCCAAGGAAGTGGGCGGCGACCTCTACGACTTCTTCATCCGCGACGAAAAGCTGTACTTCTGCATTGGCGACGTCAGCGGCAAAGGCGTCCCCGCCTCGCTGTTGATGGCTGTCACCAGAAGCCTCTTCCGCAGCGTATCAGTACACAACTCCTCACCGGCATATATCGTCAGCCAGATCAACGACGCCATGGCTGAGACTAACGACACCATGATGTTCGTCACCCTCTTCGTCGGCGTCCTCGACCTGCCCACAGGGCGCCTGCGCTACTGCAATGCAGGTCACTGTGCACCAGTACTCACCGGTGCCGGTGTCGGCTTGCTGAACATCAAGCCCAACCTGCCTTTAGGCATCATGGGTGGCTATAAGTTCGAAGCCCAGGAATCTATCATTTTCCCAGGCACTACCATCTTCCTATATACCGACGGACTGACCGAGGCCGAGAATGTCGACAAGGAACTGTTTGACGAACAGCGCATGCTCGACGTCTGTCAGAACATCTACGAGCACCAGCTGGCCGACACCACACCGCCGCTCTTCGTAGACGCCATGACTGACGCCGTCCACGACTTCGTCAAGGAGGCCGAACAAAGCGACGACCTCACCATGCTGGCCATCCGCTATACCAAGATCAAGGAAGAGACGCGTCTGCACCGTACCATCACCCTCCCCAACGACATCGAAACCATCCCGCAACTCAATCAGTTCATGGACGAGGTGTGCGAGGAGGTCGGCTTCGACATGAGCACCACCATGAGCCTCAACCTGGCCATGGAGGAAGCCGTGGTCAACGTCATGACTTACGCCTACCCCGAAGGCACCAAGGGCGAAGTGCGCATCGATGCCGTCGCCAACGACCGCAGGGCCAAATTCATCATCAGCGACAGGGGCGTACCCTTCGACCCCACCGCCAAGGCTGAGGCCGACACCACTCTGTCCGTTGAGGAACGCCCCATCGGCGGCCTGGGCATCCACCTGGTAAGACAAATCATGGACTCCGTAAACTACGAATACGTAGGAGGCATGAATATTCTAACGCTGAGAAAATTCCTCAATACTCAAAACTAAACATTCATTAATCTTTAAAAACATAATAAAATGAACATCGACATTAAAGAACAGAACGGAGGCTACACAGCCATATTAAATGGACGTCTTGACACCCCAGCTGCAGTCAAAGCTCAACAAGAGATTGTGCCACTACTGGAACATGCAGACAAAGAGATCACTCTCGACTGTACAAATCTGGAATACATCAGTAGTTCAGGTCTGCGTCTTTTCCTAACACTGCGCAAGGAGACTGCCACAAAGGGCGGTAAGGTCATCATTGAACACATCAACGATGAAATCAAGAAAGTGTTTATGATGACAGGATTCTTCAACCTCTTTGAAATCAAATAGTCAATAGCCCTTCTATGGACCAATACAGACTCGACCTGCATGGAGAGCAACTGCTGGCGGAATACCGCCAGCAGTTGCCACTCTATGAGCAATTGCAACAGATAGTAATGCAGAAACTCGGCGAACTAATCCGCCAGAGCGGCATCGAAGTTAACTCTATGGAAGCACGCATCAAGGGCGAGGCTTCATTGGTTGGCAAAATTCAGCGTAAGGGTTCAAAGTATGCGACTCTTATGGATATTACTGATATCTTTGGTGCACGCATTATCACATTTTATAATGAAGACGTCGACCGTATTGCCTCCATGGCAGAACAACTATTCGATATTGATTGGCCCAACTCTGTTGACAAGCGCAAGATGCATGACTTCGACAGTTTTGGCTATAATTCACTACACTATATCTGTAGCTTGCCAAAGAGTCTTTATGAAGACCCTCAGCACCCCGAACTTAACAAAATTCGGTTCGAGTTACAGATGCGCACTGCTTTGCAGCATGTTTGGTCGGCTATACAACATGATATAGGCTATAAGAGCGAAATAGAAACCCCACAGGAGTATCATCGCAACCTCAGCCGTCTTGCAGGGATGCTAGAACTGGCAGACAACGAGTTCAGTCGCATACGCACAGCAATCACTGACTATCGACGCCGGGCACAAGCCCTGGTAAAGGATGGGCATTTGGAAGAAGTACTGCTTGATGGTGATACCTTTAGAAGCTATCTTGCCCAGCATCCATTCGAAAAGCTCAATAGGCAAATAGCATCAATAACACAGGCAGAACTTCAAGAAACGAACTTACTGCCATATCTTGGCATACTGAAGCAAATTGGAATGAAGACACTGGCAGACGTGGAACGTATGCATCAAGAAAACTTCGAAGACGCTTATCAGTTGGCTCTTTTTCAATTGGGAAGCACCGACATCGACATTCTGTCAGAAAGCGTTGGACTACAGAACCTCTGTATTGTACACATACTCAAGTCGGGTGGCGGCAAGCCAGGACTAGTAACGTTGTTTAACGCAGTCAACGGAAACAACTATGCCCAAAACGAAGCACTTGCATCAATCGTTTTCGAACAGGCAAGCCGTCTTTCGTTTATGAGCAAATAAGCTTTGTACCCTTAAGACTTATATAATTACGGTAACTTTGAATATACTTTCCTGCCCTTGGCATAATATTGCCAAAGCAGGGAAAACGATTTCTGCTCAGGAATATCAACTGTAGCACGCGAAGCTTGTATTTGACTCCTGTCAGCCTCGAAGTCCTTAATCCAACGTCTGAAAGCTCGGCGCGCACGATAGATTGCTAAGAAATCGGCATAATTGCCTTTCATTATAAGTGTTTGCCAAGCAGCCAGGTAGTCAAGGAACCACCGCCAGCGCATCACATGGTGCAGTTCAGAATCTGGCAGGCATTTATATAGCATTGTAAGGTTGTTGCGGAAATTAAGGAATGTCTTCATGGGATTAGATTTCGGAAGCGTTCCACCTCCTACGTGGAAGACATAGCTCTCAGGTAGGCAGTAGATCTTTCGTCCCCTAATACGCAAACGCCAACAGAGATCTATTTCCTCGTTATGTGCAAAGAAGCGCCCATCAAGGCCACCGCAATTCCAATAGTCAGCGGAACGAATCATAAGTGCTGCTCCTGTAGCCCATAACACCTCAGCAGCATAGTTATACTGACCGTTGTCTTCCTCTACAGTATCAAAAATCCGACCACGGCAGAAAGGATAGCCATAACGATCCAGGTATCCCCCACTCGCCCCTGCATACTCAAACATATCACGGTCATAAATACTGAGTAGTTTGGGCTGACAAGCAGCAACCTCTGGATGAACATCCATAAACTCTATCATTGGCGACAGCCAATGGTGAGTTACCTCAATGTCTGAGTTCAACAACAGATAGTACTCTGCTTCAATCTGAGCCAATGCCTTATTATACCCCTCAGCAAAGCCCCAGTTTCGATCAAGTTCAATAATCCGACACTCAGCAAACTCTCTACGCAAAAGTTCAAGGGAGTCATCTGTAGAGGCATTATCTGCAACATATATAGTAGCCTCATCGCGCGAATAATTCAAAACAGTTGGCAAATACTGGTGAAGCATTCTCGCTCCATTCCAATTAAGTATAACTATAGCGAGTCTATCCATATATTATTTAGTAGAGATTATTTTCTTATCATTGATTTCAATGACCTTAAGTGCAGTGTTATCATGATTGAATCCTCCAAGGCGCACAGTCATTATCTGATTATCATATTCGTTACGGGCCTCAGATGGCGACAATTCCACGCGAATGTAGTTTTTTGTAAATCCATGCATGGCCTTCCCTCTGGAAGCCTTTTCAAAAAGGACATCCTCTACATTATTTATATAACGCGCGTAGAAATCTTGTGTTTTCATATCAGAGAGCTCCAAAAGCCTTCTGCTACGCTCACGCTTATCCTTGTCCGACACAATGTATGGAATGTTTAATGCCGATGTTCCAGGACGCTCGGAATAAGGAAAAACATGTAACTGGGTCACGTCAAGATTATCCAGGAATTCGTAGGTCTCTTCAAAACATTCTGGTGTTTCTCCCCGACATCCAACCATAACGTCAACACCAATAAAGGCTTCTGGCATAACGCTCTTTATTCGTTTTATCTTGTCGGCAAACAGTTGCCTGTCATAATGTCTATGCATTAGCCTAAGCACTGTATCACTACCACTTTGGAGTGGAATATGGAAGTGTGGCATGAAAGCACGGCTAACGGCACAATAATCTATCAACTCGTCACTCAGCAAATCCGGTTCAAGCGAACTGATACGATAGCGGCAAATTCCTTCCACTGCATCCAAGGCTTTTACTAGGTCTATGAAGCGTTCACCTGTAGTCTTTCCAAAATCGCCGATATTCACTCCGGTAAGTACAATCTCCTTTCCACCTTCGTTAGCAGCATCCTCGGCCTGAGCAACAAGAGATGCAATAGTTGGATTCCGACTGAATCCCCTGGCGTAAGGTATGGTACAGTAAGTGCAGAAGTAGTCGCATCCGTCTTGTACCTTTAAAAAATATCTGGTCCGGTTACCACGAGAACAACTGGGAGCAAAACTTTTGATATCTTTGGTCTTCTGAGTCATATATTGAGCTACAGCTGTACGATTTATGAAAGCATCGCTAAGATACTGTACAAGTCTAGCCTTTTCATCAGAACCTAAGACAAGATCAACCCCTTCGATATTACTTACGCGCTGTGGCTCAAGCTGTGCATAGCAACCAGTAACTACAACAAAAGCATCAGGATGCTCTCTAACCATACGATGAATAGCCTGGCGACATTTGTGATCGGCAACATCAGTCACCGAACAGGTGTTGATGATGCATATATCAGCCTGCTCGCCCTTCTTTACTGCTTGCACTCCTAATTCAGCAAGCATCTTTCCGAAAGTCGATGTTTCAGAAAAGTTCAACTTGCATCCAAGGGTAAAATATGCAGCACGTTTGCCTTGAAAAGCCGAAGTATCAATCATATATTATATAAGGAGTCTTATTGACGTCTGCAAAGGTACTCAATTTTATTGTAAAAGACGTTGTTTTTTGAAATAAATCAGTTAAGTGTCATTTTTGCACGAATTTTAACATTTCGTAATTAGCTGATTTTAAGCGCTTTGCAAAAAAGTTACAAAAATGACCTAAAAAAAATCACAAAAAAAAGTACAACGTATTAAAAAAATAGTTACCTTTGCAGCGTTTTAATAAACAAATGATTGTTTTACAGATTTAAAAGATTAGAAAAAATGAAGAAATTGGTATTTATGTTCGTAGCTGTTGCAGCTATTTCTTTCGCTTCTTGTGGTAACAAGACCGCTCAGGCTGAGGCTGTTGATTCAGATTCTATCGCAGTTGTTGATAGCGCTGACACTGTAGCCGCTGACACTGTTGCTGCTGACACTGTTGCTGCTGATAGCACTGTTGCTGAGTAATTAGCTCGAACGAAATGAGAGAATGACCGTTGGACTTTCGTCCAGCGGTTTTTTTGTATTTCCAACTATTCAGACCACAGTATTAGTACAATGACGGATATAGGTTTATATGACATAGGATGTCTTATACAGAAAAATCCCGACTGCCTACGCAATCGGGATTTAACAGCTTATTAAAAGCTATGATTTGCTTTACAGCATTTATTACTCTTCAACGGGAGCCTCAGCCTCTGCAGGAGCCTCTTCCTCTGCCTCTTCAGCGGCGGCAGCAGCAGCCTTTGCATCAGCAGCAGCTCTGATGGCAGCCTCTTCATCAGCGGCAGCCTTCAACTCGGCGGCGTTCTCGGCAATTACCTTCACGGGAATCTCAACGGTTACCTCCTTGTGGAAGTGAACCAGAGCAACGAAATCGCCAATAGTCTTGGCATCCTTCATTGTAATAATCTTGCGCTCAATCTCGTGACCCAGCTTCTTCAGTTCATCAGCAACCTGATTGGCACCAACAGAACCATAAAGCTGACCGGTTGCACTCACCTTAGCAGGAATAGTCAGGGCAATACCATTGATTGCCTCAGCCTTCTTCTCAGCATCAGCCTTGATAACAGCCAACTTGTGAGCCTGCTGACGCAGGTTCTCAGCAAGAACCTTCTTGGCAGATGGAGAAGCAATAACACCCTTACCCTGGGGAATCAGGTAGTTACGGCCATAGCCAGACTTAACATTTACAATATCGTTCTTGAAACCCAGACCGATAATATCTTCTTTCAGTATAATTTCCATATCTTCTTGTCCTCCTTATTTTACTTCATCATATCAGTTACGTAAGGCAGCAGAGCGATCTGGCGTGCACGCTTAACGGCCTGAGCCACGCGGCGCTGATACTTAAGAGATGTACCCGTGATACGACGGGGCAGAATTTTACCCTGCTCGTTCAGGAACTTCTTCAAGAACTCGGGATCCTTGTAGTCAATGTACTTGATACCACTCTTCTTAAAGCGGCAGTACTTCTTCTTCGTAGTGTCGATAGAAGGAGCGTTCAAATAGCGGATTTCTGATTCTTGTGCCATAGTTTAAGCCTCCTCTTCTTTTTTGCCAAGCTTGTTGCGACGCTTTTCAGCATACTCAGCAGCATACTTGTCAAGTTTAACTGTCTGGAAACGAATCACCTTCTCTTCACGACGATAGGCAGTCTCCAAAGTTTTAATCACTGACGGCTCAGCCTTGAACTCTATCAGGCAGTAGAAACCTGTAGATTTCTTCTGAATAGCATAAGCCATCTTCTTCAGTCCCCAGGTCTCTTCATTCAGAATCTCTGCACCTTTGTCGGTGAGTATGTTCTTGAATTTAGCGACCGTTTCCTTCATCTGTTCATCAGACAAAACGGGAGTCAAAATGAAAACGGTTTCGTATTGATTCATACTACTTTAATTAATTAAATAAAAATTACTTTTGCAAATTGCGGGTGCAAAGGTACTACTTTTTAGGCATATAAAGCACTAATTAACAGCACTTTTGCCCAATACTTAATGAATTTTAACGATTTTTCTATTGTTATGCCCTATAATTTGGCAAAAAATCTGTTATGTCATCACTCCTATAGCTATTGCAGCGTTTGCTTTCGTTGACGCACACAATTCAAATAAATCTGCACATTTCTTTGCCGTTTCGGAAAATATGAGTACCTTTGCAGAAGATATGGCTAGAGAAAAGACAAGAATCAAAGATATTGCCGAGCGCGCCGGCGTTTCGGTGGGCACTGTAGACAGGGTGCTTCACAATCGTCCCAATGTGTCGAAAAAAGCATTGGAGAAAGTTCAGAAGGCCCTTGAAGAAATGGACTATAAGCCCAACATGTATGCCTCTGCATTGGCATATAACAAGGAATACACTTTCTACTGCATCATTCCCAAGCATGAATCTGAAGCTTATTGGGAAGAGGTAGAGGAAGGATCTCTTGCCGCTTGCGAGCGTCGAAGGGATTTTGGCATTACTGTCCATATGATGTATTACAACCGTTTCTCTGTGGATACCTTCACACGTGTGATGAACGACTGTTTGAAGCAGAAGCCAGATGGAGTAATTATCGTACCGTCGCGCCTCGACGTTACACGACGCTTCACAGACCAACTGCATGAAGACGGTGTTCCGTTTATCCTTCTGGATTCTTACATGCCTGATCTCAAGCCCCTATCGTTCTTCGGACAAGACTCCTTCGCTTCAGGGTATTTTGCAGCCCGGATGCTGATGCTTATGGCACCTAAGGACAAAGAAATAATGCTGATGAAGCAGATGAGGAGCGGCAACGTTGCATCAAAGCAGCAGGAGAACCGTGAGACAGGATTTCGTCACTACATGCACGACCATTTCCCTGAGGTGGAGATACACGAGGTAAACTTGTCGCTTGATGACAAACGCGAAGAGTACTATCCTATTTTGGAAGACTTCTTTAAAAAGCACCCACATATCCACCATTGTATTACATTTAACTCTAAAGCCCATCTTGTTGGCGACTTTCTGCTGAAAAGCAACCGTCGCAACGTCCAGATTATGGGTTACGACATGGTACCCAAGAATGCAGAGTGCGTCCGTCAGGGAAGCATCTCGTTCTTGATTGCCCAACACGGATACATGCAGGGATATGAATGTGTGGAGAGCCTCTTCAATGCTATCGTGCTTAAGAAAGAGGTGGAACCAGTCAACTACATGCCAATAGAGTTGCTCACCAAAGAGAATATCGATTTCTATCGAAGAAAGAACATTGGCTGACATTTTTACAAGCTACTAAACAAATTATCAAATTATAATAACGAACTAAACATTATGGAACAAGCTACATTTCTGAAAATCAATCCCGCCGACTCAGTAGTAGTGTGCCTCGCTCCCAAAAGCAAGGGCGAAATCATTGAGGTTGACGGCAAGCAAATCACAGTAAATCAGGACACTCCGGCTGGCCACAAAGTGCTGATAAAAGATGTGAAAGAAGGCGAGGATATCATCAAATACGGATATCCTATCGGTCATGCGCGTCAGGATATGAAGGCTGGCGACTGGGTCAACGAGAACAATCTGAAAACCAATCTCAGTGGTACTCTCGAATACACATATAACCCTGTAAACCAGCCACTAACAATAAAGAACGACAATCGCACATTCAAAGGTTATCTCCGCAAAAACGGTGACGTTGGTGTGCGTAATGAGATATGGATTGTTCCTACTGTGGGCTGCGTCAACGGCATTGCTGAACAGTTGGCTCACCGCCTCATGACAGAGACAAAAGGCGAAGGAGTGGATGCTATTTGGACGTGGCATCATAATTACGGCTGTTCCCAGCTCTCTGAAGATCATGAGAACACACGCAAGGTCCTTCGTGACATATGTCTGCATCCTAATGCCGGTGGTGTTCTGGTACTCAGCCTGGGATGTGAGAACAACCAGCCAGAGGATTTCATGGCCATGTTGGGCGACTACGACAAGTCACGCATTAAGTTGCTGGTAACTCAGCGCGTAGAAGGCGATGAGGTAGAAGCTGGTATGGAAATCCTTCGCGAGTTATATGCTCAGGCAAGTAAAGACAAGCGCCAGGATGTACCCGTGTCTAAGCTGAGAGTAGGACTTAAATGTGGCGGTTCCGATGGATTTAGCGGCATCACAGCCAATCCACTTGTTGGAGAATTCAGCGACTGGCTGGTAGCCCAGGGCGGCACAAGTGTACTCACCGAGGTACCAGAGATGTTCGGTGCCGAAACAATACTTATGAATCGTTGCGAGACACCACAACTGTTTGAGCAGACCGTATCGATGATTAACAACTTCAAGAACTATTTCCTCAGCCATGGAGAACCGGTTGGAGAGAATCCAAGCCCAGGCAATAAGGCTGGCGGAATCTCTACTCTCGAAGACAAGGCTCTCGGATGCACTCAGAAGTGCGGTAAGGCTCCTGTCAGCGGCGTCATGGAATATGGCGACCGTCTGCAGAACCCTGGTCTCAACCTGCTTTCTGCCCCAGGCAATGACCTTGTGGCATCTACTGCTTTGGCTTCGTGCGGCTGCCACATCGTGCTCTTCACCACAGGAAGAGGAACACCTTTCGGCACCTTCGTACCAACCATGAAAGTGGCCACAAACCCCACTCTGTCCAAGAACAAGCCCCACTGGGTTGACTTCTCGGCAGGTCAGCTCGTTGAGGGACGCACCATGCAGGAAATTGTACCAGAGTTTATTGATAAGGTACTGGCAGTAGCCAGTGGCGAAAAGGCCCGCAACGAAGAAAACGGCTACCGTGAGATTTCTATCTTCAAAAACGGAGTAACGCTGTAACTATTACTGTTGAAATAACAAGAAATGGGATAGCACTATTGCGCTACCCCATTTTTCTTTCTATATCCATATTACCTTGTTTTTGCCGCCCGTTGTTCCAACAGTTGCTTGGCAACGGTAACAGCGGAATTGGCATTGTCGCTATATCCGTCGGCACCTATTTCATCGGCAAAGCCCTGAGTAACAGGAGCCCCACCAACCATAACTTTCACCTGGTCACGGATACCGGCCGTTTCAAGTGCATTAATAACTTCTTTCATATATCCCATTGTGGTAGTGAGTAATGCCGACATGCATAGGATATCAGGTTTATTTTCACGGACAGCCTCAATAAAAGTATCGGCAGATACATCAATACCAATATTGACAACCTCAAACCCACACCCCTCAAGCATTGAGGCTACCAGGTTCTTTCCGATGTCATGCAGATCACCTTTCACTGTTCCAATAACAACCTTTCCCAGCGATGTAGAAGCAACTCCTGCCAGCATGGGTTTGAGGATTTCGAGAGCTGCTTTCATGGCGCGTCCTGCCATGAGCAGCTGGGGTACGAAGGCCTTGCCGTCCTGGAAGCGCTGACCTACCTCGCTCATGGCACGTATCATCTGGCCGTTGATGAGGTCTTGCGGTGCCATGTTTTGGGCAACGGCATCGCGGGTGGCTGCGGCGGCATCGTCGCTCTTGCCGTGGAGAATAGCTTGGAATAGCTGCTCGCCGGGCGCTGTCGCCGGAGACTGCTGCGGAGTGCAGTCGGGACAGGCGGGTGCATGACAGGACGGCGCAGTGTGCTGATGGTCATCATGCGGCTCGGGGATAGTGTTTGTCGTCAGTCCGGGCCGATGCGGCGAGATATACAGCCCCAGCATGGGTTCTACAGCATTGGCGAAGAAATTGATATGCTGGTCGGTAGTGCCGCAGCAGCCGCCGAGGATGTTGAGCCAGTGGCCGTCAATGAGCGGCCATACGTCAGCCAGCAGACTGTCGGCCGACTTGTGGTACTGGCCTTGGCTGTCGGGCTGTCCGGCATTGGGGTAGAGGCTGATGCGGTAGGGGAACCGTGTTGCCATCCGTTGCAGCAGCGGGGTCATGCTCTGCACGTCAGACAGACAGTTGAGTCCTATGGAGAACAGAGGTGCGTCGCCCAAGGAGGCAATGAAGTCGACGATGTTCTGTCCAAGCATGTTGTAGCCGTCAGGAGTGGAGACCGAGAAGCTGAGCATGACGGGCAGCTCGCGTCCTTTCTGTCGCATGGTTTCCTGTGCTGCTGTAAGTGCGATGCGGGCTATCTCTACATCGAAGATTGTTTCGATGAGCAAGACGTTTACTCCACCGTCTATGAGTGCATCGATTTGTTCCGAGTACGCTGCATGGATGGTATTGGCAAGCGACTCATGGCTTATCTTGCCCTCTGCACGCATGAATGTCTGGCTCGTCGGTCCGATGCTTCCGGCAACGAAGCGTGGCGTGTCGGGGTCGAGCTCCCGGTAGGCGTTTACCGCGTCGCAGGCCAGCCTGCAGGCGGCCAGGTTTATTTCGCGGCAATAGTCCTGCAGACCGTAGTCCTGCATGGAGATGCGCTGGGCGTTAAAGGTGTTGGTCTCTATCAGGTTGGCCCCCTGCTCGAGATATTTGTTGTGGATGTCGCGGATGACGTATGGTGCCGTCAGCGACAGCACGTCGTTGCAACCTTTGAGGTCTGTGGGATGGTTGGCAAAGCGGCAACCGCGGTAGTCCTCTTCACGCAGTCGGCATTGCTGAATCATGGTGCCCATGGCTCCGTCGAGTATCAGGATGCGCTGTTCGGCGGCTTCTTCCAACGAGACAGAGCTTGACTGTTGCCCGTCGCTGCTGAACTGCTCTTCTACAGAGCGTATGATGTCTGCCACCTCGCGGTCGGTATCGTCCATGATGTCTGCCGGGTGCAGGTTACGGCTGTGCTCAAAGTCCTGGACTGTCTTCATGGCTTCTTCCACCTCGTGCTCGTTGTGGAAGTCCATTTCGAGGTGGATGCCGTCACCGCCGATGTTATCCAACAGGGGACGCAGCTCGTCGATGCCCACCCAGCAGGCCATGATACTTTTGCCGCCAGCCAGTATCTTCTTATACAAGTCATACCACTTTGGACTGCCCCCCTGCGGTTCACCCACACCGGGTGTCCATTGGATGGCATTCAGTTCGTCGATTTCCAACAGGGCATCCAAGTGGTGCATGGCACCTACGCCGTCCAAGTGGTAGAGCGTATAGTCTATCTTCTGGCACTGTTCACGAATGAACGGCTGTACGAAACGGCGGTAGTCCTCCTGGCTAATCATGGTCGAGATGTCGCTTTGTAGCTTCGACATCTTGCCTGGGGCCCAGGATGAGAAGTAGCAGAAGGCCATCTCGTCACCTTCGCGGATGATGTCGTAGAGCTCGTCGAACACCTGGAAGTAGATGTCGTTAATCTGCTGCATCTGCCTTTCCAGCACCTCCGGTTGCATCACGGTGTCGAGCAACACCTTGTCGGTACCTTTTAGTGCTGCCAGCACGTCAAGTCCCTCCATCAGGTCAGGCATGCCAACATAATAGTGTCCTTGAGCCTTCTGCTTGCAGGCCTTCAGCAGTTCCTTGTGCAGCAGCCAATTAGGGTGCTGCTGGTCGAAGTGGATATCGTCGATGTCGGAACCATCGACCACTGGACGGGGGTGAATCCAGATGGTGTCCTCGCCGCCCTCGAACACACCGCCGAGGATAGCAGCCAATGAACCCGGCCCCAGCTGCGTATTTGCCACAGGCAGTATGTCGGCCTTCAGACATGAGTGAGCCACATACCAATCAAGGTAGTCAGCACGCCACTCAGGATCGAACCACCTCTGGTTCAAATCCCTGAAAGGCTTGGGTTCAGGCACGTCAGCATGAGGTTTAACACCCTGTTGGAAGTGCTCCCACATATTAAGCACTATACCTTTGTGGTTCCACCAGTTGATATAATGCTTTTTGGTCTCTTCCAGATTAGATTTCCACGTATTCATTGTCGCTTTCATTCTATTTATAGAAAGACGCAGCCCAGCGTGTTTTGTCATCAAAATAATAGCCATCCGCTAGTGCGGATGGCTATCATATTTTAGTTGTAAAATTCAGTTGACTACGTCGACTGCTTATTTGAGCTCGGCGAGGTACTTAATGGTGCGAACCATCTGAGAAGTGTAAGAGTTCTCATTGTCGTACCAAGCAACAACCTGAACGAGTGAGTTGCCGTCACCGATCTTAGAAACCATAGTCTGGTTAGCATCGAAGAGTGAACCGAACTTCATACCGATGATGTCGCTAGAAACGAGCTTCTCCTCAGTGTAACCGAAGCTCTCGTTCTGAGCAGCCTTCATGGCAGCGTTGATACCCTCAACAGTAACCTCACCCTTAACAACAGCGTGCAGGATAGTGGTAGAACCTGTAGGAGTCGGAACGCGCTGAGCAGCACCGATCAGCTTACCATTCAGCTCGGGGATAACCAGACCGATAGCCTTGGCAGCACCAGTTGAGTTAGGAACGATGTTCTGAGCACCGGCACGGGCACGCTGAACATCACCCTTGCGCTGAGGACCGTCCAGAATCATCTGGTCGCCAGTGT
>CAMHLV010000005.1 GCA_946186115.1 uncultured Prevotella sp. | reverse complement strand
GAACAGCTTTTCGAGTTTACTTTGATCTGTCATACACTCTTAATACACACGAAAACCGATTTACTAAACCCTTGATGGCAATTTTTTATTGCAAAGTTCTTGCTATGGCAAGCGGCAAAGCCGAGCGAGGCAAAACGTACGAAAAAGCCACGACAGCCGCATTGGGGGTGTCGTGGGTGATTAGTTTTTGAGTTTATGAGTTTTTGAGTTTTCGTTGACGTTGACGTTTTCGTCTTTCGTTTTCGTTTTCGTTTTGTTATTGCTTCAGCAGGTTCAGCGGCTGTTGTGGAGCCAGGGCATTAGTGGTTTTCTCCGTGTACTCCGACAGTTTCAGCGTAGCGCTGAGCGGCAGATTGCGGCTGCTGTTGCCGATGTGGAAGGTGTAGCTGCCTGCCTCGCCGAGCCACTGGCTTCCAGTCTCGTCGAACGAGGCGAGGTCGCGGCGCTCGATGTGCATGGTCAGCGTCTGGCTCTCGCCGGGCTGCAGTTCACGCGTCTTGGCAAAGGTCTTCAACTCTTGAGCAGGCTTTTCAATGTTGCCCTTCGGAGCGGTGACATAAACCTGTGCCACCTCCTTACCACTGACGCTGCCCGTATTCTTGACTGTGACGGAAACGGTGATGTCGTTGCCTTTTGCTTTGACGACAGGCTTGCTGAAGTCAAAGGTGGTATAGCTCAGACCGAAACCGAAAGGATAGGCAACCTCGCGATGAAAGGTGTCGAAAAAGCGGTAGCCTACGTAGATGTCTTCGTCGTGGTTCGTATAGGTATGACCAGGTACTGGCATCTTGTTGCCCACCATCAGTTCAAACGAATAGTTGTCCAGACTGCCGGGGAAGTTCTTCGTTGAAGCATGGTCGGTGGCAGCGATGGGCCACGTCATGGTCAGTTTAGCCGAGGGATTCACCTTACCCGTCAGGATGTCGGCAATCGAGTTGCCGCCTTCCTCACCCGGCTGCCAGGCGCATAGGATGGCGTCAGGGTAGCTGCTCCACGATGCCGTCTCGATGACCGAGCCACTGTTAATGATGACGATGACGGGTTTGCCGGCAGCATGGAAAGCATTGCACACATCAGTGATGAGGGCGCGCTCCTCGGGAATCAGGTTGAACTCGGTGGCAATATCGCGGTCAATGCCCTCGCCAGCCTGACGACCAATGGTGATAATGGCAGCATCGGCAGTCTCTACCTCTTTATTAACAGCAATAGGCGAGAGTCCGATTTCAGGATACTTCTGCTGTCCCATCATCTCAACCTGGAACCACTTGGCGGGGTGACGCTCAGCCTGGAATTTCACACGTGCATAGTCGATGTACTTGCGATAGATTTCCGTCAGTGTGGGCGAAGCCTGGATGCCGATATTCTTCAAGCCCTGAAGCATGTCGACGACATAGGGCGGATGGACGCAACCTGAGCCCGTGCCGCCGCTGAGGAAGTCGTAAGAGTTTTCGCCAAACAGGGCTACGGTCTTGACGGTATTTCGTCTTTCGTCTTTCGTTTTTTCGTTTTCTGTATTGAAGGGCAGTACGCCATTATTCTTCAGCAGTACGATGCCCTCGGTAGCACTCTGACGGGTGATGGCGGCATGAGCCTCCAAGTCGGGCTTGTTGGTTGCCGGATAGTGGTTGAAGCTGGGTGTCTTGACGATATACTCCAGCATGCGGCGTACGTTACGGTCTACGTCGGCCATGTTGAGTTTGCCACTCTTCACACCAGCAATGATTTCCTCCACCTGTGCCGGCTGTCCGGGCTCCATGAGGTCGTTGCCTGCCTGCACCTCGGCAATGGTGGGCAAGCCCTCGCGGATGCCAATCCAGTCGGTCATCACAATACCCTTGTAGCCCCAGTCTTCACGCAGGATTTTTGTCAGGAGGTCGTGGTTACCCATCGAAAACTGGCCATTGATTTTGTTGTACGAAGCCATGATAGTCCATGGATTACTCTCGCGCACGGCAATTTCAAAGCCTCTTAAGTAGAGTTCGCGGGCAGCACGCTGGCTGACACGCTCATCAACGCTTGTACGGTCGGTTTCCTGTGAGTTGACGGCAAAATGCTTGGCTGATACGCCGGCTCCCTGGCTTTGTACTCCATTGATATAGGCAGCAGCAATCTTTCCCGTAAGCAAGGGATCCTCACTATAGTATTCGAAGTTGCGGCCGCACAGCGGATTGCGGTGCAGGTTCATGCCTGGTCCAAGAATTACGTCACAGCGGTATTCCTTGGTTTCGTTGCCTATGGCCTCGCCCACCTTCTTCACTAGTTCTGTGTTCCATGTTGATGCCAGACAACTGCCAATGGGGAATGCTGTGGCATAGTACGTCTTGTCTGTACCTTTTCTTGTGGGGTCGATACGTACACCAGCAGGGCCGTCAGTGAGCACGGTAGCAGGAATGCCCAGACGCGCAATCTCAGGTGATGTTCCTGCCGCACCGGCAACAAGGTCAGCCTCGCCGCCTACTACTGCTCCGGTTCCGAAGAAGTTGTTGGCACCGCCAACCAATAGCTTGGCTTTCTCTTCCAGTGTCATGGCTTTCAGCACCTCGTCGATGTTGTCTGCCTGTAATTTGGGTTGTGCAGTCATAGTTGTTGCAGTTAAGATGGCCAAAAGACCAGTAAATAATAATTTTTTCATAGTTGATATAGTATTTAGATTGTTAATGAAAAATTATTGGTAGTATGCCTTTAGTTGTTCGGCAAAATCTGCTAATTGCCGTATGTCGCCGTTGCCATATTTCTGCCAAGTGCGCTGGCAGGGCAGTAGCAACTGACTGAAGGTGACATCGTGCCGGTTAAGATAAGGATCGCAATGCTGGAATACCTCCATCACCTCCACTACCAGCGCTGAGGGAATATGCAACATGCGTGCCAGTTCCTGCACCTCAGGTGTGCCACTAACCATTGTGATTGGTGTCAGTCTGAAGTAGAGGTCGAGAATTATAATAAGCATTACAGGGGTAAGGTGTTCGTCTTCTGCCAAAGGGCGGAAATTGCATTCGAAAGTTTCTTGCATCTCCACACCTTCATAGAACTCGCCACCCGAGTTGAACCCTTTCATCTGGCGCAAGAGGCTTACCGCACGTGATAGTCTTCGAGGGTTTTGACCATAAGTGTTCCAGATGCGCTCAATACGCGGTGTGCGCAACTGGGCTATGTCACCCAAGCGTTCGTGAAGTACCTGTGGTGCAATGTGAAGTTCCATACTCAGTTCCACCATCTCACGACTATACATCGGTTTGATGCCGACAGGCTTGCGCAGGTAAACTTGCATAAGCAGCAGCCAGTAGTCGTCTTGCCATTGTTGTTTATTTGCCATGACACGTTTTTTGGAAAATTATTTTGCAAATATACGAAAATTTTCTAATTTTGCAGCCAAATTAATAATCATTATGAGAAAAATACTGCTTATTGCATCCTTGTTACTATTTGTTGGGGGTCTCTTGGCACAGACACTACGCGAGGAGATTAGCAATAACCTGCGGTGTTCGGCCAGCAATTACATGGCATATCCCAGCCCTAAGCAGTTGCATCTCACACCTCCTCCCGACGGTAAGCAGCCGTTTTATATCTCTCACTATGGCCGTCACGGTTCGCGCTACCACAACCAGCAGAGCACCTATGACATTCCCTATTTTATACTTGCAGCAGCAGATAGCGCCAACAAGTTGACCCCTTTTGGGCGCAACGTGCTCGAAAGACTGAGAAAAATCAGAGAGGACGCCTTCGGACGGTGGGGTGAACTGACTCCATTGGGGGCAAGGCAGCACCGTCATATTATTACCCGCATGGTACAGCGCTTTCCCGAAGTCTTTGATGGAAATGTCACTGTCGATGCGCGAAGTACCGTAGTGCGCCGATGTGTGCTCTCTATGGAGAATGCATTGATGCAGTTGTCGGCTATACGTCCCAAAGTAAAGATACACCATAATGCCACCTCACGTGATATGTACTATCTTAACCAGCAGGACAAGAAACTTTTTGATATGAAGTTAGACTCTGCCACACAGGCAACATATAATGTCTTTATAAAAAAGTATGAAGACAACAACCGGCTTATGCTGACACTCTTCAACGATTCTGCATACATCCGTCAACATGTTGATAGTGGCAAGTTGAATTACTACTTGTTTAAGGTGGCCAGCAACATCCAGAGTACCGCCATCAGTAATAGTATCACCCTATATGACTTGTTTACTGATGATGAGATATATCGTAACTGGAAAAAAGAAAACGCTTGGTGGTATATAGCCTTTGGGGGATGTACCCTAAATGGTGGCCTGCAACCATATTCACAACGCAACCTGTTGCGGAAGATCATCGAGCAGGCCGATAGCTGTATTCGCCAGCCTCGCAGTAGTGTGCATCTGCGTTATGGTCACGAGACAGTCATACTGCCATTGGTATGCCTGCTTGATCTGAACGGCTATGGCCTGGCCACCAGTGACCTTGAGTCGGTTGACAAAAAGGGATGGGCTAATTACAAGATTTTCCCTATGGGAGCAAACATTCAGTTTGTTTTCTATAGAAGTGACCCATATGACACTGATGTAGTTTTTAAGGTGTTACTGAATGAGAATGAGGCAACACTGCCATTGAAGACTTCTAATCCTCCATATTATCGGTGGAGTGATTTCCGTGACTATTTTTTGAAAAAACTGGATAAGTATGAACGGGATTAAGATGAGAATCATATTGGCGGCAGTACTTATGACATTATTGTCTGTAAGTACTTGGGCACAGTCGGCTTTTGAATTTATCAATCAAAACCGTAATTTCTCTGCCAGCAACTACTGTATCTATCCCGACAGCGTGAAGCCCTATATGACACCTCCTCCTGCGGGGAAGCGTCCTTTCTATATTTCCCATTACGGTTGTCATGGCTCACGATATCTCAATAACCGTAAGGGATATGACATCCCATTCCGTATGTTATGCAGTGCCGATAGCATGGGCGAACTCACCCAGACTGGTAAGGAGACTCTTCAAGAACTCCAGCTTATCATTAGCGACTCTGAAGGCCGTTGGGGAGATCTCAGTGGACTTGGCAAGCTGCAGCACCGTAATATAGCGCGTAGAATGATGAAGCGTTTCCCTGAAGTGTTCCGTGGCAATGCCAGTATCGATGCTAAGAGCACTACGGTAACCCATTGCATACTCTCTATGGGCTCTGCCCTTCAAGAGATGAAGAGCATCAATCCAAAGTTGAATATTACGATGGATGCTTCTAATCGCACTATGTTCTACATGAATCATCAAGACCGTAAGTTTCGTGACAGTTTAATGACTGCTGAGGCTACTAAGGCTTACGATAACTATTGTAGTTCGCGAATTCGGAATCCTCGTCTGATGGAGAAATTGTTCATCCATCCTGACAGTGTGAGGAAGGTGGTAGATGAAGAATGGCTTAATTACTATCTTCTCAAGACTGCCTTGATACAGCAGAACACACATATGGATGACAGCTCCACAATGATAGATTTGTTCTCGTTCGAGGAGATTCACCAATTCTGGCAGCGTGAGAATGCGTGGTGGTATTTAGTTTATGGACCGTCGCCTCACAATGGTGGCTATCGTCACTATTCACAGCGCTACCTGCTGCGCCAGATAATTCAGGATGCTGACAGTTGTCTGCAGTTGCCAAATACTACAGTTCAACTGCGCTATGGCCATGAAACTGTCGTGTTGCCACTGACTTGTCTGTTGGGTATCAATGGTTTTGACTTGCAAACTGATAATCTTGAGGACTTGGAGGAGAATGGCTGGTGGGCTTGTCTGGTGTTTCCCATGGCTTCGAATATTCAACTGGTATTCTACCGCTCCGGCCCTACAGACCGTGATGTTATCTTCAAGGTCTTGCTGAACGAAGCAGAGGCTATGTTGCCTATACAGACAGACATAGCCCCTTATTATCACTGGCGCGATTTCCGCGAATACTATCTGAAGAAACTTGACGAGTATGACGCTTGCGTCAAAGTCAGCCCTAATCCTGCTTTGCTTTAAAAGCCATGGCATACATTCGCATTTGCTTTACCATGGCCAGCAAACCGTTGGAACGAGTAGGCGACAGATGATCCTTAAGTCCGATACGATCGATGAAATAGAGGTCGGCATCAAGAATTTCCTCAGGAGTATGTCCTGAGAGTACGCGAATGAGCAGAGCCACGATGCCTTTTACGATTAGTGCATCACTCTCGGCGGTGAATTGCAGGACTCCTGTTTCCTGCCCGGCATCTTCTGACTTAATATAATCGGCTTGCAGCCATACGCGGCTCTGGCAACCGTCTATCAGGTTGCTTTCTGTTTTATACTGTTCGTCAAGGGGTTCTTGCTCGTTGCCTAAGTCAATCAGCAGCTGGTATTTGTCCATCCAGTCATCAAAACCAGAGAACTCTTCTATTATTTCGTCTTGTATCTCGTTGATAGTTTCCATAATATCTTCAATTTACTATTTACCTCTCATCTTATTCCAAATAAGTATATCCGTATAGACCGGAGCGGTAGTTGCTGAGGAATTCCTTGCCTTCCTCAAGTGTAATCTTTCCTTGTTTGACACTCTTGGTAACCCATACTTCCAACTGGCGTACCAGTTTCTTGGGGTCGTACTGCACATAGTCGAGAACTTCGGCCACTGTCTCGCCATCGATAATCTGGTCGATATGGTAGTGGCCGTCTTTCACAGAGATGTGTACAGCTGTTGTGTCGCCGAAGAGGTTGTGCATGTCGCCAAGTATCTCCTGATATGCTCCTACAAGGAATACGCCTAAATAGTACGACTCGTTCTTCTTCAGTGGGTGTACCGGCAGGGCATGCGAGTTGTGGCGGTTGGTGACGAACGATGCTATCTTGCCATCGGAGTCGCAGGTGATATCCTGCAGGGTGGCATTGCGTGTCGGGCGTTCGTTCAAGCGCTGGATGGGCATTATGGGGAAAAGTTGATCGATAGCCCATGAGTCTGGCAGTGACTGGAACAGTGAGAAGTTGCAGAAATACTTGTCGGCCAACAACTTGTCAATGTTCATAAGTTCCTCAGGGATATGCTTGAGACTCTTTGCCAGAGCATGTATCTCGTGGCAAACACTCCAGTACATTGACTCTATCTCGGCACGTGTCTTAAGATCGACAATGCCGTGAGAGAAGAGGTCGAGCACCTCCTCGCGTATCTGTTCTGCATCGTGCCAGTCTTCAAGAACGTTGCGCGGCGACAGGTTGTCCCAGATGTCGTAGAGGTCCTTCACCAGTTGATGTGAATTCTCTTCAGGTTCGAACTCCTCAGGCATCTCGGGGAGTGATGCAGTCTCCAGCACGTCGATTACCAGCACTGAGTGGTGGGCAGCCAGAGAGCGGCCACTCTCAGTGATTATGTTGGGATGTGGAATGCCATTCTTGTTGGCTGCTTCAACAAAGGTGTATATACAGTCGTTGACATACTCTTGTATTGAGTAGTTGACAGAACTCTCACTTGATGGTGAGCGTGTTCCGTCGTAATCGACACCCAGTCCGCCTCCACAGTCAACAAAATCTACGTTATAGCCCATCTTATGGAGCTGAATGTAGAACTGCGACGCTTCTCTCAGGGCCGTTTGAATGCGGCGTATTTTGGTAATCTGGCTGCCGATGTGGAAATGGATGAGTCGCAGGCAGTCGCGCATATCTTTTTTGTCAAGCAGCTCCAATGCCTCCAGCAGTTCAGCACTGGTCAGTCCGAATTTCGAGGCATCGCCACCACTCTCTTCCCACTTTCCACTGCCGGAAGATGCCAACTTGATGCGAATTCCTATATTGGGACGAACACCGAGTTTCTTGGCTTCGCGAGCAATGAGTTCCAGTTCGTTAGGTTTCTCTACGACGATGAATATCTGCTTGCCCATTTTCTGTGCCAGAAGTGCCAGTTCTATATACGACTGGTCTTTGTATCCGTTGCAGACAATGATGGAGTCGCTCTGGCACTGAACGGCAATAACGGCATGCAGTTCTGGCTTTGAGCCTGCTTCTACGCCGAGGTTGAACTTACGGCCGTGAGAAATTATCTCCTCTACTACGGGCTGCATTTGGTTTACCTTGATGGGATAAACCACGTAGTTCTCGCCCTTGTAGTCATATTCCTTGGCTGCTTTTTTGAAACAGCTCCACGTCTTTTCGATGCGGTTGTCCAGGATATCTGGAAAGCGAAGCAGTACAGGAGACTGCACGTCGCGCAGCGACAGTTCGTCCATCACCTCGCGCAAGTCTATCTGTGTGCCATCTTTGCAGGGGGTCACATAGACGTTGCCCTGTTCATTGATACCAAAGTAACTGGTACCCCAGCCGTTGATGTTGTAGAGTTCACGTGAGTCCTCAATCGTCCATTTCTTCATAACTGAAAAGTGAATTGTGAAAAGTGAATAATTTACTGTCGTCCAAAAGTAGTTGTTAACTTCAAATATTCAGCATGTTACGTAGAGTAGCTACGCTGACCTTTATTTTGTCATAGTCGTCGAGCACGCTGACATCCAGTGTGTAGCGGGCCTTCTGGTAGAATGGCTCGCGCTCCTTCAGATGCTCAGTGATATATGCTGTCAGTTCCTCCGAAGTCTTGTCTTTCAGCAGTGGGCGCTCAACCTTGGCCATAAGCAGGTGGCGGTAAAGCACCTCGGGTGTTGCTTTCAGATAGACCACGTCACCCTGTTGATTCAGGTAGTCTATATTGTCGAAGAAACAGGGCGTGCCACCTCCGCAACTGATGATGACGTCCTCGAATTCAGCAACCTCATGCAGCATGTTGTACTCCAGTTGGCGGAAAGCTTCCTCGCCCTTTTCTGCAAAAATCTGTGATACCGTCTTGTGCATACGGCTCTCAATATACCAGTCCAGATCGTAGAACATCATGCCCGTCTCTTTTGAGAGAGCTTTACCCACGGTGGTCTTACCGGAGCCCATGTAGCCTATGAGGATGATGCGTTTCATTTCTTCTTTGATGAGCCTTCCACAATTTTCATGCACTCGTCGTATGTCAGTTCGGCAGCACGCTGGTGCAGAGCCTTTGGCATGCGGTAGTTCTTGCCGTCGTAAACGATATAGGGACCGTAGCGGCCGTTGAGTATCTGCAGTTTGCCATCGGCATCAAAGGCTCTCAGGAATTTCTGTGACTCCTGCTTGCGCTTTTCTTCTATCAGTGCTATGGCCTCGTCGAGTGTTATGGTCATTGGGTCAATGCCCTTAGGCAGCGAGGTGTATTTCTTCTGGTGCAGCACATAGGGACCGAAGCGACCGGCGCCGATGGTTACAGGATCGCCTTCAAAATCACCAACTACTCTCGGCAGTTTGAAGAGTTCCAGGGCTTCGTCGAGAGTGAGCGTCTCCATGCTCTTGTCGCTGGGCAATTGTGCGAAGCGCGGCTTTTCAGTGTCATCGGCAGTACCTATCTGTACGACAGGACCGAAGCGGCCAATTTTCACAAATACGGGGCGCCCGCTCTGCGGGTCGGTTCCTATCTTGCGTTCTCCTGCCTTATGCTCTTGGCGTTCGTTCATGGTCTTCTCTACAACAGGCTCAAAGTTCTTGTAGAATGTTCTCATCATGTCTGTCCATGTCTCTCCACCCTCGGCAATCTTATCGAAATCCTGTTCTACCTTTGCCGTAAAGTTGTAATCCATGATAGTGGGGAAATACTGCATCAGGAAGTCGTTAACAACTAGTCCGATGTCTGTCGGAAGCAGTTTTCCCTTGTCAGAACCAGTTGTTTCTTTTCGTTCCTTATGGGTTATCACTCTTCCCTTGAGGGTAATGACGGCATAGGTATGTTCGAAGCCTTTCTGTTCACCTTTGTGAACATATTCGCGCTGTTGAATAGTAGATATTGTGGGCGCATAGGTTGAAGGACGTCCTATTCCCAGTTCTTCCAGTTTGTGAACCAGCGAAGCTTCTGTATAGCGCTGTGGTCCCTGGCTGAAACGTTCCGTTGCCTGGATCTCGCGTTTTGTCAGTTCCATACCATCAGCCATAGGAGGCAGGATGTGACTTTCTGACTGTCCATTAATCCACTGGTTGTTGTCGGCAGACTCATCATCATCCGATGACTCGCGGTAAACCTTCAGGAAACCGTCAAACTTTACTACTTCTCCTTGGGCAATAAACTTCTGAGGCAGGGTTTCGCCTTGCTGGCCGTTGATGGAAATCTCAACAGTGGTCTTCTCCAGTTCTGCATCCGACATCTGGCTGGCGATAGTGCGCTTCCAGATCAGTTCATATAGTCTTCGCTCCTGGGTAGTACCTTCTATCTCAGTCTTGTCCATATATGTAGGACGTATGGCTTCGTGTGCCTCCTGAGCGCCTTTTGAACTTGTGTGATACTGTCTTACTTTGCTGTATTCTGCACCATAGAGATTCGATACTTCTTCTTTGCTTGCATTTATGCATAGTGATGACAGGTTCACAGAGTCAGTACGCATATATGTAATCTGTCCGTGCTCGTACAAGTGCTGAGCCAGCATCATGGTCTGGCTGACGGTATATCCTAGTTTGCGTGCTGCTTCCTGCTGGAGGGTAGATGTCGTGAAGGGGGGAGCAGGGGTACGCTTCACAGGTTTCTTTACGATAGAATCCACTTTGAACGTAGCATCCTTGCATTGGTCTAAGAACTGCTCAACCTCTTCTTTGGTCTTCATGCGCTGAGCCAGTGATGCACGCACCTCACTCTGAGAACCGTCGGCATTTGTGATGGCAAAGATGCCGCTGATGCTATAATAAGGTTCGTTTTTAAATGCCTGTATTTCGCGTTCGCGCTCTACTATCAGGCGTACAGCCACACTTTGCACACGGCCGGCCGACAAAGCAGGTTTAACCTTGCGCCACAAGACGGGTGACAGCTTGAAGCCTACCAGGCGGTCGAGCACACGGCGGGCCTGCTGGGCATTTACCAGATTCATGTCCAAATGGCGAGGATGTTCGATAGCCTGTAGGATGGCAGGCTCCGTAATCTCATGAAATACTATACGGTTAGTCTTGTTTTCATCAAGCCCCAGCACCTCACACAGATGCCAAGAAATAGCTTCTCCTTCGCGGTCTTCATCGGAAGCCAGCCAAACCTTGTCGGCTTTCTGTGCATTAGTGCGAAGCTCCTTTACTAGTTTCTCTTTCTCTGCCGGTATCTCATATTCGGGCTGAAGGGTTGTTGTGTCGATGCTCATCTCCTTCTTCTTCAAGTCGCGGATGTGTCCGTAGCTCGACATAACCTTGTAGTCGCTGCCAAGAAACTTCTCAATTGTCTTTGCCTTTGCAGGCGACTCCACTATCACTAAATTCTTCTGCATATTTTGCAATTGTTTGTTATTCGGGCTGCAAAAGTAGATAAAAGTTTTGGTTACACCTTATATATATAGATGTTTTTTGGTTTTCTTAACAATTACTTTTCTAGATGTTGCAAATAATTACGTATTTGTTGCAAATGGAATTTGAGCTTGCTGTGTTCAGATTATTTTCATATCTTTGCACATGGAAATATTTTAAAACCGAATTATAGATATGAAAAAACATTTCGTAGTGGCTGCTCTTTTTGTGGCAGCAACCATGGGAATGAGTGCACAAAAGCCCATGAATGCCCCGCGTGGGGGAAAGACCATTAGTGACAAACTTGTCGGAATCTTTTTCGAGGACATCAGTTCGAGTGCTGATGGCGGATTGAATGCAGAACTTATTCAGAACGGTTCGTTTGAGTATAGTCCGGCCGAGCGTGACGGATGGGGAGCAGGTACTTCCTGGAAGCAGATACGTCCGGGACACTCACTTGGTACCTTGGAGGTACGCAAAGATAATTCCATCCATCCGAACAATCCCACTTATATGCGTTTGCATGTAGAACGCGTAAAAGAGTATTATGACTATAGCGGATGGAAGGGATTTGGTATCGAGAATGGTGGCTTTGGCGGTATTAGTGTCAAGGCTGGTGCTAACTATGACTTCTCTGTTTTCCTGCGCAACATAGGAGATGCCAAGCAGGTTAGAATTGCGTTGGGCATACCGCAGGGCTGGGGTAGGGACCCTCAACTGCTGGCAGAGGCCACTATTGATGTCGATAGCAAAGACTGGAAGAAATATACTGCTCTTCTGACACCAACAGAAGACTGCTCAAATGCTGTTTTGCAGATTCTGGTGCTTAACACAGGTGTGCTGGATGTTGACATGGTGTCATTAATTCCTCAGGATACTTATAAGGGACATGGTTTGCGCAAAGACCTTGTGCAGGCTCTTGCCGACCTTCATCCCACATTCATGCGCTTCCCCGGCGGTTGTGTAGTTCACGGTGGTGGCGACGGCTTCTGGGATACCTATCGTTGGAAGACCACCATTGGTCCGAAGGAGACAAGACGCGGATTGAAGAATACATGGGGATACCACCAGTCGATGGGTCTTGGCTACTATGAGTATTTCCAGTTGTGCGAAGACCTAAACATGGCTCCGCTGCCTATTTTGCCTTGTGGCGTGTCGTGTCAGGGTTCCAACGGTGGTTGGGGCATGAAGGGCCAGGCTCAGGATGTTGTTCCCATGTCTGATATGGATGAGTGGGTGCAGGATGCTCTCGACCTCATTGAGTGGGCTAATGGTGACCCTGCAACTTCTAAATGGGCAAAGATGCGTGCCGACGCCGGTCATCCAAAGCCTTTCGGCTTGAAGTATCTTGGTCTTGGCAACGAGGAGCGTATCTCTCCCGAATTCTGTGAGCGCTTCACTTATATGTATAAGAAGATTATGGAGGTTTATCCCAATATCATCATTGTGGGTACCGCTGGTCCTGGTTCGCATCCCGGCAACTCTGATTTGGATAATGGTTGGAAACTCGCCGAGGAGTTGGGTATGCCGATTATTGACGAGCATTACTATGAGCCGAACAAGTATTTCCTCAACAGCCGTCAGTACGACAAGTATCCTCGCGACCGTAAGACCAAGGTATATCTTGGAGAGTATGCTGCCAAGGACAAGAAACTGATTGATGCCCTGGCTGAGGGACTCTACCTGTTGCACGTAGAACGCAACGGCGACATTGTGTGCATGACTTCTTATGCGCCCCTTTTCGCCAAGAAGGATGCCACCAACTGGAATCCTGACCTCATCTATTTCGACAATAACCGTACATACCTCACTTGCAGCTATTATGTCCAGCAGATGTTCGGTCAGTCAGCCGGCCAGTACTACTATGGCGACTGCGTGAACTTCGAAGGAGATGAGGCTGGTGTTGTTCAGCCTGTCGAGAACAGTGCTTACGGTCAGAGTGTCATCCTGAATGCCAAGACCCGCAAGCTGTATGTCAAACTCTGTAATGCTGGCGACGTAGCCAAGAAGGCAAATGTTAATCTGAGCCGTTTCGGACTGAAGAAGCAAGCCACCAAGACTGTGCTCATCGGTTCTCCCGATGCAGAGAACAACTATGATGCTCAGCCTATTGTTCCTCAGAAGGAGACTGTCAAGGCCCGTAAGAAGTTCAGCATAGAACTGGCTCCATATTCTATGGTGATGTTGGAATACCAGCTTTAATACAGCATATCCCTTACCATACATTTAAGGCTGACGAGTGGCTGATTACAAAAGAGTCACTCGTCAGTCTTATTATTATATGTATAACGTCAGAATTATGAAGAAATTACTAATGATATTAAGCCTTGTCATGCTGACCGTGTCGGCACAGGCAGGCAAGCCGTGGGATAACGGTAAGTTACGTGTATCGGATAACCAGCGATATCTGCAGTTTGACAACGGACAGCCTTTCTTCTGGCTGGGAGAGACGGGATGGCTGCTGCCCGAGAGGCTCGACCGCGCTGAGGCAGAGTGGTACCTGCAGTCGTGTGCCAAGGCAGGCTACAACGTTGTCCAGGTGCAGACCATCGACGGTGTGCCGGCATATAACATTTATGGGCAGATGTCGAACATCGACGGTTGGAATTTCAAGGATATTAACCGCAAGGGCGTGTATGGCTACTGGGATCATATGGACTACATCGTGGATATGGCAGCCCAGCACGGCATCTATATTGGTATGGTATGCATCTGGGGCGGACTGGTGAAAGCCGGTCTGCTGAGTGTCGATGATGCCAAGAAGTACGGCACATTCCTCGCAAATCGTTATAAGAACAAGCCCAATATCATCTGGTTTATGGGTGGCGACATACAGGGCGACATCAAGCCCGAGGTTTGGGAAGCGCTGGCCACCACCATCAAGTCGATCGACAAGAACCATCTCATGACATATCATCCCCGTGGGCGCTATACGTCGGCAAAGTGGTGGAGCAAGGCCTCGTGGATCGACTTCCATACCTTCCAGAGCGGCCATCGCCGCTATGGTCAGCGCATGGGCAATGCCGACTATCCCATCCCCGACAATACCGAGGAGGACAACTGGATGTATGTAGATTCCACATGGAAATACAATCCCATTAAGCCCGTACTCGATGCTGAACCGTCATACGAGGATATTCCCAAGGGACTGCACGACGCCAACGAGGGACGCTGGCAGGACTACGATGTGCGCCGTTATGCCTATTGGAGTGTGTTTGCCGGCAGCTGTGGTCACACCTATGGCCACAACGCCATCATGCAGATGCTGAAGCCTGGCTATCCCACCTCGTATGGTGATGCCGGCGACGTGAAGTCGTGGTATCAGGGACTCAAGGACCCCGGATACTCTCAGATGCAGTATCTGAAGCGCCTCATCCTCTCATTCCCCTATTTCGAGCGTGTCCCCGACCAGAGCATCATCCAGGAGAATGGTGAGCAGTATAACCGCCTCATTGCTACCCGTGGCAGCGACTATCTGCTGGTCTATAACTACAATGGCAACGTAATGAAAATCGACCTCACAAAGATCAGCGGCGATAAGAAGAACGTGTGGTGGATGACAGCAGCAACGGGTAAATTGAAGTATTTAGGCGAATACGACTCAAAGGTGCTCACCTTCCGCTATCATCCTCAGTCGGCCCGCATAGAAGATGGCGTGCTTATAGCCATCGATGTTGCCAAGGATTATCTGACGAAAGACCAGACAGAGCTGTCGCCCGACGGTTACAAAGCCAAGGAGCGCGATCTCAATGAGTAGAAAGGGTAAAAAGGTGAAACGGTAAAACAGTAAAAAGATGAAGACATTGATAAACTATCATATTGGCGTATTAAAGGTATTTGGTGTTTTACTCTTTTACCTTTTTGCCTTTTTGCCTTTATCCGCCAAGGTAGAAGTCAAGGAACTGCGGGTAGAGAACCTCACACAGCCTCTTGGCCTCGACACCAATGAGCCTCGTTTCTCGTGGCAGATTACCTCCGACAAGAAAGCCGTGAGTCAGACCGCCTACCATATCATTGTCAGCGATGATAACGGTGAAGTGTGGAATACGGGGAAGGTAGCATCTGATGAACAATTATGGATACGCTATCAGGGGAAACCGTTAGCCAGTGGTACTTTCTGTACGTGGAAGGTTAAAGTCTATACCAACAAAGGCGAGACGGAATGGACCGACGGTGGTCGCTTCAGCATCGGACTGCTCAACGAGTCGAAGTGGAGTGGATACTGGATAGGACTGGAGAGCCTGCAACCTGGTGAGGAGCGCGGCTTCCACACCCGTCTGGCAGCCCGCTATCTGCGCAAGGAGTTCAAATTGAAAGACAAAGCTATTCGTCGCGCTACCGCCTATGTGGCAGGCATCGGACTGCATGAGTTCTATGTCAACGGACAGCGCCAGGGCGATCGTGTCTTATCACCCGTTCCCTCCGACTATCGCAAGACCATCTACTACAACACGTATGATGTTACAGCCGCATTGGGGACTTTTGGCTCTTCTGGTGTCTGCCTCGGTATCGTCCTGGGCAATGGCCGCCTCTTCCCTATGCAGCAGCACAAGCCTTATAAGATTCCCGTCTTTGGTCTGCCCAAATGTCGCATAAATGTCATTGTAGAATATGAAGACGGTACCACACAGCGCCTGCAGACCGACGATAAGGGTTGGAAGGTAACGGCCGATGGTCCGATACGTGCCAACAACGAATACGACGGCGAGGAGTATGATGCCCGTCACGAGATAAAAGGCTGGGCTGCCGTGGGCTTCGACGACTCCCAATGGCAGAAGGCCGAGCGTACGGATATTCCGCAGGCAGTGCTCCGTGGTCAGATGACACCGGGCATGAAGGTGCTGCAAGACATCCCTGCTGTAAGCATCACCCCCTTGGCTGGCGAGGGGCGTGGCGAAGCAGTCGTCCTCGATTTAGGCCAGAATATGTCTGGCTGGCTTAAGGCCAGGGTAAGAGGTCGTCAAGGCGACACCATCCGTTTCGTATATGCCGAGAAGCTTAATGCCGACGGCACTCTGTACCGTGAGAATTTCCGCAATGCCCAGTCTTCCGACATCTATGTCTGCAATGGCGATGAAGGCTCAGGGCGCTGGTGGTCTCCTACATTCGTTTACCATGGTTTCAAATATGTGGAAGTAATCGGCCTCAAAAATGCTGATTTGTCTGATTTCCTTGGCCAGCAGGTAAGCGATGAGATGGCACATACAGGACGCTTTGAGTGCTCTGACACAATCCTCAACAAGGTGATGTGCAATGCCTGGTGGGGCATTCTCGACAACTACAAGGGCATGCCTGTCGATTGTCCTCAGCGCGACGAGCGCCAGCCGTGGCTTGGCGACCGCACTGTAGGAAGTCTGGGTGAGTCGTTCTTGTTCGACAACGAGCGCCTATATACCAAGTGGATGCGCGACATCTGCGAGGCGCAGCGCTCCGACGGTTGCATCCCTGATGTTGCTCCCACGTTCTGGAACTATTTCTCCGATAATGTGACGTGGCCTGCCGCCCTGCCCTTTACTTGCGACATGCTCTATAGGCAGTATGGCAACCGCCAGCCCATCATCGACAGCTATCCCTACATCAGGAAATGGCTACAGCACATCATCGCCGAATACAGTGATAACGGCATCATCGAGAAAGACCGCTATGGCGACTGGTGCCCTCCGCCCGAAAAGCTGGAGCTGATACACTCTGAGGATCCTAACCGCAAGACTGACGGCTCACTGATGTCAACGGCCTACGTCATTCGCTGTCTGCAACTGATGAGTGAGTGGACGGCCAATGGCATTGTCGGCAACGTCAGTGCCGACGAAGTTGCTGGCTGGCAATCCCTGCGCAGACAGATGATTGATGCTTTCAACAAGAAGTTCCTCACCGTCAAGCGAGGCACCAGTCCGCGCCCCGGCCATGTGCTTTATCCCGACAGCGTATTCTACGGCAACAACACGCTGACGGCAAACCTGTTGCCACTGGCCTTCGGCATCGTGCCCGACGACTGCCGTGAGGATGTGGCGAAGCAGGTGGTTGAGAATATCTGCATCAAGAACAAGGGCCATGTGTCATGTGGTGTCATCGGCATATCATGGCTGCTCCGCACTCTCAGCGACAATGGCTTCAGCGATGTAGCCTACCTTCTGGCCACGCAGAAGAGCTATCCCTCATGGGGCTATATGGCCGAACAGGGTGCCACCACCATCTGGGAACTGTGGAATGGCGACAAGGCATCACCCAAGATGAACTCAGGAAACCATGTCATGTTGCTTGGCGACCTCATCACGTGGTGCTACCAGTATCTTGCTGGCATACGCAAAGCCCCCGAGGAGGCTCGTTATGCTCTTCAGCCAGCTTTCGACATCGAAGACTGCGAGTGGGTCAATGCCAGTCACGACACACCTTACGGCACCATCAAGAGCGAGTGGAAGAAGACCCTCCAGCATCTTGACTGGCACATCCTCGTGCCTTGCAATACAACGGCCGACGTTCATTTCCCCGATGGCACCGTTAAGACCGTAGGTTCGGGCTCCTACGACTTCAGTGTCAGCATACCTACCGGCAACAAGGCCATTGTAAAGGATGAATTCCTCTACGACCACACCTTCTTCCCTGAGGCTCACGCCTCTACTATAGTAGAGACCAAGAAAGGCAATCTTGTAAGCGCATACTTCGGTGGCACGCATGAGCGCGACCCGGATGTCTGCATCTACGTCAATATCAAGAAGAAAGGCTCCGACACCTGGAGTGCCCCCATCCTTGCTGCCGACGGAGTGCTGGATATCAACAACCCCCTTGCCCGCTTCATGGGCCTCTCGGGCCTCACATCCGAGACAACCCCCGCCACCGCCGGCCCCATCCGTCTCACCGTGCTTGGCAGTTCGGTCGCCAAGCCCTCCCTCCCCGACGAGGCCACCTACGACTATAACACCAAGACCACCCGCCTCACTGGCGTCCCCGAGACTCTGAAGCGCAAGTCATGCTGGAACCCCGTGCTCTTCGAGATGCCCGACGGCGAGCTTTGGCTCTTCTTCAAGATAGGTACTACGGTGGGCGACTGGACGGGCTGGCTCTGCAAGTCGAAGGACGGCGGTCTGACGTGGAGCGACAAGCAGCCCCTGGGCTATGCCACCGTTCCCGACGGGTCACCGTCGGGTAGCCAGTTCCCCCTCCTCGGTCCCATCAAGAACAAGCCCGAACTCATCGATGGTCGCCTGCTCTGCGGCTCATCCACCGAGGACAAAGGCTGGAGGTTCCACATGGAGATACTCGACCTCAGCGATGGCCGTTGGAAGAGCGACACCCCCGTCAGAGACCTTAACTGGAAATACATCCCCGTGGAATCTACAGAAGCCATCAAGACCGACGACAACCAGCCGCATCCCATCGACTGCATTCAGCCCAGCATCCTTAAATTAAAAGATGGACGCCTGCAGGCGCTCATGCGCACGCATAATGCACGGCTGGCAACATCGTTCAGCAGCGACCGTGGCAACACATGGACTCCCGTCACACTCTCTGAGGTGGAAAACAATCAGAGCGGCACCGATGCCGTGACGCTGAGCGACGGCCGCCATGCCCTTATCTACAACAATTTCGCAACGCTCCCCCTCACCAAGAAGGGAGTGCGCACGCCCATCTCTATAGCTGTCAGCGCCGACGGACAGTCGTGGCACCATGCCCTGACATTAGAAGACTCGCCCATCGACCAGTACAGCTATCCAGCCATCATCCAGGGCCGTGACGGCACACTGCATTGCGTCTATACCTGGCGCCGCCAGCGAGTAGCCTATAAAGCCATCGATGTGAGGAAACTGGAGTGGTAGCCACTCCTGTTTCCTTGCCTGCTCCTGCAGTTGCGAAATAAGTTGTGCAATCGTTTTTGCACGTTGATGAAATAAAAACATCAACTTGTAGTATGGCGATAAGATATATTTTCATATCTTTGCAGAAAACTTATAACTATGAAGCTCCGTATATTATTTTTCAGTGCCTTATTAATGGCAAACACTACTATTATGAGTGCAGCAAAGACTACCAATCGTCCAGTGATTGACCGTGTAGAACCCACCGACTGGTTTGTAGGGATGAAGAATCCGCAGCTACAGCTGATGGTCTATGGCAAGGGGATAGCAAATGTGGCCAGTGTTACCACCGACTATCCCGGTGTTGCGATAGACAGTGTGGTGCGCCTCGATTCCCCCAACTATCTTTTGGTGTATATGAATCTGCGCGATGCCCAGCCAGGCACCATGACGCTGCTGTTTAAGACTCCAACCACAAAACTCAAAACCCAGTACCAGCTGAAACAGCGTGAGATGTCGGGCGACAAGCGCATAGGTTTCGACAATAGCGACGTGCTGTATATGCTTATGCCCGACCGTTTCGCCCAGGGCGCCGGCCACAATCCCCAGGTCAAGGGCATGCGCTCATATAGGGAAGACCGCTCAAAGCCCTCGCTGCGTCATGGTGGCGACCTCAACGGCATCCGCGAGCACCTCGACTATTTCAAGCAGCTCGGAGTAACGGCACTCTGGCTCACTCCCGTTCTTGAAAACGACTCACCCGACGATGAGCGCGGCTATTCCACATACCACGGCTATGCCACCACCAACTACTATCGTGTTGACCCCCGCTTCGGCAGCAACGCCGACTATCGCCGTCTGTGCGACGAGGCTCACCAGAAGGGACTCAAGGTGGTGATGGATATGATTTTCAACCATAGCGGATTCGAACATCCCTGGACTAGCGACATGCCGTCGAAAGACTGGCTCAATCTGCCCGACTGGCTTAAGGAGTCGGGAGGTTCGTCGAATGCCAGTGGAACCAGTTTTCTGCAGACCAGTTACAAACTGACTCCCGTCTTAGACCCCTATGCCTCTGAGGTTGACAAGCGAGAGACCACCGAGGGCTGGTTTGTTCCCACCATGCCCGACCTCAACCAGCACAATCCCCACCTGATGCGCTATCTCATTCAGAACTCAAAGTGGTGGATAGAGACCGTCGGCATCGATGGCATCCGCATGGATACCTATCCCTACGCTTATGCTGATGCCATGGCGCAGTGGATGAAGGAACTCGACGAAGAGTATCCTAACTTCAATACCGTCGGCGAGACGTGGGTTACGGAGCCCGCCTACACTGCTGCATGGCAGAAAGACTCAAAGAATGTCAGTCGCGGTTTCCCCAACTCATATCTTAAGACCGTCATGGACTTCTCGTTCTACGACAAGATCAATCATGCCAAGAATGAGGAGACCGATCCGTGGTTCTCGGGCCTCAACCGCCTCTACAATTCGTTTGTCTATGACTATCTGTATCCCAACCCGTCGAGCGTGATGGCATTTATCGACAATCACGATACCGACCGCTTCCTGGGCAACGGTAAAGACACCCTGGCCCTGAAGCAGGCCCTTGCACTGCTGCTTACCGTGCAGCGCATACCGCAGCTGTATTATGGTACTGAGATACTGATGAATGGTACCAAAGAAGTCACCGACGGCAATGTGCGCCAAGACTTCCCCGGCGGATTCCCCGGCGACCAGCATAATGCATTTACAAAGGAGGGGCGCACTCAGGCCGAGAACTCTATGTTCAACTGGCTCAGTCGCGTGCTGCACTGGCGTCAGGGCAATGAGACTATCATCCGTGGCTATCAGACTCAGTTCATTCCCTATAACGGCATCTACGTCGTTACCCGCCGCTGGCACCGCAACACCGTCATGACCATCCTCAACGGCACTGCCAGTGAGGCCCTTCTCAAGGTTGACCGCTATGCCGAGGTACTCTCCGACGGTCAGGATGTCACCCATGTCCGTGATGTCGCAACAGGCCGCTACTACGACCTCTCAAAGGATTTCAAGCTGAAGCCTCGTCAGTCGCTGATACTTGAATTCTGAACAGATTAGATACTAAAGAGTTATCATTTGCATGTGGCTCGGAGCGAAAAGCTCCTGAGCCACATCTTGTATCTGAGTGGCAGTGATGGCATCAATGTTAGCCAGCAGTTCAGTGATGTCGCGCCGTTTGCCCCTGTGCAGATAGTGCTTGGCTATGTCGAGGGCAAACTGTTCGCGGTTGTCGCAGGCTATCGTCAGCTGTCCTTTCAACTGTCGTTTGGCGGCAGTCAGCTGTCGCGGGCTCAAGGGATGCTGCATCATGCGGTCCAGTTCGCGGTTCACCAGTTTCAGGCATCTCTTCACGTCGTGGTGGTCGCAGCCGAAGTACACACTCCAGCATCCTGTGTCGCTATAGCTTGCCATCGAGCTTTCCACGGTATATACCAGCCCTTGTCGCTCCCTCAGCGAGATATTCAGCCGTGCGTTCATTCCCGGTCCGCCCAGTATGTTGTTCAGCAGGTATAGCGGCATGCGGCGCACATCGTCGTAACCGAAAGTCTTGCACCCCAGCATCACGTGAGCCTGATGATGAGAGGGGCGCTCAACCTCAACCTCACAGGGGGACAGACCCTCTGTGAGGTGGGCCTCACATGGGGTCTGTCCCCCTGTGAGGTGGGGGCCCACTTTCCTTTCCAGCATCTTTACCAATTGTGGGAAACTGATGTCGCCATATACAAAAAATATAGCATTGTCTGGCCGGTAGTATCGCTGTGTAAATCGCTGTGCATCATTGCTTGTGAAGCCCTGTACTCGCTCACGTGTTCCCAGGATGTTATGTCCCAGTGGATGTCCGCAGAATATCATGTTTTCAAACTCGTCGTAGATGAGTTCTGCCGGTGAGTCGTTGTAGCTCTCTATCTCGTCGCATATCACGTCCACCTCGTGCTCTATCTCGTGCTGTGGATATATGCTGAAGAATACGATGTCGGTCAGCAGGTTTACGGCTCGTGTGAAGTGTTCGCGCTGTATGGCTGCATAGAATATGGTATCTTCCTTGTTGGTAAACGCATTGAGGTCGCCGCCCACGCTCTCCAGACAGTTTAGGATCTGTAGTGCCGAGCGCTTCTTAGTTCCCTTGAATGTGGTATGCTCGCAGAAGTGTGCCAGTCCCTCTTCGCCCAGTGCCTCGTGGCGTGATCCGGCATTGATGCCTATGCCGCAATACACCACTGGCGATGCCGACGGCAGGTGTATGATGCGTAGTCCGTTGTTTAGTGTTGTTGTGTTATAGTTTGTCATAATTATCTGTTACTTGGGCATTTCTACCGTAATCCTGCAGCCATCGTGATAGTCTGTGTCGATGCTGGAGGCTCATTTTCCGTCTCTTTACCCTTCAGCGGGTCAATCCACCCTATCTTTCCTTCCTCCACGGGAATGGTGTACCATACCTGCTCATTATAAGGGCGGTCGATAAACGTTTCCGACGTCACCAGTTCTGCCTGGTCATAGGTGTCTGACGACCTACGGTGTACATAGGCCATAAAGAGGTTCTTGCCAGGGTAGAAACCGGGTTTGAAGACAATGGCGCAACCAATGATGTTGGGGTTGTTCTCTACCAGTTCCTTGCTGTAGGTGAACATCCTGTCGGGATCGTCCAGATGCTCCAGCAAGTCATAATACACATTTGCCGTTGACTGTTCTACATTCAGCAAGATGTTGTCTATATCCTGCATGGTACCCTCCAGCAGCTGCTCCGCATTGAGCAGTGCCTCTTGCCTGAGAGCTTTTTGTGTGAAATAAGCCAATATACCCAAAGTCACAGCCAGCACCAATAGTGCCTCGATGATAATCTGTATGTTCAGCTTGTTCTTCTTGAGCATATCTTTTTGCTTTTTAGTAATGCTCCATATTGCGTGAGGGATATGGGGCCAGTTGATATATGTTTTTACAATATTTGGTATTTGTCGGCAAATATACAAAAAAAATCAACACGCTGGTTGTTTTTTTGAAAAATTTTCGATTTTTCTTCATTAGTCATCTCATGGCTTGAAGCCATTTTGCCATACGGCATCGACGCCATCACAGAAGTCGTAAAGGATATGACGGCCCTGAATGCGGCGGCCAGCGGGGAGGAAGCCGCAAATGATTCGGGTGATGTGCTGGCGTATGTTGAAGGTCTTGGGATTATCCACACCGATGCTCTCCACGCGGAGGCTGAAACGGCCGATGCCAGGAAGTACCACAGTCTGGCCATTCCGTAGTTTCTCCTTCAAAATATCCTGTAATTCTGTCACTACACCGACGACGGCTCCTTCTGAAAAACCGCTGTTACGGCAAGCCTCAGCTGCGATTTCATCGAGCGTCACATCACCCTGACTTACAGCCTTAGCAAAATATTTCCCGTATGAACTGCTGCGCTTGATATTGTTCTTGATTAATTTGATATGTACTGCCATTTTCTTTTTATCTTTATTTATTCAATCTTACACTATTTGTCTTATCTGCTTTATAATCAGTAACATATACAGAGTGTATGTTGCTGTTAATCTTACACTGCTGTTACTTGTTGTAAAACAACTTGTTTTACTTTTTTTATAAGCATGTTGTCTATGTCTTAAACCGTCTTGACGACAGTAAAACAAGTTGTTTTACTTTTGTTTGTTATATCCCTTCCACCTTAAATGCCGAACCTTTGTTGTTGCGCTTGCGCTCATATCCCATTTTCGACAGGCGTTTCCCGAGTTCAACATCCGTTCCCTTCTTAATGGTAAAGGTAGGAAACATCTTCTCAAGTCGCTTCATAATCGACTGAAGGGGTATGAACTCAGCATCTTCAGGGGTGTCATCAGGTGACAGGTAGGTGAGCGCTATCATCTGTTCGTAGCTGCTTACCTGCTGGAATGACTCGTTCTGCTGAATGATACGGGCGTTTTCCTCGTCCTCAAACCAGTATCTACGCCCCTCCTGTAGCTCTGCATAGAGCTGGCTGTATAGCTTGTCGTAATAGATGTTGCCGTCGTTGTCTATTTCATCGGCATAGACGCAGATGAAACGGCGGGAACCTGTGGGATCCACCAGTGGACGGCGATTGTTGGTGGTGGCAATGAACGAGGCGAAGCGCTGCCGTTCTTCCATCGTCTTCCCGTAAGGCGGACGGAACTTCACGTCGTGTTTCGAGAGCAGATACTTCAGGATGGGCTGCTGCGACTTCGACATAGCATCGAACTCGTCGATGTTGATGAGGGCATAGCTCGACATGGCGATGAAGATGTCGTTGTCGCTCTTCATTGAAATACGGTCGTTGAAATATATCTGCAAGTATCCAGGCAGCAGACGCTTGCAGAAAGTGGTCTTGCCTGAGCCCTGAGGACCGATGAGCAGTGGCACGATGGCATTGCCGTGTTGGCGGTCCTTGCCTAGCCACTGCGCCACCATAGAGAGCATCCATGTATGGAAGTCGCTTTCCCAATATGGGTTATCGGTCTTCACGCGGCGTGCAAGCTCACCTACATAGTCTGTCTTGCCATTCCATTTTGGCAGATGCTTGATATAGTCCTCCATCGGATAGTATTTGGGAATGAGGTTCGAGTCAATATAGCGGTTCAGGTCCTTGTCCCACGACTCGACGCCAGCCTTCAGGGCCTTGATGGCCATTGTGTTGCGGGCCGCCTGATCCAGTGGCCAGAAGCCATAGCCCACGGCATTCAGACGGTATTCAGGTGTGCCGGTCATCACGTTGAGTCGCAGCGTGTAGTGTTCCTTCATATATGCCTCGGTCTTGTAGGTAAGCAAGGCCGAAGGACGGATATACTTCAGGGGGAAGGTTTTCAGTGTCTCGCGCAGGTAGGCAGTCTGGAATACGGCCTCGATGGTTTCCTGATTCTTTATTCCTCCGAGCATGGGGATGAAGGTACACATGCGTGCACACCAGGCCTGTGGCAAACCCATCTGGCGACAGCCGTCGGCCAACTGTTCCAGCACAGCGTCTGTGAACATTTCATCTTCTTTAATATCGCGATGTGTTTCAATGGCGACATTGAGGCAGTCATGGAAACGGCGCAAGCGACTTTCATGGACGGTCAGTCCCGGAATCTCCTCTGGCCAGTTGTAGTCGCTGATATTCTCCTGCATAGGACGAAACTCTGGCGACTCTTCAGGCTCATTGGATACGGTGACGGCGATGGCCGAGGGGTTATAGAATGGCTGCGGATCGTAGCTGGTCATGCAACAGCTCAAGAATGTGGGTTCCGTCTCAACAAGTGTGGTGCCCAACTGTGAAGAGTATATATAGTGCAGCTTACGGAAGGCATTTAGCAGGGCCGTTTCCGAAGGCTCACCGTCAGAGACAGCGTATGGACAGACGATGCGGAGTGAATGACCATCGTGGCCGAGAAAACAGAGTTGGGTATAGGGCTGCTGCGTGGCGAGGCGTTTGTATTCCTGGACAGTGGCCAAGTTGCGTAGATTCTCCAATGACAACAATACGAGCGCATTGAAGCTTTTGGCCTTCAACTCGCCGCTCTGTTTCATCCATTCTGCAGCAAAGCATACCTCCTTGTAATAGTCTTGCACATAATGCTGGCTGAATGTTCCGTCTTTCAGCTGAGAAACGAACTCGTCGAGCTCCTCACGAGTGTACCGTTTTTCATTTCTTTCGTTGTTGATGATTGTTATCTTCATAGCTTTGTAGGTTTGTTACTGCCTACAAAGATAATCCTTTTATGTCAAAAATACAAGACTATGACAGGAAAAGTTTGCAATCTTAAATCAAAAAGTGTAGGATTTCAACTATCTTACATATAAATCAAACATCTAATAATTAGACAGTTATATAAAAAAGTGTAAGATTCATGTTGTCGTCGTTACATTACTATTGCTTTTCCGAATTACCTAACGGGGCTACAAGATACTAACTGATAGCATCAAGGACATTGACGGTGACGGTGGCATCGGCTATGGCGGCGGCAGTGGTGGCAACGAGGGCGGCATAGTGCACAGCCGTGAGAGCGGCTGGGCCGACGAGGAGGACTGGGAATAGAACTCGAAATGAATCAAGTTAAGTTCGAATGCAATTATAGAATTTGTATTATAGAATTTGTATAATTGAAATAATTTCCTTAACTTTGCAGTCGAAATTGCAAAAAACAATATAATGGAAAATCCATTCTACATCACTGGCATCATCCCAGAATCCTATTTCTGCGATAGAGAGAAAGAAACGTCGTGGATAGTCCGCACTCTTGAAAACAAAGCGCACATTCTGTTAACATCGCCCAGAAGAATGGGCAAGACGCAGTTGATACGCCATGTGTTCGAGCAACCGTCTATCAAAGATAACTGCTACACTTTCTATACGGACATTTACCCTACCACCAGCCTACACGAGTTGGTATTGTTTCTCAGTAAGGAGATCTACACCGTACTGGTGCCCAAGGGAAAGAACGTCCTGAATAAATTCCTGGCGGCACTTCACTCGCTGGAAGGCAGTTTCGGCTACGACCCCGTTTCCAATATGCCCACTTTCAACATCAAACTGGGCGACATCCTCTCTCCAGAATTGACGCTGGAAGAAATTTTCCGTTATCTGGAACAGGCCGATAAACCTTGCATCTTCGCCATTGACGAGTTCCAACAAATAGCTAACTATCCGGAGAAGAACGTCGAGGCCATGCTTCGTACGTATATCCAGAAGATGAACAACTGTCTGTTCATCTATGCTGGCAGCAACCGTCATGTCCTTGAAAACATGTTCAATTCTGCCGCCAAGCCGTTCTATAACAGCGCAGAGCAGATATACTTAGACAGAATCTCAAAGGACGTCTATACTGCCTTTGCCGAAGAGCAGTTCGCGAAGTCCGGACGAAGGATTGCTCCCAATGCACTATCTCTAGCTTATGACCTTTTCGAAGGGCACACCTACTACGTGCACAACGTGCTCCACAACGCATTTGCATATATTGATCACGAGAAGACCATAGACGAAACCGACATAAACAAGATTCTGAGTGACATTCTGGAAGAGAAAGGCCGTTCGTTTGCCTCGGTTATGAACCAGCTCAACTACCAGCAGAAAGAGACGTTGGTGGCCATTGCCAAAGAAGGGAAAGCCAGCGGTGTCACCTCTGTCGCTTATGTAAAGAAGCATGCGCTGAAATCGCCCAGTTCTGTCCAGTATGCCATCAGCGCCCTGCTGGACAAACAACTTCTGACTTACCAGAACGATGGACGCACAAAGCTTTACAGCATTTCCGACCGCTTCCTTGAGATGTGGATCTGCAGGTCATATTGACCACAAATATAAAATGACCTCACCCTTGCCGATGCCCGCTCGTTCATTACCTGTTGCAGCAATTCAGAGATAGTACCAATAGCATTAGTGCCCCATCTTGCTGCTCTGCTTTGAACGGAAATGTACCCACCTATGGCATAGTACAGCGCCAACACTTCCTTGTTTACCAACCGAGCAGCACGATAGCGACTTTCAAGTATCGCCTCCTTAATTGCCTTTACCGCTTCTGCGTATGCTGCTGTGTAACAAACTTATTGGTATTTATGTTGCAAAATTTGTCCAGATGCAACTGTGCATTTTTTTGCATTATCTTTTGGCTGGTTGCGTGAAAAAACGTATCTTTGCCGAAAATTCTAAAACTATGCGAAAAGTTATTGGTATCGGTGAAACCGTGCTTGACATCATCTTCCGCGACGGACAGCCTGTGCATGCCGTCCCGGGAGGTTCTACGTTTAACGCCATAATATCGCTGGGACGTTGTGGGGTGCAGACGAGTTTTATCAGTGAGACAGGCAACGACCGAGTGGGGCGAATGATAATCCAGTTTCTGAAGGATAACGGCTGCCAGGCCGACTGCGTGAATGTGTATCCTGACTCGAAATCGCCGCTCTCGCTGGCTTTCCTCAATGAGCGTAACGATGCAGAATACATATTCTATAAAGACCATCCCAACGACCGGCTGGACTTCACTTATCCCGACGTGCAGGCTGACGACCTGGTGCTGTTTGGCTCATACTATGCGCTGAACCCCGTGATACGCCCCCAGGTGAAGGGATTTCTGGAATATGCCCACAGCCGAGGCGCAATACTCTATTACGATGTCAATTTCCGTGCTTCGCACCAGCATGAGGTGATGAAACTGACACCCAACCTGCTGGAGAATTTTGAACTGGCTGACATCGTGCGCGGCTCGTCGGAAGACTTTGAGATACTGTTTAAGAAGGATGACCCCGACGTGGTGTATCGTTCGCAGATAATGTTCTACACCAAGAAGTTTATCTATACTCAGGGACCAAAGCCCATAGAACTGCGTGCCGACGCTGGACTGAAGAAGCAGTATCCCGTAAGGCCTATCCAGGCGGTAAGCACCATCGGGGCCGGAGATAACTTCAATGCGGGATTACTGCTGGGAATCATCAGGCAGGGCATCACGCGCAGCGACTTTGACCGCGGACTCAGCGAGGCGCAGTGGGACGCACTGATAGAGAGCGGCCAGACGTTTGCCGCCGAGGTGTGCAGCAGTCTGTATAACTACGTCTCGACAGAATTTGGGAAATTACAAAATGAAAATCTAAAATTATAAGTATTATGCAGAATATTACAGAAAACATCTATTACGTGGGTGTCAACGACCGCAACAAGTCGCTATTCGAAGGTCTTTGGCCCCTGCCAAATGGCGTGAGTTATAATTCATACCTCATCGACGATGAGAAGGTGTGCCTTGTAGATACCGTAGAGGTTGACTTCTTCACACAGTTTATCGAACATATCCACGAGGTCATCGGCGACCGACAGGTGGATTATCTGGTGATAAACCACATGGAGCCCGACCACAGCGGCTCTATAGCGCTCATCAGGAAGTATTATCCCGAGATCAAGATTGTGGGCAACAAGAAGACTTTCCAGATGATGGAGGGCTTCTATGGCATCAGCGACGGCACCATGGAGGTGAAAAACGGCGACAGCCTTGCTTTGGGCAAACAGACGCTTAACTTTGTGCTGACTCCAATGGTGCACTGGCCTGAGACTATGGTGACGCTGTGTGTGCCGTCTGTTGTGACACAGTCACAACACACGGTATTATTCTCTGGCGATGCCTTCGGATGCTTCGGAGCGCTGAACGGAGGAATAATCGACTCGCAGATTAACTGCGACACATTCTGGCTTGAGATGGTGCGCTACTACTCTAACATCGTTGGCAAATACGGAACTCCCGTGCAGAACGCCCTGAAGAAGCTGGAGGGCGTGAAGCTGGACTACATCTGTGCCACACACGGTCCTGTATGGCACCAGTATATCGACCGGGTAATAGCCGAATACGACCGTATGTCGAAATATGAGACGGAGCCGGGACTCGTAATCTGCTACGGCACCATGTATGGCAATACCGAGAGGGCTGCCGAGGTGATAGCTCGTGCTGCCTCGGAGGCTGGCGTCAGGAACATAGTAATGTATAACGTGTCGAAGACTCACCACTCGTATATCATCCGCGATGTGTTCCGCTACAAGGGACTGATAGTGGGTGCACCGACCTACAATACTGCTCTCTATCACGAGATGGATGTGCTGCTCTCTGAACTCGCCGGCAAAGATATCAAAAACCACCTGCTGGGCTGGTTCGGCTCTTATGGCTGGGCATCGAAGGCTGTCAGCGAGATACAGAAATGGAATGATGAGCGACTGCACTTCGAGGCTGTGGGCGAACCTGTAGAGATAAAGCAGAGCCTCACTGCTGAGACAAAAGCTCAGTGTGAGGCTCTGGGAAGGGTTATGGCTGAGAGGCTGAAGTTGTAGTAGTAGCTCCCCCCTCGGGGAGCTACTCTGCTATCGGATGAACAGCAGTTCACGGTATTTAGGCAGTGGCCATAGTGAGTCGTCGACGATGAGTTCGAGCTTGTCTATCTGGTAGCGAATCTCGTCTAACTTCGGCTCGACCTTGTCGTGGTAGGCAATGGCCTTCTCGTGTTCGTCGTCAATCTTGTTGGCCAGTTTACGGGCATTTACAAGGTCTTCGACTCCTTTCTCGATGGCGCTGGTGCGCTCGGCTATTTCCTCTATCAGCTTCACGTTGCGGCTGCTCAGGTGCTCTGCCTTGTCAACAGGGAAGATGGCGGCCATATTCTCGACATTGTGCAGCAACTGCGACTGGTAGCGGGTGGCCACGGGGATGATATGGTTCATCGAGATGTCGCCCAGTACGCGGGCCTCAATCTGAATCTTCTTTGTGTATGTCTCCCATTTCACCTCGTTGCGGGCCTCCAGTTCCTTCTTGGTCATGACGCCCAGGCTCTCGAACATTGCCACAGACTCATCGTCGAGGTAGCGCTCGAAAATCTTCGGGCATGACTTCTCAACATCCAGTCCGCGCTTGGTGGCTTCTTCGATCCACTCGTCAGAGTAGCCGTTGCCGTCGAAACGGATGGGCTTGCAGGTCTTTATGTCGTCGCGCAGCACGTCGATGATGGCATGGAACTTTGCAGTGTGTCCCGAGCCCTCGGCAAACTCTGAGCGCTTGGCGTAATCGGCTATCTTCTTGTCAACACGCTTCTTGAAGTCGGCCAGTGCCTCGGCAACAGCACTGTTGAGGGCTATCATGGCGCTGGCACAGTTGGCCTCTGAACCCACGGCACGGAACTCAAAACGGTTGCCCGTGAATGCGAAGGGACTGGTGCGGTTGCGGTCGGTATTGTCGATGAGCAGTTCTGGAATCTCGGGAATATCCATCTTCATGCCTTGCTTGCCGGCCATACTGAAGATGTCGTCCTTGTCGGCCTTCTCAATGTGGTCGAGCAGTTCTGTCAGCTGCTTGCCCAAGAAGCTTGAAATGATTGCGGGAGGTGCCTCGTTGGCGCCCAGACGGTGGGCGTTGGTTGCCGACATGATGCTGGCCTTGAGCAGACCGTTGTGGCGATATACGCCCATCAGTGTCTCAACGATGAATGTAGCAAAGCGGAGGTTCTGCTCAGGAGTCTTGCCTGGAGCATGCAGCAGTACGCCGTTGTCGGTAGAGAGGCTCCAGTTGTTGTGCTTACCGCTACCGTTGATGCCGGCAAAGGGCTTCTCGTGCAGCAAGGCGCGGAATCCGTGCTTGCGGGCCACCTTCTTCATCAGCGACATCAGCAGCATGTTGTGATCTACTGCCAGGTTGGTCTCTTCAAAGATAGGAGCCACCTCAAACTGGTTGGGGGCCACCTCGTTGTGGCGTGTCTTGCAGGGGATGCCCAACTCGAGGGCCTGAATCTCAAGGTCGCGCATGAAGGCTGCCACACGCTCGGGTATGCTTCCGAAGTAGTGGTCGTCCATCTGCTGGTTCTTTGCCGAGTCGTGACCCATCAGCGTCCTGCCCGTCAGCAGCAGGTCGGGGCGGGCTGAATATAGCCCTTCGTCAACCAGGAAGTACTCCTGCTCCCAACCCAGGTTTGACACAACTTTCTTCACCGACGGGTCGAAGTAGTGGCATACCTCGGTGGCAGCCACGTTGACGGCCTTCAGTGCACGCAGCAGCGGTGCCTTATAGTCGAGGGCCTCGCCTGTGTAGGATATAAATATGGTGGGAATACATAGCGTGTCGTCAATGATGAATACCGGACTTGTGGGGTCCCATGCGGAATATCCGCGGGCCTCGAAGGTGGCACGGATACCGCCGGAGGGGAAACTCGAGGCGTCGGGCTCCTGCTGTACCAGCAGTTTTCCGCTGAACTCCTCTATCATACCGCCCTTGCCGTCGTGCTCAATGAAAGAGTCGTGCTTCTCGGCAGTTCCTTCTGTCAGTGGCTGGAACCAGTGTGTATAGTGGGTGACACCGTTCTCCTTGGCCCACTGCATCATGCCTGTAGCCACGGCATCGGCAACCTTGCGGTCGAGCCGGGCACCATTGTCGATGACGTCGATCATCTCCTCGTAAACGTCCTTAGGCAGATACTTGTACATCTTCTCACGATTGAATACTTTCTTGCCAAAGTATTCATAAGGTCTCTCACTTGGTGTTTTTACGTCGAGCGGCTTCTTCTTGAATGCCTCACCGACAACCTGAAATCTTAATGCTTCCATAATCTTTTCGATTTACAAAATGTTATAATTGCGCTGCAAAGTTAAGGCAAAATGTAAAATTTCGCAAGAAAACGCTTTCTTTTTGTTTATAGAAAATCTAATAAACTGACATTTTGTAATCTTTTGGATAGGCTTTTGCTCTTCTTTCTTATCACTTTGCAATAATTATCCTCATTTTTGATGCAAAGTGATACGTGGTTGAAAAAGATCGTGGTCGGTCATGGCGCAGACGCAGGAGTCGGACCAGACATTGACGGCGGTCTCAACCATGTCGATTATGGTATATATGGGAAGTATGATGCCCATGATGGGCCGATTGGTACTCACTATCGTCTTCTTCATCGCTGCAAAAATACAAATAATATCTTAAAAATCGGGCGAAAAGCCAAAATACTTTATCGCCCGAACTAAGTATGAATGCAAAAATCTATCTCTTATGCGTCTGGCGCCAAGTGTGGATATATCAGAGAGTGAATCATCGTCCAATGGGGTTTGTCTTTTGCACCTTTTTTCCGTTTGTCTGACAATTCAAGAATCCGTTCTTGCAATAGTCTCCATGCGCCAGCTTCTTCGCTGATGTAACTAATATCACTGCCTTTTTCAAGATTCTTGTTTTTTTCCTCAGTGATAGATCTCAGCAAAGCGCGCTGGAATATTTTGTCGGCATCAGAGAGATTCGGCACATCGAAGAATAGTGTATAGAGATCATTCGTGTAATCACTCAGAGTGTACGGATCTTCTGAAAGCAATGAAGACAATACAATCTTTGAGGAGCGTTTGACAAGGTCGCTCGCAATTTTGGCAAGCATGGTGGCTGCAGGTGGTTGAGCTAACGGGAGTGTAGAAATCAGCCGTCGGTTGTTAAGCCAGTCAGACTGTCGCAACTGCTTTGCCAACCACTCCACTGACTCATGCTGAAGCTGGCGCGGGACAGACTTGTTGTGGCGATCACGAGCAGAGTCGGTCAGATTGACACGGATACCACCCACATTATGGGTTACACTACGCATCAATACCTCATAATGCTCAACCAACGACTCATACATATTTTTCCGCAAATGAGCATTGTCACCGCCTGGTAGCCATTCTTCCAAGTGATTCAACACATATTTCAGATTCGTAATCGACAGATTTCCTGTCTTTATCGGATCATCACCCAGATCATAAATCAACGACGTCGGGTCATTGCCATTACCCCATTGCTGGCGCCCGTAATGACAATAAGGATTCTCCAAATACTTGTCGAGTCGTTTTTCCACCACTGCATAGTCATCCGTTATACTAAGCGAAGGAGCAGTAGGTCGATAGATATAGTCGATTAGCATACGATCATAATCGCCCAAACGGGTTGACATCAGAGGGATGTCTGTATTCCCCACTGGCACAATGTAATTATAAAAGACATAATCCATCGTAGAGGCCGTAATTCCATGCTGTCTGACGAAGTCTGCTTTCAGAAGTGAGTCAGTAGGATAGACAGCCGATCCACCCATATTATGAGCTAAGCCAAGTGTATGACCTATTTCATGAGCTAAGGTAATCTGTATGGTGGATGCCAACATATCCTCTGGAAATTTTCCTGACCGGATAGCAGGATTTGCATGAGCCGTCTGCACGTAACAAAAACGGTTCATTATTTCAAGCATCGAGCCCCATACATAAACGGAAGCGCTCAGTACCTCTCCTGTCGTGGGATCAATCCAACTTGGTCCTTGGGCACCACCGCGGTCAGTAGGGATGTATCGGATACAACTGTATTTCAAGTTGTCTTCATCAAACTCCGGATCATCTGTAGGATAGTCGCGTACAGCGATTACATCCTTCAGACCAATACGTTCAAAGACCTCATTCCAATCCAAAATTCCTCTTCGAATAGGCTCTTTCCAGTTCTCAGGGAATGCATTATCAATATAATAGACAATCTGTCGTTTGGGGGTAACTGTCTCTCCTTTTTTCCAGGCTTCGTAATCAGATGGCTCTACCCGCCAACGCTCCACATATTCAATATCCTCAATAAAATCACTCTTCTCAAAATCCACACGTTTCTTATCAGTAGTAAAGAGACCTATCCGATTGTCACCAAGACGAGGACGCATTTTCTGTTCTGGAAGCAGCAGCATACTGCTGACCACTTCAGCAGAACAGAGATTCGGACGTTGACGACTGTTTTGGTCATGGGAAAAAGTGAGTATGCAACGAACGGAAAAATTATCATCAAACGACTTACACCCAGCCACGTAACTTAACTTGGGATCAAAAACCACCTTTGCTTTGTTGAACCATGAGGAGAAAGGTGACAAGAACCGATCAGACAAGAACAAGTCTGTAGCATCAATGGTGACGATACTTTTGTTAGATGAAGATGTAATGGGAAAGCTTATCAGATAACCATCCATATTATTATCACGGATAGACTGAATACTAAGTGAATCTGCAGGATTACCTACTACTGGAGTATTGATACGCCTCAGCCATACATTATCGCCTACCTGCTCAAAACGTACATGAAGCGTTGAGGGACGGGTTCCCACTTCCATCCATTTATAATGATCTGTTTTCGCAACGCACCCAGACAACAAGTATTCTCGCGAGAAACAAGTCTTGGGTATGTCAAGAAATACATGACTACCTTCAATTCGCGGATGGGGTATCTGATCCGCAGAAACAGGTATTGCTGCCATTATGAAAATGGCAGCAATACTCATGCGTAAATAAATGAACCTAAAATACATCTAACTAACTATATGACTAAAGAATTTTTTTTTAATAACCAGGATTCTGTGGCAACAGATTGGGGTCGTTATCAATGGCGGTCTGTGGAACAGGCCAAAGCAGGTTGTGACCGTCATCTGCAATCTGCATCGTCTCTGATGCCTGTGGACGACTTCCAGCCGCTTCACCCGGCTGATACTTGCGGAAGGACAGCACAGCCTTCTTTCCAGCCTCACCAGAGTTGAACCAGCGACGCAAGTCGTACCAGCGATGTCCTTCAGCATAGAATTCTACGCGACGCTCGGCCATGATACGGTCGATAAAGTTATCGGCTGTAATGTCAGAGCCAGCATTCAGGGCCTTTAATCCGCGTACCACACGCAGTTGGTTCAGACGATCGACACCTGCAGGATAGCCTTGTGCCTCAGCAGAAATCAGGTAAAGTTCTGCAATGCGAATAACAGGCCAGGGGTCAGCTTCATTATAGCTGGGGTATTTCACACAGTCCCAAGTCTCAGCACCACTTGCCAACTTCAGATGACGCACGGTGGGAGCTTTTCTGAGGTCACCTTCCTCGAAGGCATCGAAAGCAGCCAGATCCACGTGGTTCTCATATCGTCCCTGTTCACCATAACCGGCTGAACCACTGCCATTCTCGGCCTCATAGAGATTGACGATGTCGGAACGCATGAACCAGCCATCAGAGCCTGAGTCACCATTCAGGTTCGTCCATTGCAGGATGATCTCATTCGAGGATTTAGCATGCCATATGTCGGCAAAGTTGGCAGCCAGACTAAATTTCCCTGATGCGATAATCTCTTCAGCGAGCTGTTGGGCTCGGGTTTTGTCCTGCACGGCAGAGGGACCGGTAAGTAGGGTTCGTGCCAGAAGTGCCTTTGCAGCTACTTTGCTGACATAGCCCCTGTCAGTGAAGTCGGGGGCGTTTTGTACGCCATATTCCAGATCGGCAATAACCTGTTTCCATATCTCTATCTCCGGGTCGCGACCAACTAATTCGTCGGTGACCTCCAATAGCAGGGGAGCATCGCCCCAGTGCTGAGCTATTCGGGCATAGAGCCATGCACGGATGACACGAGCCTGAGCCTCTATCTCTATTTGGGCAGGTGTTGGAGATCCTGTGTGCTCTATGAGGTTGATGAGGTTATTGGCCAACTGCACGTATTTGTAGTGACTGTTCCACAGTGAGTTGATATCACTGCTGGTGCTGGCGGTCTGTCCGTTGTTGTCGATATCTGGCCACCAGCCAGGACTGGTGAGGTTGTCCGCTGCAATATCGTCAATATTGATTTTAATACTCTGTGCGCCATCATAGACACCGGTGAGCAGATTGGTATAATCGGCTTCCGTGAGCGAACTGTCGCTGACTGCCGTGGTGGGATAATAGTCCAGGTTGCAGGCAGTGAGTGCCAGCGATGTCAATGAAATGATAATATTCTTCTTATTCATAACTATATTCTCCTTTTTTTAGAATGTCAAATTAAAGCCAAATACATATGAGCGGAGTTGTGGTACGGAACCTGAGTCATAGCCACGATAGGTGGTGCGGCTGGGGAACATGGCTACCTCGGGGTCGAAGCCGTCATAACTGCTGAAGGTATAGAGGTTATGTGCGGTTGCATAGAAGCGCAGGCGGCTGATTCCCAGCTGTTTGGTGATGGCTGCGGGTAGAGTGTAACCTATGGATAGGTTGCGGATCTTCAAGTAATCAGCATTCTCCAAGTAGCGCGTGGTATAGTTGATGTTGTTGTTGGTGTAGGCTGCGCCGTAAGCCACTGCACGTGGTGTGTCGTTTGATGGGTTACTCTCTGTCCAGCGGTCATCCCACTCTGATTTCAGGATGGTATAGCCATTTGTATGGCCACCTTGGTTGCCTAAACCCGAATACTTCCATGCGGCATATAGTTTGGCACCTAATGAGTACTGCAAGTCGAGACTCAGGTCAAAGCCCTTGTAGCTGAAGTTGTTGGAGAATGCACCGAAGATTTTTGGGAAAGGTGAACCACTGATGACGCGGTCTTCTGAGTTGATGACTCCGTCTGCATTCTTGTCGTAATACTTCACATCGCCTGGGCGAATTCCCTTGTCCCAAAGTGTCTGCCCACCAGGCTGTGCCAGAATCTCTTCCTTCGACTGGAAGATGCCATCGGCTTGGATTAAGTAGAACGCCGCCATCGGCTCTCCCACCTGTAGGATGTTACAGAAACCTGTAGTGATGTAAGGCTCCTCGCCTTCGGCATTTTTCACAAGTCCTGTCACTTCGTTCTTGGCATAAGTGAAGTTCAGGTGGCTGTCCCACTTCAGGGCACCCGTCAGGTTGTGGGTAGTAATACCCACTTCCACACCTGTATTTGTGATATTACCAACGTTTGAAGTAGTGCTGCTATATCCACTCAGTGAATTGATACTGTGCGTCAGCAACAGGTCGTGGGTATCCTTTTTATACCAGTCGAAGATAAGTTCAATGCGGCGGTTTAACAATACGGCGTCAAAACCTAAATCATACTGGAGCGTCTTTTCCCAAGAAAGGTCAGGATTGGGCTTATATGTGGGGAAACCGTAGCCTGAGTTACCGTTGTATTTGATACTGCTGGCAGAATACGTCTGATGGTACTCATAGTTGCCAATACCTTCCTGATTACCCGTGTAGCCAATGCTGGCACGCAACTTCAGGTCGTTGATGGCCTTGTTCTCCTTCCAGAACTTCTCCTTCGACACTTGCCAACCTGCAGAGGCTGCTGGGAAGTAGCCGACACGGTTGTCGGGTGAGAATTTCGAGGAAGCATCACTGCGGAATGAAAGCTCGAGCAGGTAACGGTCTGCATAGCTCAGGTTTGCACGTGCAAAGAACGATTGAAGGGCATTTTTCTCGACGTATGATCCACCGTAAGTAATCTCACCTGCAGAATCGAGATATATCAGAGTGGGTGATACAAAGTTAATACCATCGACATAAGCATTGTCAACGATCGTTTTTTGGTAGCTATATCCTGCCAGAGCCTTTAGTGAGAACTTGTCCCAAGTGTGATTGTAATCGAAGGTGTGCTCAGCCAGGTTGGTGAAGGTAAAGGCGCGTCCGTCAACTGTTTCACCATTGACGCTCGAACCCCGCAATGAGGTTGAAGGCCATACCTGTAGTTCGTGCAGGATGTTATAGTCACCACCTAAATTCAGGTGGTAGTAGAGGTCGGGCAGTATTTGCAACGAGCCTTTCAGATTAACCAACGCACGGTATTTCTTTGAGTGCTGCGGCTCCTCTTTAATCAGCTGGACAGGATTCCTGGCACCGGTATTGACACTGCTGTAGCCACCACTCTCGTTAAAGACAGGATAGTCAGGTGACACAAAAAGGGCATTTCTCCACGGAGAATAGATGTTGTTATCGCCCGTAGCACGCCATGTGTCAGAAGTGCTTAATGCGATGTTAGCATCGATATGGATGCGCTTGTTCAGCTGATGCCCGATATTGGTACGCAGGTTATAGCGCTCATAGCTGGTGTTGATGATGGCACCATCTTGCTTGTAGTAGCCACCTGATGCATAGAACTGTGTACGGTCGTTACCGCCTGAGATGGTCAGCTGGTGACTCGTCTGTAGGCCATTGTGGGTAATCTCGTCGAGCCAGTTGGTGTCTGCACCAGGTACGGCAGCTGTCACATGCTGCTTATAGGCTGCATCAGCAGCTGTCAGACCTAATGATGTGTTGTAATTATCGATGGCCTCATTACGGGCTGCCACATACTCAGAGGCATTTAGGAACTGAAGCTTCTTCTGTAGGTTCTGGAAACCCACGTAGCTGTCGAGTGTCACCTTTGTACGTCCAGCTGCACCTTTCTTTGTGGTGATCAGTATGACACCATTAGATGCACGTGATCCATAAAGGGCTGCAGCTGAAGCATCCTTTAACACCTCTACACTGGCAATATCATTGGGATTGATATCTGCGATTCCACTCAGAGAGTTTCCCTGATAACCGCCAATATCAGACAAATCCTTGGAAACGACGGGCAAACCATCAACCACATACAATGGTTCGTTGCCGGCAGAAATACTACTTGTTCCGCGCACATTAATGCTGACGGCACCTCCCGGGGCTCCTGTTGCCTGTGTCACTTGAACACCGCTCAATTTGCCTTCAAGTGACTGTTCCAAACTGGTTACGGGGTTTTTCAGCAATTCTTTACCATCCACAGAACTGACAGCACCTGTCAGGTCACGCCTTTTCTGTGAACCATAAGCCACCACCACAACTCCATCAAGTGAGAAACGCTCCGTACGGAGGACAATAGTGCCCACATTGTCTGTTTCCTCATAGATGTCAAGATCGTAAGGGTCATAGCCCACATAGTTGATCTGCACCTGTATTGGGTATTTCACACCTTTTCCAAGGTTCAGGCTGAAAATGCCATCAGCATCAGTTGTAGCACCTGTTTTATTATTACCTCCTTTAACGACTACGCCAATCAAAGGTTCCTGGTCTGCATTGACAACCTTTCCTGTGATGACCTGCGCCTTCAGTCCAGATGAGATGGTCAGAAGGGCAATCACGAATAAAAACAATCGTTTTCTCATACCTAATCAAATTATTATATTAATCATATTATTTTGTTTGCGCTGTATATACAGCCTCTATTTTTGTTGTCTGTCTTTCTGCCAACTCTTGTTCAATTTGCAGCAGTCCATAGTTATGGACGTGATTCCTTCCTGAGGTGAGGACCCATGACAAGAAATCGTCAATTTCCTTACTATAGCCTTTATATACAATCCCAACCATTCCCGTGGGGACCTCTTCTGCCGGATACTGTTCCAGCAACGGTATCAGTGAATCGAGTGAGATGGGCTCCTTGAGGCCAGCTTCCAATTCCTTTCTCGTGTCGAGCGAAGGGATGGAGATGCCACTCTTCAGAAGACGGTTGTCCAGACTAAAGATGTTGGACAATGTGCCAAACGACACGCCATAGGGATCTTTTATTACTGCTGACGTCAAGAATGCATCATCGCCAGCAATTCTTCGGCCTCTCAAATTCTCAGTCACTTCGTTGAAGAATCCGGCAAACGGCTCTGATAAGGAGGCGGGATTGTTCGCACTATAAACGACAAGCTGTTTCTGCCGCTTTTCCTGTTTGGTCAGTTCTTCATCAGTAGCATAGTCCTCATGCTCGAAGAAAATCTTACGCAGGCGCTTGCCACTAAGTTTCTTGTTATTAAGTATTTTCTCTGCCTCTGACCCTGTGGCCGTAAAAGGCAGGATGGCATACTTGGCAAAGAATATCACATTGGTATCATCCTGTACATCTCCTTTAAATGGCAAGACACTCAGTTCCGACTCGTCTATACAGCCACAACCTTTTAATATCCGTAATTGTACATTGGGTGCGACTTTCTTGTAATCTTCTACCCACTTCTCAACCAGCGGACGGGTAAACCGCGGGGTGCTGATAGTGTGAACCTGTGCCATAGACACTGTTGCAACAAATGATATAATGAAAACAATCTTTAATTTCATAATTTCTCTATTTAAATTTCTTGGTGCAAAGGTACGGCGTCCCCTGCTTATCCACAATACCGACATGGGGGTATTCGTTTCACATAAACGTGGTATTTCCACATAATAAGGGGCGACTTCAGATAGAAGCCGCCCCCCATTTCTTCACAGCCGAAAGCTGTTAATGGACTTCCTCTACCGTATAGTTTATTTGCTTGAAACTGTCCTGGATCTTTGCGGCATTCGTTTTCTGGCTGTCGTAACTGACCGTAACAATCTTTGATTCCAGATTAACGGCAACATCTTTTACTCCGTCAACACCTGTCAGCAATTTCTTTACTTTATTCGCACAACCGCCACAACTCATCTGTTTTGCCTTGAACTTGACTACAGAACCGTCGTTGGCTGCTGTTTCCGGATTTGTTTTCTTTGAACCGCAACAACATCCTTTCTTCTCCGCGGGTTTAGCTTCGGCCTGTTCTGGCTTTTTAGCTGAACCGCACTTGCAACCGCCACTGCCGCAGCAGCCACCTTTCTTTTCTGCTTTAGGAGCTGCTGCTGCAGAATTATTACCTGCAACCGTTGCTACATAATTAATCTTCTTGAAGCCTGCAATGATGTTCTCAACATTTGTCTTGTCAGCATCATACTGAATGGTTACAGTCTTGGTAGTCAGATCAGTCTGAATGTCCTTAATTCCTTTTTCGAACTTCAGGTTCGACTTAATCTTGTTCTCACAACTTGAACAGTGCATCTCAGGAGAAGTGTTCAATACAACTGTCTTAATGTCCTTGGCAGAGCATACTGCTGCAAAAGCCAAACTCAGGAATAATAACTTTGTTCTCATAATCTTTGGTTTTAATAAATTTATATTTTGTTCCAATTTAATCTCACGCCTATATAATAGATGGCTCCATGAACGGGTCCCCAGATCATCGTTGAGTCGAAGTTCGGACCCCAAGGGTCGTTAGCTCCAATAATCGGATTCTTCTGCTTGAAGCCTGTAATATTCTCGCCTCCTGCATAGATGCTCCAGTAACGGAAGAAGCGGGTTACCTGTGCGCTCAACTGTTCATATCCTTTATAGCGCTCGTCCCACGAGGGCAGTCCTTCAGCAGTCGTATAAGCTGTTGGTAGTCTTCCGCCACCATTCAGTTGCAAGGTCACATCGAATTGCCATTTTCCCAGACCAGGTGCATAGGAAGCGGTCAACAATCCTTTATACTTGTTGGTCAGAGGTTTCTCTCGTAACTCACCATTATAGGTTGACTTCACATTCGTTCTACGATAAGTGGCTGTCAATGTAAATCCCTTGAAGAAAGGATAAGTGGCCTCTAACTGATAGGTGTGAGAATAACTGTCGCCATTAAGGTTCGTAAAGTGAACGGCGTGCGGATCTGTATCAAGGTCGACAAGCAACTGATGATTGAAATTCGTGTAATAATACTCTGCGTTCAACTCCAGGGTCTTCTCTCCTACCGGAACCTTCAAGGCTGCACTAATTCCGTAATTCCAGGCCTCTTCCTGGTCAAGGTCCTGATCAATGACGATCTGACGTCCACTGGCTAACAGGAAATTGTTTTCCGCCAACACGTGGTTAGTACGATAGCCTTTTCCTACGCTTGCACGAAGGGTGACGATATCATTGGGCGAATATTTGAGATGCATCCTGGGTGTGATGAAACTGCCGTAAATATTACTGTGGTCCCATCTTAAGCCTCCCATCGCCGTGAGCTTATCTCCCAACTTGTAAGTGTACTGCACATAGGCACCGGGGGTCGTTTCTTCGTCGCGTTCTTTCAGTTCTTCGCCTTTCATGGTATTTTCCAAACGATAGCGTTGGTCATACAGATCATGGTTCAGACTGATACCTGTTGAAATATTGTGATGTTCACCGAAATCACTCTCGAACATCAGCGAGGCATAGCCATTACGCTGGTCGGTATTATAGAATTTGTGTCCATACACCGCATTTTCGTGGTGTTGTGAGCCGGATAATATAAGTGCGATATTTGTCGCACGTTCCTTGTCAAAGATATAAGCATTCTTTGTAAAGGCTTCATATCGTTCGTTCGTGATATCAATCAGATATGGATGAGTATTATTAGCTGCATGATGGCCAACCTGTCCGCCCTCGCGATGCTCCTTCAGTCCCTTAACTGAAGCCTGAAACACATAGTGGTCACCCATCCAGGCCCAACGACTCTGGAGTGCTCCTTGACGGATTTTTGGCAGATCGGCAAAGCCGTCACCATTATCATCGTGGTTTTTGTCTAGTATCTCATAATGCCCCAGCAAGGCTGTCCTCCACCTTTTGGAAAGGTGTAAGTTTGCTCCGACATTCGCTTCCAGCTTACCTTTTGAGTTGTAATAGAGGTTCGCATCTGCAAAAGGCGTAGCCTGGGGTTTTTTAAATTCCACGTTAATCTGGCCGGTAATAGACTCATAGCCGTTTTTTACAGACGATGCACCCTTAGAGACCTGGATGCTCTGCATCCATGGCCCTGGGATATAACCCAACGAAAAGGGGGCAGCTGCTCCACGATAATTAGGAATATTCTCCGTTAACATCTGAACGTAGGTGCCACTCAACCCAAGCAACTTGATTTGTTGTGCGCCAGTGGCGGCATCAGCATAGTTCACATCAACTGAAGGGTTCGTTGTAAAACTCTCTCCAAGATTACAGCAGGCAGCACGAAGCAGTTCGTTGGCGTTAATCATTTCCGTATTAGCAAGACCACTCATTTTCACCCTGCCCGCCTTATGAGCAGACACCGTTACCTCCGAGATTCGCTTTCCGTCAAGCGTAGTCACCTCTGTCGAATCCTTATCCTCCAATCCTTTTCCTTCGGTTACTCCAATATTCAGGAGCAGAATACCTATTATTATGTTTATTCTCTTCATATTCTTCGTTTAATCCGTGTAACAGGGTATGTCTTTACCCGCTGCAAAGGTACGGCGATTTCCATATACCGGCAATCGCCTTTTTGCGTCATATTACATACCAAACGTTTAGTATTTCGCCTTAACAGTGCCAAATTTTCAATTATCAATTCTCAATTCTCAATTTATTTCGTACCTTTGTACACGAATCATTCAAACCCAGTGAAGATGAAGAGAGAGATACGCCCTCAAGACAGTAAACGGGCAGAAGCATTCAGCATGTGGATGTCGTCTCCCGTACCGATGGTGACGCTGACGAAGACCATTGACGTCCGCCGGTTGCGGAAGGTGAGCCGGAAGACGGGCTTGCGATTCAACATGCTGATGTGCTGGTGTATTGGCAAGGCAGCCAGTAACATTGAGGAGTTCTTCGTCTTGCCGGAGAAAGATAAAATGTACCAATACGACCGGCTGGCCATCAATGTCGTGGTACAGAATGTGAAGGATGGTATCAACATGTGCGACATACCGTTCTCCGATGACATCAGTCAGTTCAATGCAGACTATCTTGCGATAACCGACCAAACCGCGAAAGCATGCAAGAACTCGTCGCTGGAGGACTACATGATTGTGGGAACCTCAGCATTGCCGCAGACTGAGCTGGACTGCATCGTCAACCAGTATAACGGCATCTGGAACAATCCATTCCTCGCTTGGGGAAGATACCGCAAGAGACTGTTCAAAACCACGCTGCCCATCAGCCTTCAGTTCCATCACGCCCAGATGGACGGCGCCCACGCCTGCCGTTTCCTGAATGAACTGCAGAAAACAATGGACAGCTTGCGCTGCCGACCTATTTTTTAGCTAATGGCATCCTGAATGATGAGGCCAGCCAACATAAAGCCGAAGATGGCGGTAATATGCGACAGGGTGCCGTTGATTTGGGCTTTCGACGAGCACCACTCGTGGTTCAGCAGGTTGGGATCGCCAGGACCGCTCTTGGCTTTGGGACACATACATTGTTCCGTGCCGCATGTGGCGTTGTGACCTTTATTCTCCAATAATTCATCAGAATAGACACACTGGAACTTGCGCTTGGGAAATACCTTGTCGCGCTTGAAGCGGTTGCGGAGGGCGCGAGCCAGAGGGTCGCCCTTCACTTTCCAGAACTCAGCCGTTTTGATGCGCGTAGGGTCGAGCTTCAGTGCAGCACCCATCGACGAGAAGAACTTCGGGCCAGCCCCCTTGTCCCCCCCCTTGGAGGGAAGGCTCGTGGCCATGAGGATGAGCAGCGCTTTGTCCTTCAGCGAGTCGATGGCATCGATGATATAGTCGTAGGTGTCTAGTTCGAAACTCTCCGCCGTCTCTGCCGTGAAAATCTGCTGCAGGGCGTTAATATTTGCTGAGGGGTTAATGCTAAGCAGACGCTCTTTCAAGGCATCGACCTTTACTTGCCCCACGGTCTTCGTTGTCGCCATCAGCTGGCGGTTGATATTGGTGATGCACACACGGTCGGAGTCTACAATCGTCAGCTCCCTAATGCCGCTACGCACCAAACTCTCAGCACACCAAGAGCCTACGCCGCCCACACCGAAGATGATCACGCGCTTCTCACCAATGCGGCTCATCGCCTCATCGCCCAACAGGAGTTCCGCCCTGCGGAATATTGCTTGTTCTATTGCCATGAGCTTTATAATTTCCGATATTGCGTGTGCAAAGATAGCGAATAATTTTCAAATATCGGAAACTTTAAGAAAAAAGCGATGCATCGTACTCGAAACTTTAACCGACAAATGTATCGAGCCGACGCATCGCGGCAAACCGGTTTATAGGTGTGTCTGCTTATCCACCACCTCGCCGTTCAGTATCTTGAAGGAGTTAAGCTTCGGTTGTCCGTCAAGCAGCGAGAGGATGGCATAGCGGATGGTGGGGTCGTTGGCCAGGCGCAGGTCTTCCTGCGAGGGGCGTGAGGGCGAGGCTGGATGACTGTGCCAGTTGGCCAGTATCTTCAGACCTTTGCTACGGGCATATTTCAGAGCGGCAAACTGATCTTTTGGCGCAAACGAGAAATGCTCGGGTGAGTGGTCGATGTTCTCCATCCAGTAGTTCTCCGTCACGAGACTCCCTCCGTCTCCCCCCGTTGAGGGGGAGAGTATGCCCAAGAGATAGCCGCACGACTCGTTGGGTGCATCCTTTTCTGCCTGCTCAATCAATTCATCTATGATGTTCTGTGGAATTATCATTCTCAATGCTAATTGATTATTGTTTATTGTTTAATGTTTCAAGTCGCAAGCGGCTTGCTCGTAGTCGATGAGATGATCGATGGTGGGATGCTCGCCACAGATGGCACAGTTGTCGCGGTGTCTTACAGGTACAGTGCGGAACTGCATGGTCTTGGCATCGAATGTCAGCAGGCGGTTGGTAAGCAACTCACCTATACCGGTAAAGTATTTCAGCGTTTCAGCAGCCTGGATAGTACCCAGCATGCCGGCAATAGCACCCAGCACTCCTGCTTGCGAACAAGTGGGGACGGCTCCAACGGGAGGTGGCTCCTTGAACATGCAGCGGTAGCATGCCGTGCCAGGCAGGTGTGTGAAGGTCTGGCCGTTGAATCGCAGGATGCCTCCATGAGAGAAGGGCTTGCCAGCCATGACGCAGGCATCGTTGATGAGGAACTTCACTGGGAAATTGTCGGTACCGTCAACAATGAAGTCGTACTCACTGATAATGTCGAGTGCGTTGGATGAATCAAGGAATTTATAGTAGGTGTCAACCTTTACATCGGGGTTGATGGCCAGAATCTTTTCCTTGGCACTCTCTACCTTTGGCACTCCAACATCCTTAGTAAAGTGGATTACCTGGCGCTGCAAGTTTGACAAATCTACTACGTCGGCATCAATGATACCGATGCGTCCAATTCCTGCTGCAGCAAGATAGAGACTCACGGGGGCTCCCAGTCCACCGGCTCCCACCACTAGCACGCGTGCGTTCATTATCTTCTCTTGACCTTCTACACCCACATCCTTAAGCAGTATGTGGCGAGAGTATCGCTGTATCTGTTCTTCAGAAAAATCTATCATAACTCTTTACTTTAAGCGGTAGCAAATTTTACACTTTTCACTATTCACTTTTCACTAAAGACTTCCGCCACCCATGAAATAGAGGAAGTCCACATTGTCGCCTTCCTGAATCTGGATGTTGTCCCAGTCGTCACGCTCGGCAAACTCCTCGTTCACCTGGACTGAGACCATCTCGGGGTTTTCAACTAATAAATTCTTGATGAGTTCACTAATGTTGAGAGGCAGAGTAACTTCCTGCGCGTCTCCATTTACATAAATCTTTGCCATAATTCTGTCGGTTTAAAAAATGATTTCGGGTGAAAAAGTCAGTGCAAGCCGAGCGCAGAGAGCTTTCTCTTTGCCGAGGCGCCGCCTGACTTCGCTGTGTGATCAAATCACGCTGCAAAGGTACGGAGTTTCCTGATGTGGCGCAATCCCTCATATAGGGTAAATGGCATACCATGTCATGGGTATGCAAAATGCCATAAACAGGCGATTGTCTATGTCGTGAAAACCCCCTAATTTTGCACCCAGATTTATAACCGACAAAATTATGGCAGAACAAAAGAAATTAAGTATCATCGCCTTTAGTGGCGATTTCGACAAGCTGACGGCAGTATTTACATTAGGTACGGGCGCGGCAGCAGTAGGCTATGAGGTAAACATCTTCTTTACCTTCTGGGGACTGGATGCTATCAAGAAAAAGCAGGGGCGCTCGTTCACGGGCGGCAACTGGCTCACCAAGATCTTCGGATTCATGATGGGCGGACTGAAAGTGACACCCACCTCGCGTTTTAATTTCTTCGGTATAGGCCCCAAGTTGTTCCGATACCTTATGAGGAAGAACAACGTGGCTACGCTGGAGGAACTGGTTGAGGCCGCCAAGGCCCTGGGCATAAATCTCTATGCTTGTGAGATGGCGATGCACGTACTGGGACTCAAGAGGGAAGATTTTATTCCCGAGGTAAAGGACGTTCTTGGTGTGGCATCGTTCCTCAACTTGAGCGAAGGCGGACAAACATTGTTTATCTGATATTTACGATTTGACGATTTACTATTTACGATTGATTGACTATTTCAAGTTTTTAGTTATTTCTTTCCAGAGGTTAAATCGCCAAATCAACCAAATTGTAAATAAATAGTAAATCGTAAATTAGTAAATTGTAAATGAAAAAGGTTTTAGACATTACGAAAGAGCATTGCCCGATGACTTTCGTAAAGACGAAGATTGAACTTTCGAAACTCAACGAAGGCGACATTCTGGAAGTGCTCCTCGCCGAGGGCGAACCTCTCGACAACGTTCCCCGCAACGCAAAGGAACAGGGTTACAACGTTATCTCCGTCGAGCACGTAGAAGGCACCACGCATCGCGTGACAATTAAGAAATAGTTAAATGAGAAAATAAATAGTAAATAGTAAATTGTAAAATTGTAAATCATTATGGCAGATTCTAATCTTCAGCGCAGTGTGACCACTGCTACCGCCAGAAGACTGGCGACCACCACCAAGACCGCCCCACAGATGGGCTCAATCACTCCGAGATTACTCCTCAAGTTGCTCCCTTGGGTACAGGTTAGTGGCGGTACATTCCGCGTTAATCGTACTAAAGTTGAACTACGCAAGAACGACCGTCTGCCGATACAATACGTAGATGGAAAGCCCTCGTTCACAGCCAAGAACCTCAAGGCCATCCCTCTGTTCTCTGAGTTTGACGACGAGATTCTGAACCGACTGGTTAGCTCGTTTGAGACACAGGAAGTGGATGTTGACAAACTCTTCGTTGAGGAGGGCAAAGACAAGCAGCGCTTCTTTATAGTTGCTTCCGGTCAGGCAGAGGTTATCAGCCGTGGCTCACATGGCGAGGAACTACGGATTGCTCTCTTGGGCGACGGTGAGTATTTTGGCGAGGCCGACCTGCTGGACGAGCAGGAGTCAACGGTTAGCGTCCGTGCTATCACTCCCACAGTGTTCCTCGGCCTGAAGCTGAAGGAACTGGTGAAGTTCATTAAAGAAGTGCCCGACTTCCGCGAGACCTTTAATAAGGCCGTTGACAAGCAACTGCGCCTGAAGGCCTCGGTCAACGACAATGGCGAGAAGCACATCGACCTGGTAAGCGGCCACGAGGAGGATAACATCATTCCTGAGACATACATCGACTACGAGGAGAATCCCACAGAATACTCGCTCAACACCCTGCAGACGGTTGTCCGTGTGCACACCCGCGTCAGCGACCTCTATAATAACCCCTATAACCAGCTGGAAGAGCAGCTGCGCCTGTCGATAGAGAGCATCAAGGAGCGCCAGGAGTGGGAACTGATAAACAATAAGAAGTTCGGTCTGCTGGCTGCTGCCAACCCCGCATATCGCATCTCGGCACGCTATGGCTCGCCGACACCCGACGATCTCGATGAATTGCTGTCGCTGGTATGGAAGGAGCCGGCATTCTTCGTGGCCAATCCCCGTGCCATCGCCGCCTTCGAGCGTGAGTGCACATGGCGCGGTGTGCCTCCTGTGACCACCGACCTCTTCGGCACGAAAGTTGTACTGTGGCGCGGCGTGCCCCTGATTCCATCGGATAAGGTAGAGGTGGAAGGCCAGTACCTGACAGGTCGCGGCGTAGGCACGACGAAGATTATCCTCGTGCGTACCGGCGAACAGAACCAGGGTGTAGTAGGACTCCATCAGAGTGGTATCCCCGGTGAGATTGCTCCGTCGCTGTCAGCTCGTCTGATGGGCCTTGACAAGTTTGGCGTGGCTTCGTACCTGCTCACGAAATACTTCTCATTAGCAGCCCTCACCGACGACGCTATCGCCGTACTTGAGAACGTGGAAGTAGGCTACTATCACGATTATCAGCATAGGAACAAAGTAGAGAAGTAAAAAGCCCACCCCCGCCCCCTCCCAAAAGGGAGGGGAGTTAAAATAGAGAATGCGTATGATAAATATACAAAATATAGGCGGTTACGGCATCCAAGATCCTGGCTTCGAACTGTTGCGGCAGGTGGCACAAAAGTACTGCCCTGAAGAGTTGCAGGACGAGCGAAAGGCGGTGATTCCTGATGAGCAGTTAGACCTCTCGTCGTTGGCGGTCCTGTTCAATGCGACAGAGTCGCATCCTACGGGACAGGGCACCTCGCCTATCGTGCCGGCAGACAATGGCTTCGGCATCGGTATCCCTGAGACCGAGAAACTGCAGAGCCTGCACTACGAGGAGGTGGATACACTGAACTCGGAGGAGATCAAAAAGGATTTTCCTGTGCTCCAACAGAAGGTGAACGGCCACGACCTGGTATGGCTCGACAACGGTGCTACCACCCAGAAGCCGATACAGGTGATCGACAAGATTTCGGATTACTACAAAACTTATAATTCGAACATCCATCGCGGTGCCCACACCTTGGCAGCACGTGCTACTGATGCCTATGAGGAAGCGCGCGAAAAGGTGCAACGCTTCATCAATGCCGGCAGCAGCGAGGAGATCATCTTCGTGCGAGGAACCACTGAGGGTATCAACCTTGTGGCACAGACTTACGGCAGGCAATTCCTGACTCCTGGCGACGAAGTCATCGTCAGCGAACTGGATCATCACGCCAACATCGTGCCCTGGCAGCAGGTGGCCCACGAAAGGGGGGCTACGCTGAAGGCTATCCCAACGGATAAGAACGGCGACTTGATACTGTCAGAGTTTGAGCGCATCATCACGCCGCGTACCCGCTTCGTTAGCGTGGGTCATGTGAACAACACCTTCGGCACTATCAACGACGTGAAGCGTATTATCGATATCGCACACTCGCACAACATCCCCGTGTTGATTGACGGTGCACAGTCGATTGCCCACACGCCTGTCGATGTGCAGCAGTTAGGAGCCGACTTCTTCGTCTTCTCTGGTCATAAGATCTATGGTCCCAACGGCATCGGTGTGGTGTATGGACGCAAGGACATCCTCGACAAGATGCAGCCCTGGCAGGGTGGTGGTAACATGATTAAGGACGTGACCATCGAGCGCACGGAGTATAATGTGCCTCCTGCACGCTTTGAGGCTGGTACGCCCAATGTGGCCGACGCCATCGGACTGGGTGCTGCCCTCGACTACGTGAGTCATCTCGGCATCCGTAACATCGAGGCCCACGAGCACAAACTGACAGAGTATGCCCGCGAGCAACTGGCCCAGATTCCAGGTCTCACACTTATTGGCGACCCCAAGAACCGCGTGTCGGTAGTGAGTTTCGTCCTCGACAGCATCCCCGTTCCCGAAACAGGTACGTTGTTAGATAAGGAGGGCATCGCAGTGCGTGCCGGTCACCACTGCGCTCAGCCCGCCCTCCGAGCTCTCGGCTACGAGATGAGCGTACGTCCTACCTTCGCTCTCTACAACACCCGCGAAGATGTGGATAAACTCGTGATTGCCGTGCGCAAGATCGTGGGCCAGCGCAGCTAATCATGCATTGTGCATTATGAATTATGCATTATGAATTACGAAACAAAAGTATTAACCACAAAGTATCAGAAACCTGACGCATACGGGGCTCTCTCGATGCCGGTGTATTACACGGCGGCATTCGAGTTCCCCGATGCCAAGGCTATGAGCGACGCCTTTTGCGGTCGCTCAATGGCACCGTCGTATGCTCGTATCGCCAACCCTACGGTGACTTATTTGGAAGAGCGTGTCAGACAGATAACTGGTGCACAGAGCGTGACAGCGCTCAACACGGGTATGGCAGCTATCCACTATGCCCTGACGGCCGTGAGTGGTGCAGGACTGAACATCGTAGCCTCGAAGCATTTGTTTGGCAACAGCGTCTCGCTTCTTCGTGACACGCTTGGTGCATTCAGTGTGGAAGTCCGTTTTGCGGATTTCACAAAGACCGAGGAGGTAGAGGCCCAGATAGACGATAAGACATGCGCCTTGTTTTTTGAGATTATCACCAATCCGCAGCTGTTTGTAGCCGACATCAAGGTGCTGTCAGAGATTGCCCATCGTAAAGGAGTGCCCCTGATAGCCGATACAACCATCGTGCCGTTCTCTACTTTCCATGCCAATGAGTTGGGCGTGGATATAGAGGTGGTCAGCAGCACAAAATATATCTCCGGCGGAGGCACCGGACTGGGCGGTCTGCTCATAGACTACGGACGCTATGACTGGTCACAGCATCCATCGCCAGTGTTGCAGGCTCGTACCAAGAGGGTGGGGAAGAAACTGGCCTTTACAGCTCGTGTAAAGACTGAGTTGATAACAAACCTCGGCTCGCTGATGATGCCGCAGGCAGCCTATATGGAAACGCTGGGTCTCGACACGCTCGATATCCGTTTCCGTCGTCAGGCAGAGACTACGCTTTGGCTTGCCCAGCAGTGTCGAGAGTTGCCCGAAATCAAGCGCGTCAACTATACTGGCTTGGAGGATAATCCCTTCTACGAGCTCTCAACACGACAATTCGGTCAGTTGCCTGGAGCCGTTTTCACCATCGATCTCGAATCGAAGGAAGCCGCCTGGGCGTTTATCGACAACTTGCAGGTAATCCGTCGTGCCACCAACCTCTTCGATCGTAAGTCGCTGGCCATCCATCCTGCCTCGACCATCTTTGGGCTCTTCACCCCCGAGCAGTGCGCCGAGATGTCCGTTCCTGATACGACGGTCCGCCTCAGCATAGGCCTGGAAGACAAGAGCGACCTGCTCGAAGATATCAAGCAGGCCTTACGTATCAAACTATAATGGATTACCCCAGCTCTATCTGGTCCACCGGCTGATGCGCTCAAGGGCTTTCTCGGTGGTTTCGTGACTGCCGAAGGCGGTGAATCGCACATAGCCCTCGCCCGACGGGCCAAACCCTACACCAGGGGTGCATACCACCTGGGCACCATACAACAATGCCTCGAAGAACTGCCATGAACTGCTGCCCTCGGGGGTCTTCATCCAGATGTATGGAGCGTTACGGCCACCGTAGCACTCGAATCCCAACTGCTGCAGTCCCTCCAACAGTCGGTGTGCATTCTGCATATAGTAGTCGATGGTGGCTTTGACCTGCTGCTTGCCCTCGGGAGTGTAGATGGCCTCGGCAGCTCGCTGAGAGATATAGCTGGCACCATTGAACTTGGTGCACTGCCGGCGGTTCCAGAGCTTGTTGACATTGATGCGCTCACCCTCGGTGCTGGAGGCTGAACGTGAGAAGAGCGACGCTTGCATCAGTTCCTCAGAACGTGAGTACTCACGACCGAACGTCAGGTTTGCCACAGTGAGGTCTTTGGGAACTATTGTATAGCCACAGCGCACTCCCGTAAAACCTGCCGTCTTGGAATAACTGCGGAACTCTACAGCACACTTGCGGGCTCCACGTATCTCGTAGATGCTATGCGGTATGTCGGGGTCGGTAATATAGGCTTGGTAGGCTGCATCGTAGAGTATCAGGGCGTCATTTTTGAGTGCATAGTTTACCCACTTGCGCAACTCCTGCTTGGTAATTACGGTGCCCGTGGGATTGTTGGGATAGCATAGGTAGATGACGTCCATATGGCGATCCTTGGGAATCTGGGGCACGAAACCGTTTTCGGCGGTGCATGGCATATAGACCACGTTGGTCCAGCGACCGTCTTCGAAGGTGCCGCAGCGGCCTATCATCACGTTTGAGTCGATATATACCGGATAAATAGGGTCGGTGACGCCAATGAAGTTGTCCCAGTGCAGAATCTCCTGGAAGTTGCCCGTGTCCGACTTGGCACCGTCGTTGATGAATACCTCGTCGATGTCGAGATGTATGCCGCGGGGCAGGAAATCGTTCTTCAGGATGGCTTCGCGCAGGAAGGCGTAACCTTGTTCCGGACCATAGCCGTGGAATCCTTCGGCGGTGCCGAGTTCGCTGACGGCCTTATGCATCGCCTCGGTGACAGCAGGACATAGGGGTTGGGTGACGTCGCCAATGCCGAGTGAGATGATGTCGGCCTTGGGGTGCATTACCTTATAGGCATTCACCTTCTTGGCGATGTCGGCGAACAGGTAGTTGTTCTGGAGGTTGAGGAAATGTACGTTAACTAATGCCATATCTTTTACCTTTTTACTTTTACTTCAGTTCTATTTCTCCATCGAAGACGTAGGCGGCAGGACCAGTCATATATACATGGTTGTCGCTCTCGCGCCATTCTATGTTCAGCGTGCCACCGTCCATCACTATTTGCGAATGGCGGGGAGCACGACCGGTGAGCACTGCTGCCACTGCTGTGGCACAGGCTCCTGTTCCGCAGGCTTGGGTGACACCGCTGCCACGCTCCCAGACACGGACACGGAAAGCACCAAAGGGGACTTCTATAGATTTGCCGGCAGGAACTATCGTGTCATCCTCGGGGGACGAAAGGGGGGCTACAAACTCAATATTGCAGCGCTGAGGGAAGGCTGGGTGGTTTTCCAGTATTGGTCCAGTCTTATCCACTTGGTCAACATCATCAGTAAAAATGACGTAGTGGGGATTTCCCATCGATACAAATGTTCCCCTGGGCAGTCTGCGGTTGGGAATGTACAGATTCTTGTCGTCAAGCTCTGGTGAGAGCATATCTACCGTGACACTCTCCACCGATGCGCCGTTAAGGTTCAAGTTGATAACCTTAATGCCCGACAGGGTGAGCAAGCGTATTTGCTGTTTATCGGTAATACCTCTCTCATACAGGTACTTGCCAATGCAGCGGCTGGCATTGCCGCACATCATGGCTTCTGAGCCGTCGGCATTGAAGATGCGCATGGTGAAGTCGGCCTCGGAAACGGGTGAGCGCCCTATGAGTACCAGACCGTCGGAGCCTATGCCCTTGTGACGGTCGCTCCACGCAATAGCTGCAGCAGCAGGATTGGGCACATCGTACAGCATAGTGTTGACGTAGATGTAGTCGTTGCCGGCACCATGCATCTTTGTAAACTGAATCTTGCCCATTTTATAATATATAATGCTAATTATTATCTTTTCAAGAAAGCATCAACCCTCTTTGCCGTCTGCTTGCCGCTGGCCATGGCACGCACTACAAGTGACGCTCCGTTGGCGGAATCGCCGCAGATGAATACGTTTTCGGGATATTGCGGATGCTCGGGCTTAAGGAATCCCATAGCCAGCAAAACCAGTTCGGCCTTGATGATTTCGGGTTTGCCTTTCTCTACCATCAGCGGTCGGCCACCATTGGGATTGGGCTGCCAGTCAATCTCCTGAACCTTTACCCCGGTGAGCTTGCCGTCTTTGCCTATAAACTCAAGTGTGTTGATGTTCCAACGGCGCGTGCAACCCTCCTCGTGGGATGACGTTGTCTTCAGTGTGCGTGGATAGTTGGGCCAGGGATTCTTCGGGTCTGTAGGACCTTCTACTGGCTTAGGCATGATCTCTATCTGGGTAACGCTCTTGCAACCCTGACGGTGGGCAGTGCCGATGCAGTCGGAGCCCGTGTCGCCGCCGCCTATCACCAGCACATCTTTACCCTTGGCAGTGATGCGCTCATCTTTTGATATCTCAATACCCGCCAGAACGCGGTTCTGTTGTGCCAGCAGTTCGAGTGCAAAGTGTACGCCCTTTAGTTCACGGCCTGGGGCGTTAAGGTCGCGGGCTGTTGGAGTGCCAGTGGCTATGACGATGGCATCGAAAGCCCCACCTTCAGCCCCTGAAGGGGCTACTATAGAATTGAGTGCTGAGGCTATTGTGTCCCCTTCGAGGGACGAAAGGGATATCTCTACACCATACTTGAACTCTATTCCTTCTTCTTCCAGCAGTGCCATGCGTCGGTCGATAATGGCCTTGTTGAGTTTGAAATTGGGTATGCCGTAGCGCAGCAAGCCACCGGCAGCCTCGTTCTTTTCAAATACGGTGACGGTGTAGCCCATGAGGTTAAGGTCGTTGGCGGCAGCCAGTCCGGCAGGACCGGCACCGATAACAGCCACTTTCTTGCCGTTGCGTACAGGGTGATGCAGTGTGACAAAACCCTCGCGGAAGGCTGCCTCGGTGATGGCTGCCTCGTCTTCGCGGTTGGTTGTAGGCTCGTGCTCGATGAGATTCAGCACGCAGGCTTTCTCGCAGAGTGCAGGACAGATGCGCCCAGTGAACTCGGGGAAGGGGTTGGTGGCGTTGAGCAGTCGGTAAGCCAGTTCCCAGTCGCCTTTATACAGGGCATCGTTCCACTCGGGCGGCTTGTTGCCCAGCGGACAAGCCCAATGGCAGAAGGGTACGCCGCAGTCCATGCATCGTGAGGCCTGCAACTTACGCTCGCGGGTGTTCAGCGTTTGCTCCACTTCGCCGAAGTCGTGGATTCTATCGTGAATCGGACGGTATCCCGCCTCTTGGCGGTGTATCTCTAAGAAAGCTTTTGGATTTCCCATTTTTGTAAAATTTATATATTGAAGAATTGAAGTCTTTAAGATTTCAATCTTTCCATTTTTTTATTTTTCAATTCTAATAGTCACGCTGAATATCGGCAATCTTGTTTTGTAGTTTCTTGAACTGCTCTTCCTGCAGCACACGTTTGTACTCGATAGGCACAATCTGTATGAAGTCGCCCACGTAGCTGTTCCAGTCGTCAAGCATCTGGCGAGCCAGTTTAGAGCCTGTGTAGAGGTAGTGCTGCCTGATGAGTTCATGCAGTTCCTTGCGCGAGATGGAGTCTTCCACGAGGTTGATCTCCACCATATCCATATTGCAGAAGTAGTCGAAATTGTGGTTCTTGTCCCAAACGTAGGCAACGCCTCCTGACATACCTGCAGCGAAGTTGCGTCCCGTCTCGCCGAGTACAACAACCCTGCCGCCTGTCATGTATTCGCAACAGTGGTCGCCGGCACCCTCTACTACTGCTATGGCACCCGAGTTGCGTACTCCGAAGCGTTCGCCCACCTTACCGTTGACGTAGAGTTCGCCGCTGGTGGCACCGTAGAGTCCGGTGTTGCCGGCTATGATGTTGTCTTCGGCATTGAAGTTAGAGCGCATGGGCGGTAGTATGGCTATGCGTCCGCCAGAGAGTCCCTTGGCAAAATAGTCGTTTGTCTCACCCTCCAGTTTGAAGGACACACCATTTACGAGGAAAGCACCGAACGACTGACCTGCCGAGCCCTTGAACTTCACGTTGATGGTGTTGTCGGGCAGTCCGGCTTCGCCGTATTTAGTGGCGATGACTCCTGAGAGCATGGTGCCGGCGGCGCGGTCGGTATTCTTTATCGCGTAGTCGAGGTTTACCTCGTCCTGCTGTTCTATGGCCCGCTCAGCAGCGCTTATCATCTGCTGGTCGAGTGTGGTGCCCTGCATGCCCAATGGGATACTGGGCTTGTTTATTTTGCCCGTGAAGTGCAGCGTGCCTTCTTCCTTTACCAACAGGCGCGAGAAGTCGAGAGGCATGTCGGCAGCTGTTTGGCCTACTGCTGCGCGGTTTTCGATGAGGTCGGTGCGCCCTATGATGTCGTCGAGTCGGGTGAAGCCCATCTCGGCCAGATATTCGCGTACCTCCTGGGCAATGAATGTGAAGTAGTTGACCAGGTATTCGTAGCGTCCTATGAAATGCTTGCGCAGTTCGGGATTCTGTGTGGCTACACCCATAGGACATGTGTTCAGATTACATTTTCGCATCATTACGCAGCCCAGTACGATGAGTGCTGCCGTTCCGAAACCGAACTCCTCGGCACCCAGCAGAGCCATCAACACCACGTCGCGACCAGTCTTTATCTGTCCGTCAACCTGCAGTCGGACCTGAGAGCGCAAACCGTTGCGCACCAGTGTCTGCTGAGTCTCGCTCAGACCTATCTCGGGAGATATGCCTGCAAAGCGCATAGATGATGCGGGACTGGCTCCCGTACCGCCCTCGGCACCACTGATTACGATGAGGTCGGCCTTGGCCTTGGCAACACCGGCAGCAATGGTTCCCACGCCGCTCTCGGCAACCAGTTTTACGCTGATGGCAGCACGCGGATTGACATTCTTCAGGTCGAAGATGAGCTGAGCCAAATCTTCTATGCTATAGATGTCGTGATGTGGTGGTGGAGAGATGAGTGAGATGCCGGGTATAGAGTGGCGCGTCTTGGCTATGACTTCGTTTACCTTGAAGCCTGGTAGCTGACCGCCTTCGCCGGGCTTGGCACCCTGGGCTACTTTTATCTGAATCTCTTCGGCGTTTACCAGATATTCTGTGGTAACACCGAAGCGTCCGCTGGCCACCTGCTTGGTCTTGCTCGACAGCGAGATGCCATCTACCGTGCTGTGGAAGCGCTCGGCGTCTTCACCGCCTTCGCCGGTGTTTGAACGGCCTCCCAACTTGTTCATGGCCAAACAGATAGCCTCATGGGCCTCCTTCGACAGGGCTCCGAACGACATGGCTCCTGCCACGAAGTGCCTGACGATGTTCTCTACAGGTTCTACTTGGTCGATGCTGACGGGGTGTTTCTTGAATCCGAGGAAATCACGGATGAAGATAGGAGAATCTTTCTCATCTACCAGTTTGCTCCACTCTTTGAATTTCTCGTAGTTGCCTGTGCGTGTTGCCAGTTGCAGTGTGGCTATAGTCTCAGGGTTCCAGGCATGCTTGATGCCGTCTTTGCGCCAGTGGAACTGGCCGAGGTTAGGCAGGAAATCTCCTGCATGGCCGGCGGTTTCACCATTGACTATTGCTGCCCTTTGCATGGCTATCTGGTCATGTGCTATTTTCTCCAGTCCTACACCTCCTATGGTGCTCACCTCTGTGCCGAAATAAGCCTTCAGCACCGGTTCTGAGAGTCCGATGCTCTCGAATATCTTTGCTCCGCGATACGAGCGGATGGTAGAGATGCCCATCTTGGCCATGATTTTGAACAGGCCTTTCTTTACAGCCTTGATGTAGTTGGCCTCGGCAGTGGCATAGTCCTCCTGTATCTTGTGGCGCTTCACCAAATCGTCGAGGATGGCGAAAGTCATATATGGGCAGAGTGCCGACGCTCCATAGCCTAGCAGTAGTGCGGCATGCATGGTTTCGCGAATCTCGCCGCTCTCAACAATCAGTGCTGTCTGTACGCGCTTGCCGACGCTGATAAGATAATGGTGTACGGCACTTACTGCCAGCAGCGATGGGATGTAGAACCATGGGGCGGCCCCATTGGCATCCGAGGTCCCACCTACTGTCCCCGAGGGAGTTTCTATACTCTTGTCGGTCAGTATGATGTAGTTGTAGCCATCATCCACGGCTTTCTCTGCATCTTTGCAGAGCTTGTCAATAGCACTTCTAAGAGCCTCGCCGGCACCCTTGGCTTCATTACTCCGGGCTGAGACATTAGCGTCCCCATCGGCTGACGACAGTGGAGTTGGTACTCCCAGCGACAGTTTGATAGTGTTGAAACCCTTGTATCGGATGTTGCAGAGGATATCCAGCTGTGTATTGTTCAGAATAGGATGGGGCAGGCGTACCATCTTGCAGTTGGTCTCGTCGGGGTTCAGAATTCCCGAGCCCACACGTCCTATGTATTCCGTCAGACTCATCACCAGTTCTTCGCGAATGGAATCGATGGCAGGGTTGGTGACCTGTGCAAACTGCTGTCGGAAATAGTTGAAGAATACCTGTGGCTTGTCAGAGAGCACCGCCAGCGGTGTGTCGTTGCCCATTGATGCCGTAGGCTCCTGACCATTGATGGCCATGGGGATGATGGTTCCATCCACGTCTTCCTCGCCGTATCCGAACATCAGTTCCTTCTGAAGCAGGTCGGAAACGCTGTTTTCTACGTGTCGTCCTGACTTCAGTTTTTCTAATTGTATGCGGTTGGTAGAGAGCCACTGGCGATAAGGGTGCTCGGCAGCCAGTTGCTGCTTTATCTCGCCGTCGTAGTATATCTTGCCCTCCTGAGTGTCTATCAGCAGTATCTTGCCTGGTTGCAGTCGTCCCTTCTCGGCAATCTCTGTGGGGTCGAAATCCATTACTCCTACCTCAGAGGCCACCACCATCATGTTGTTTGTGGTGATGGTGTAGCGTGCCGGGCGCAGACCGTTGCGGTCGAGCATACCTCCGGCAAAGCGCCCGTCGGAGAACAAAAGTGCTGCAGGGCCGTCCCACGGTTCCATCAGAATAGAATGGTATTCGTAGAATGCCTTCAGGTCTTCTGATATCGGGTTCTTGTCGTTGAACGACTCTGGTACCAGCACGCTCATCGCGTGAGGGAGTGAGAGTCCTGACATGACAAAGAATTCCAGCACGTTGTCGAGTGATGCAGAATCTGACATTCCAGGCTGAACGATGGGCGATATCTGCTTGATGTCGCCTAATGCCTCGCTCGACAGCACGCTCTCACGAGCCTGCATCCACCCACGGTTGCCGCGGATGGTGTTGATTTCGCCGTTGTGGGCCAGCAGTCGGAACGGTTGGGCCAACGACCATGTCGGGAATGTGTTGGTACTGAAACGTGAATGCACCAATGCCAGTCCGCTAGTAAAATATGGATTGGTCAGATCGGGGAAATACTGCCTGACCTGCATGCTCGAGAGCATGCCTTTATATATAATGTTTGTGTTGCTCAGTGAACAGATATAAAAGTCTTTGTGGGTTACGCGGCGCTCTATCTTCTTGCGTATAATATATAATGTTCGCGCGAAAGAATCTACTTTGTCGTCAGAAACACCCGTAATGAAAATCTGTTTGATGGCGGGTTCGGTAGAGAGTGCTGCCTCGCCCAGACAGTCGGGGTTGGTGGGTACTGTGCGCAGGTGCATCAACTGCAGCCCTTCGCGCTCTATCTCCTCAATCATGATGCTCAGGATCTCGCCCTGTGACTGCTCGTCTTTTGGCAGAAACACCAGACCTGTGCCGTATTTACCCTTTTCTGGCACGGGAATACCTTGTAGTAGGATGAACTCGTGCGGAATCTGCAGCAGAATACCGGCGCCATCACCGTCCTTGCCGACTTCGGCACCGCGGTGGCGCATGTTCTCAAGCACACGCAGGGCATTGTCAACCAGCTCATGGCTCTTGTTGCCGTGGATGTTGACCACCATGCCAACACCACATGCGTCATGCTCATACTGGCTCTGATAGAGACCGTGTTCTTGTGTTTGGAATTTACAATTTGACATATTATCCTTACTTTTTCTTTCTTTTTGTTCAATTTGGCTGCAAAATTAAGACAAAATGTTCAAACGACCAAATTTATGCTTACTTTTCATCTTCAAAAACGCCTATTTTGACACTTTGTAATCAAACGGCCCGTATTTTATGCAAAGTGAAACTGTTTCCTTTTTAGAAACCTTGTCGACTTTACACTTTGTCATTCGGGCGCCTAATGGAGAATCCTCTCAATGAAATAATGGCAACTATTTTGTCGTCGCTGATATTTTTCTGCAAAATGGCAGTTTGTAACGAAATGGCACTATTTATTTGCAAAATGACAACAAAATGAAAGCAGAAACATAGAAAAGCTTTACAAAACGTCAGAATACAACATTTTTTGGTTTCAAATAGAAAGAAAAACCTTTGATTTATTTGCAAATCGTCGTACCTTTGCCAGTGCATTAGTAGATGTGCAGCGTAATAACACTCTAATTCTCAAACCAGAGAAAAAGTAATATACGAGACATTTATATATAATAAGGTATTAACAGAAAAAGAAAGGATTTAAGGTATGAAAAAGATTGAGGCAATCATCCGTAAGACAAAGTTCGAGGATGTGAAGGAAGCATTGTTGCAGTCTGACATCGACTGGTTCGAATACCACAATGTGCATGGTATCGGCCAGAGTCGCGAGGAGCGCATCTATCGCGGTGTTCAGTATTCTACTGACGTGATAGAGCGCGTGGCTGTAACCATCGTGTGCCGTGAGCAGTTTGTTGAGCCCACCATAAACGTTATCTTGCGCGTGGCTCACACTGGTGAGATCGGCGACGGACGTATTTTCGTCAGTGATATGATAGACACCTGGTCTATCCGTACCGGAGAACATGGTGACACAGTGCTTAGAGACAAGAAGTAAGAAAGAGATTTAGGATAACAAAACAACACAAACACAAAAATTTAAGATTATGAACGAAATTGCATTATCGCTAGATACCGTATGGATGTTGTTGGCTGCGATGTTGGTTTTCTGGATGCAGCCTGGTTTTGCACTGTGTGAGGCGGGTTTTACACGCTCTAAGAACACGGCAAACATCCTGATGAAGAATTTTGTTGACTTCATGTTCGGCTCGCTGCTGTTTTTCTTCCTGGGCTTCGGCTTTATGTTTGGAAGTGACGGCGCAGGCTTTATCGGTGCTCCCAACTGGGGCGACCTGAGCTTCTACAAGGGCGACCTGCCGGTAGAGGGATTCCTGATTTTTGAGACTGTATTCTGTGCCACTGCAGCCACTATCGTAAGTGGTGCCATGGCTGAGCGCACGAAATTCTCTATGTACTTGATATATTCGGCTTTCATCTCGCTGATTATTTACCCTGTAGAGGGTCACTGGACCTGGGGCGGCGGATGGCTTTGCAACGATGCTGAAGACTCATTTATGATGACGGCGTTTGGCGACGTGTTCCACGATTTTGCCGGTTCTGCCATAGTGCATAGTGTGGGTGGTGTGCTTGCTCTTATCGGTGCCATTGCTCTTGGTCCGCGTATCGGCAAGTATGGTACTGACGGTAAGAGTCGTGCTATCCCCGGTCATAACCTGACTTTGGCCTCGCTGGGTGTGTTTATCCTGTGGCTTGGATGGTTCGGATTTAACCCTGGTTCTCAGTTGGCAGCCTCTGGCGAGGTGAACCGTGTGGCTATCTCGCATGTGTTCCTTACTACAAACCTGGCTGCTGTAGCTGGTGGTGTGGCAACGATGTTCACTACATGGTTTAAGTATGGCAAACCGTCGCTGTCGCTGACACTGAATGGTGTGCTGGCAGGATTGGTAGGTATCACGGCTGGTTGCGACCTCGTGTCTCCCATGGGTGCAGTAATTATTGGACTGGCTTGCGGATTGGTGCTTGTCTTCTCTATTGAGTTCATAGACCACGTTTTGCATATTGACGATCCCGTTGGTGCTTCTTCTGTTCATGGCGTGTGTGGTATCCTGGGTACTCTGATGACCGGTCTGCTGTCAACGAGCAATGGTGCACTGTACGGTCATGGTTGGGGATTCTTCGGTGCCGAGTGCTTTGGAGTGCTGTGTATCGACCTTTGGGCAGCAGCCTGCGGTGTGGTGCTGTTCTTCGGCATCAAGAAGCTGCATGGACTCCGTGTGGATGCCCGCATAGAGGAAGAAGGTCTCGATATCTATGAGCATGGAGAGAGCTGCTATAACTAAATAGGGAATGAAGATATATATTCTAATCATATTATTAACAGAAAGAAAGTATAGTATTATGAAAAAGGTAAAAGGATTGTTCCTCGCAGGCTTGTTGCTCACAGTAGCAGCAGCCGCAGAGGCTCAGGAGGAAGTAGAAACCACTATTGCGGCTGATGTAGTGAATCAGTATATCTGGCGTGGTCAGGATCTGGGCAATGTCTCCCTGCAGCCTACTCTTGGTGTAAGCTATAAGGGGCTTAGCCTGACGGCATGGGGTTCTGTAGGTCTGACAGAACCTGCCGATACCAAGGAGTTTGACCTCACGCTGGCTTATACTGTCGGTGGATTCAATATCGATATCACCGACTACTGGTTTAACGCAGGACTTGATCCTGAAAGCCGCTATTTTAAATATGATGCTCACGGAACCAATCACCTCTTCGAGGCAAACATCGGCTACGACTTCGGGGTTGCTAGTTTGCAATGGTACACCAATATTGCCGGCAACGACGGTGCTAACAAGGACGGCGACCGCGCCTATAGCAGCTATCTGGAGGCCAATGTCCCATTCCGCTTAGGCGGGGCCGAGTGGACTGCCACGGCAGGTGCCGTCCCGTTCGCCACCACATCGTATGGTACAACAGGATTTGCTGTTACCAACCTGGCATTGAAGGCGACGAAAGACATCAAGGTGACCGATTCTTTCTCAATACCCGTCTTCGGACAGGTGGTGGCAAACCCCTGTTCACAAAAAGCATACCTGGTTTTCGGTTTTACGCTGCAACCTTAATCTTCCCCAGGTACACCCCTCTCTTCTGCCTTGTGGCAGGGGGGAGGTTTTTTGCGTTTATTCTTACGTAGTATGGAAACAAAATACATTTTTATTACAGGAGGCGTTGCCTCGTCACTTGGAAAAGGTATAATATCAGCCTCGCTCGGCAAGTTGTTGCAGGCGCGGGGCTATCGCATTACCATCCAGAAGTTCGACCCTTATATCAATATCGACCCGGGGACATTAAACCCCTATGAGCATGGTGAATGCTACGTCACTGCCGATGGCATGGAGACCGACCTCGACCTGGGACACTATGAGCGGTTTACAGGCATTGAGACCACCCGCGACAACAGCGTGACGACGGGACGCATCTACCTCTCCGTCATCGAGCGCGAGCGACGCGGCGACTATCTCGGGAAAACCATTCAGGTAGTGCCGCATATCACGGATGAGATCAAAAGGAGGATGCTGAGACTTGGGGATGCTTTTGACTTTGTTATCACAGAAATCGGCGGAACCATTGGCGACATTGAGAGCCAGCCCTTCCTTGAAGCTATCCGACAGCTGCGCTGGGAACTGGGGCCACAGTGCGCGCTGAACGTACATCTTACCTATGTTCCATATCTGGCCGCTGCAGGCGAGTTGAAGACCAAGCCTACACAGACCAGTGTCAAGCAGTTGCAGGGGTTGGGTATTCAGCCAGAGGTGCTCGTATTGCGTACTGAGCACGACCTGAGCTATGACTTGCGCAAAAAGGTGGCCCACTTCTGCAACGTCAATGTCGATGCCGTCATACAGAGTCAGGATCTGCCCAGCATCTATGAGGTTCCTGTCAACATGCAGCGGCAGGGCTTGGATGCCATAATACTGAAAACTATGGGCATCGACCCCGGCACCACGCCAGAGTTGGGGCCGTGGCATGATTTCCTGGAGCGCCGCAAACGGGCTACCGAGGTGATAGATATCGCTCTTGTCGGCAAGTACGACTTGCAGGACGCATATAAGAGCATACTCGAGAGTCTTGCCCATGCAGGAACCTATAACAACCGTAAGGTGAAGACGCACTTCATCAACAGCGAGTTCCTCACACGTGAAAACATTGCCAGTCAGCTGCAGGGCATGGCGGGCGTAGTGATTTGTCCTGGTTTCGGTCAGCGCGGCATCGAGGGCAAGATCCTGGCTGCAGAGTTTACTCGCGAAAACGACATACCTACTTTCGGCATCTGTTTGGGCATGCAAATGATGGTTATCGAGTTTGCCCGCAACGTGCTGGGATACAAGGATGCTACAAGTAGGGAACTGGCCGAAGGAGACCATTCCACGTTCGTCATTGATCTTATGGAAGAACAGAAGAGTGTTACTCAGAAGGGAGGAACAATGCGCTTGGGAGCCTATGACTGCAAACTGGTAAAGGGTAGTAGAACGGCAGAGGCCTATGGTGGGAAAACGCTTATCCGTGAGCGCCACCGCCATCGCTATGAGTTCAACAACGAGTATCTGGAGGAATTCGAGAAAGGTGGCATGAAGTGTGTCGGCATAAATCCTGCCGCCAGCCTTGTTGAGATTGTCGAAATACCCGATAAGCGCTGGTATATCGGTACGCAGTTCCACCCCGAGTATTCGTCCACGGTGCTGCACCCGCATCCCCTGTTCATGGACTTCATCAGGGCGTGCATCGGGAAATAAAAGAAGATTATTAAAATAGAAGATTAGAATGGAAGCGTTAAAACATGAATGTGGTGTGGCAATGATTCGCCTATTGAGGCCGCTGTCATACTACGAACAGAAATACGGTACATGGCGCTATGCTCTTAACAAGCTCTATCTGATGATGGAGAAGCAGCACAACCGTGGTCAGGAGGGAGCGGGTGTGGCTTGTGTCAACATGGATGCGCCAGCCGGAACGGAATATATGTTCCGAGAGCGTGCACAAGGAAAAGATGCCATTACCGAGATTTTTAGGAAAATCAAAGAATTGGAAGATGGAATTATTGAAGATGGAGCAGGAAACATCAATTCTTCATCTCTTCAATTTTTCAATTCTCAACTGCTGATGGGGCATTTGCGCTATTCTACTACTGGGAAGAGCGGATTGCAGTACGTACACCCTTTTCTGCGCCGTAACAACTGGCGAGCCAAGAACCTCTGTCTCTGCGGCAATTTCAACATGACTAACATTGACGAGGTATTTCACCTGTTGACCTCGCAGGGACAGTCGCCACGCATCTATGGCGACTCCTACATCACACTGGAACTCATGGGACACCGACTGGACCGCGAAGTGGAACGGCTCTATGCAGAAGCCAGGGAAAAACATTTGGAGGGTACTGATATCACTCGGTACATTGACGACCACGTGTCGATGGCCAATGTGCTGAAGACTACAATGCCACATTTCGACGGCGGATATGTAATGTGTGGACTGACGGGCAGCGGCGAGATGTTTGCCGTGCGCGACCCATGGGGCATCCGCCCGGCATTCTATTATCAAGACGACGAGGTGCTTGTGCTGGCATCCGAACGTCCAGTCATTCAGACAACCTTCGACCTGTCGGCTGACGACATACGTGAGCTGCAACCCGGACAGGCTCTTATGGTTCACAGGAGCGGTAAGGTATGTCTGGAGCAGATTCTGCAACCACAGGGCAACTACCGCTGTTCCTTTGAACGCATATATTTCAGCCGAGGCTCCGACCGCGACATATATCAGGAGCGCAAACGGTTGGGCGAACAGCTCACACAACCTATACTGCAAGCTATCTGCGGAGATGCTGACGATATCCGCCAGTCGGTACGCTCTACGGTTTTCTCGTATATCCCAAACACTGCCGAGGTGGCCTTCTACGGTATGACCGATGGCTTCAGGAAACTGCATGGCGAAGTGCGCATTGAGAAAGTAGTATGGAAAGACATCAAACTGCGTACCTTCATCACCGAGGGAACCGAGCGCAATGACCTTGCAGCTCACGTTTATGACATCAGCTATGGCAGTCTGAGACCTTATGAGGACAATTTGGTCATCATCGACGATTCTATAGTACGTGGCACCACGCTGCGAGAGAGTATTTTCAAGATTCTCGACCGGCTGCATCCAAAGAAGATAGTAATGGTTAGCAGTTCACCGCAAATCAGATATCCCGACTATTATGGCATCGACATGTCTCGGCTGGAGGAACTTTGCGCCTTCCGTGCAGCAATAGCACTAATCGGCCAACGGGGAATGCAACAGCTGATAGACGACGTGTATCAGGCATGTAAGAACACTCCTAATGCCGAAAACCACGTCAGACGCATCTATGCACCATTTACTGTGGATGAGATAAACCGCAAGATAGTAGAGATGCTGCGTCCTGAGGGTATGGAAGCACCCATCGAACTGGTGTTCCAAAGCATCGAGGGATTGCATCAGGCCTGTCCGCAACACCCTGGCGACTGGTATTTCACCGGACGATACCCCACGCCTGGCGGCATACGCATGGTCAACCAGGCATTCGTCAACTATGTGGATAACTCCAAAACTCTATAACTTCAAAACTTCAGAACTCAAAACTAAAAAAATAACAACTATGTGTGGAATAGTATCAATATTTAACGTCAAAGAGCAGACGCAGGAACTGCGTCAGAAGGCATTGCGTATGAGCCAGAAAATCCGTCATCGCGGACCAGACTGGAGTGGTATATATTGTGGCGGTTCGGCTATCTTGGCACATGAACGACTAAGTATCGTAGATCCAGAGTCGGGCGGACAGCCTCTGTATTCACCAGATAAAAAGGTCGTGCTGGCCGTCAATGGTGAGATTTATAACCATCAGGATATCCGCAGGCAGTATGCAGGGAAATACGAGTTTCAAACAGGCAGTGACTGTGAGGTCATTCTTGCCCTATATCGCGAAAAGGGCATCAACTTCCTTGAAGACCTCAATGGTATCTTCGCCTTTGCACTCTACGATGTGGAACATGACGAATTCCTGATAGCCCGCGACCCCATCGGCGTGATACCTCTCTATATCGGCTACGACAGCGATGGCACCATCTATGTGGCCAGCGAACTGAAAGCCCTTGAGGGCCAGTGCGAACATTACACGCCCTTCTTGCCGGGACACTACGTTTATGGAAAAATTGAAGAATTGAAAAATGTAAAAATTGAAGAAGGAGAAAAAAACTTCAATTCTTCAACTCTTAAACCTTTCAATTTTATAAGGTACTATCACCGTGACTGGTTCGACTATGACGCCGTGAAGGACAATGAAGCCAGCGTAGGTGCCATACGCGATGCACTGCAAGCTGCCGTCAAGCGCCAACTCATGTCTGACGTGCCGTACGGCGTACTCCTGTCGGGTGGGTTAGACTCTTCTGTTATCTCTGCTATTGCCGAGAAGTACTCTGAACATCGTATTGAGGATAATTCTCAGTCACGTGCATACTGGCCTCGCCTGCACTCCTTTGCAGTAGGACTCAAGGGAGCGCCTGATCTGGCCAAGGCAAAATTAGTGGCCGACTACATCGGAACAGTACATCACGAAATCAACTATACCATCCAGGAGGGACTCGACGCCATCCGCGATGTCATCTACTTTATCGAGACTTACGACGTCACCACTGTACGTGCGTCAACGCCCATGTATCTGCTGGCGAGAGTCATCAAGTCGATGGGAATAAAAATGGTGCTCTCTGGCGAGGGTGCCGACGAGATTTTCGGTGGATACCTGTATTTCCATAAAGCACCGTCGGCAAAGGCTTTCCACGAAGAGACCGTTCGTAAGCTCTCTAAACTCCACCTCTACGACTGCCTGCGTGCCAACAAGAGTCTTTCTGCATGGGGTGTAGAGGGGCGCGTGCCTTTCCTCGACAAGGAATTCCTTGATGTCGCCATGCGAACCAACCCAAAAGCCAAAATGGTTGCCCCACAGGGTGCTTCGATGGCCATTGAAAAACGTATAGTGCGTGAAGCCTTTGCCGACATGTTGCCCGAAGAAGTAGCGTGGCGACAGAAGGAACAGTTCAGCGATGGAGTGGGGTATTCGTGGATTGACACCCTCAAGCAGATTACGGCAGAAGCTGTCAGTGACGAGCAGATGGCACATGCCGCAGAGCGATTCCCCATCAATCCCCCGAAGAACAAGGAGGAGTATTATTACCGCTCTATCTTTGCCGAACACTTCCCCAGCGAGAGTGCTGCCCGCAGTGTACCCTCTGAGGCTAGCGTGGCCTGCTCTACGGCAATAGCTTTGGAGTGGGATGAGGCTTTCAAAAACATGAATGACCCCAGCGGACGTGCCGTAAAAGGCGTACATGATCAGGCCTATTAGCGGCCGATTTCAAGTAGCGCGCTACAACCTTCATTAACGTCGCGCCATGTAGCTTCGAAGTCACCTGTGTACCATGGGTCGGCCACGTCGCCAGGACGGTGGGTAAAGTCCATAAGCATGTGGATTTTACCCTCCGGGTCGCCCCCGCAGATCCGTTGGATATTACGCATGTTCCACGAGTCCATCCCGATAATGATGTCGAAGCGGTTGTAATCGTTGCGAGTCATCTGCCGGGCAGTCTTGCCCTTACAGGATATTCCGTGTTCCGCCAGCTTCCTCCGCGCTGGCGGATACACTTCATTGCCTATCTCTTCGGTAGATGTGGCTGCCGACTCAATATAGAATTCGTCTTCGCGGCCAGCCTTGCAGACCATATCTTTCATCACGAACTCTGCCATAGGACTGCGACAGATGTTCCCGTGACATACAAACAATATCTTTTTCATATATAGTTTACTATTCAATTGCAAGGTTATTTCCTGCCGAAGTCGGCAGGAACTTCGCCCCACTTCTTGGTATCCCACTTGACGATGGGGTTACGCCAGGTGTGCGTCTGCAGCCACCGCTCGGCACGGAGGATAATCTGGTAGAGCGGTTCAGTCTCCGGCGTCCGCTCTAACTTTGTCTTACACTTTCGCTTGTTGACCCACAGGATGGCATTGTAAGAGTCGCTATAGATGGTCTTGTCGTGCAGACCCTGTTGCTCCATGAGTGCCAGGGCATGAACGATGGCCAGGAACTCCCCGATGTTATTGGTTCCCTTCATCGGTCCGAAGTGGAACACGCGGCAGCCTGTCTGCAGGTCGATGGCCTGATACTCCATCGGCCCGGGATTGCCGCTACACGCTGCGTCAACGGCCCAGGCATTAAGGTCAATGCCCAAACCCTCAAGCCTCCCCCTAGCCCCCTCCAAAGGGAGGGGGGACTTGGACGCTGACGACTTGTTCGTTGAAGGAATGATTTCCATAAGTGCTTTCTTGAGGCTTTACATTCTCTCAGGAACTTCGATGCCGAGGAGCGCCATGCTGTTCTTGATGATCTTGGCAACGTTGCGGGCCAGCACCAGGCGCATGGCTTTGATGTTCTCGTCGGGTTCGTTGAGGATGCTATAGTCGTGGTAGAACTGGTTGAAGACCTTCGTCAGCTCGTAGCAGTAGTTGGCAATGCCGCTGGGACTGTAGTCCTTGCCGGCTTGTTCTACGGCAGCACCGTATTCGCTCATCTTCTGAATCAGCTCAACCTCCTTTTCGTTAAGAGCGGTAGCAAATTCTTCACTTTTCACTATTCCCTTTTCACTTTTACGCAGAATGCTGCGTATGCGGGCATAGGTGTATTGGATGAAGGGTCCTGTGTTTCCGTTGAAATCGATACTTTCTTCAGGATTGAACAGCATATTCTTACGGGCATCGACCTTGAGGATGAAATATTTCAGGGCACCCATACCCACGATGCGGGCTATCTCGCGGCGCTCCTCCTCGGTCATGTCGTCAAACTTACCCAGTTCCATAGAGGTCTTATAGGCATCTTCTACCATCAGTTCCATCAGGTCGTCGGCATCAACGACAGTACCCTCGCGGCTCTTCATCTTACCGTTTGGCAGTTCCACCATGCCGTAAGAGAAGTGCACCAGTTCTTTACCCCACTTGAAACCGAGGCGGTCAAGCAGAATAGAAAGTACCTGGAAATGGTAATTTTGCTCGTTTCCAACGACATAAATCATCTTGTCGATGGGGTAGTCCTGGAAGCGCATTTCGGCTGTTCCGATGTCTTGTGTCATATAAACGCTGGTTCCATCGGAGCGTAGCAACAGTTTCTTGTCAAGTCCCTCATTTGTAAGGTCTGCCCATACGCTGTTGTCGTCGTGGCGTTCGAAGAGTCCCTTTGCCAGTCCTTCCTCTACCTTGGCCTTGCCCTTCAGGTAGGTCTGCGACTCGTAGTATATTTTGTCGAACGAGACACCCATTTTCTTATAGGTCTCGTCGAATCCGGCATATACCCAGTTGTTCATCTTTTCCCACAGAGCACGGACCTCAGGGTCATTTTTCTCCCATTTCACCAGCATTTCGTGTGCTTCCTTGATGAGTGGAGCCTCCTGTTTTGCCTGCTCTTCGTCCATGCCCTGGGCTACGAGCTCCTTGATTTCTTCGCGGTAGTGCTTGTCGAAAGCTACGTAGTAGTCGCCAATGAGGTGATCGCCCTTCTTGCCGCTGCTTTCAGGAGTCTCGCCATTGCCCCATTTCAGCCATGCCAGCATCGACTTACAAATGTGGATGCCGCGGTCGTTCACAATGTTTGTCTTCACCACATGGTTGCCGTTGGCCTCCATAATCTGTGCCAGTGACCAGCCCAGCAGGTTGTTACGAACGTGTCCGAGGTGGAGTGGCTTATTGGTATTGGGGGAGGAGTATTCTATCATAACGAGGGGAGAATCCTCGTCCGCACTTTTTTCGCCATATTTCTCTTGACTGTCAATATCAGCCAGCAGCTTCAGCCATGCTTCATCTGCGATGCTGAGATTGAGGAATCCTTTGACCACATTGAATTTGCTGACGGCTTCGCAGTTGGCTACCAGGTATTCGCCCAGCTCCTGTCCAGTCTGTTCAGGGCTTTTACGTGCCATCTTTACAAATGGGAATACCACAAGGGTCAGGTTGCCCTCAAACTCACTGCGCGTCTTCTGCAGCTGTACCATTTTCTCGGGCACTTCCTGCCCGTACAAATTCTTCACGGCTTGCTGTGCAGCCGCCATAATCTGTTGCTCTATTATCATACGTTTTTTTATTTTTGCGTGCAAAGTTACGAAATAACGAGAGAAAAGCCAAATTTATTTGCCCTTTTCCGAGTGCCGAGTAACTTTCGCCATTTCAATAACAAAGATACTAATTAAATAGACAATTGAAAAATAGTATCATTGCAGTAGCATATTTCTTTATTCTTCTCTTATCGTATTGTTAATAATGCTAAAAAGAAGCTAACATAGGGTAAATGTTCCGTATTTTTATTACACACTTGTGAAGAATTGTGTACATTTGCACGATTTTTAATCGCGCGCGCAAGCGCGAAATGCCTATTAACCTCAGTGAAACTAACAATAACTATACAATAACTGATGAAAGTTAAAAGAAATTACTGTAAACCTGAGTCCTTCGTCTTGTTAGATGATGTGGAATTGTCGTTGCTAGCAGGTTCATATACCCCACCAATTGGAGGAAGCGCAGGAACGGGCGAAACTCCAGAAGAAAATCCTTTTGCCCCTTCTCGTCGTGACTCTACCTTTGTCGATGACGAAGATGTTGAACCTGAGATCTGGACAGGGTATAAAAAATACAACGGTTTTGAATAAGGCTAAAACTATGAATATCAAGAAGGCATTACTATTTCTGTTGTTCGTGACTGTTGCCGCTGTTCATTTGCAGGCAGCTGTCGGACACGGCTTCCTCTGTGTCAGCAAGATGAACAATCGAACGGACTCATTAGTTGTTCACGGCACTTACGACATCACCCACTCCAAGGTTGACCTCTATGGTGTAGAGCACGATGACTACGTCACCTTAGTGGTCACCACCGCCGACGGCGAGCGTCGCTATCCCATTTCCGAGGTGAAGGAGGTTCTTCTTCCTGAGATGGAAGAATGGGAAAAGCTGACGCTGACGGGTGACATCAACCTGCTCAAGGATGGCGGCAACAGTAGGAGAATCATCTTCAACGGCACGTTCCCGCCCCAAAATGGTTCGCGCATCATATTCAAGTGGGAGCTGCGCGACTCTGTCTATATCCACATGGGTAATCAGAACATTGCCTACAAGGCCGGTATGGACCACATGACGGCGGACAGTACCCGTGCGCTGTTTAAGGAGATTTATGTTCAGAAGAAAGAGGAGCCTGTCTATGTGTACTATCCCGGCCAGGATGCTCCCGACTACAACCATGTCAAGATAGCCCGCAGGCAACGACAGCTCATGGTGGACAACTCTGATCATATCGGCCATTCCGGTGACTGTGCCACGTCATTAGCCACCTTGGCCCCAGCCCAGGACTTGACAGGCAACAACAATAACATCTACACCTTCGACCTGAAGCACCACCCGGCATTCTTTGCCTTCTTGACGCACAATCCCCGCGTGCCGAGTGTAAAGCTGAAGAGTGTGACGCTGATAGCCAACAAACCTATCTCCGGCACCTATTATTTCGACCAGAACGGTATAGACCTTAATTCAGTACAGAATCCCAACGATACCATTACCCTGGAAACACCGTTCTTTTACGACCCAGGCTGGAAGCATACCCCGCGTATCTACGAGAACTGTCAGGACTCTACGGCCGCCTATATGGTGGTGGCTCCGCAGAAGGACGTTGACCTCAAGTTTATCTTCAACGTGGAAGATACCCTGAGCCTTATCGACACCACTTATGTCAAGAAATTCCATATTGCAGAACTAAAGGCTAACACGTTCTATACCTTCAATGCCGAGATTCCCGACACCCTGTTCTCCATCGTTGACCTGGGCTTGGGCGACATCAAATATGCCTTCCGTAATGTCGAGGCGTACTTCGAACGCGGTCCTGTGAGTTTTTATGGTGGTGCCTTCGGCTACGGTGAGTCGAACACCAAGAACGACTACGACCCGGGTTATCAGAACGATAATATGCGTTGGGGATTCATCGACAAAGAGTTTACCCCCAAATATGATGCTGCCTACCAGCGATGGGGCGGCTGCTGGCGAATGCAACAGACTTTTGAGGCCGATTCGCTGCTTAAACGATGTAAGTTTGAATGGCGCGAATACAACGGCACGGAGGGTGTGCTGGTCACAGGCCCCAGTAAGAAACGAATATTCCTGCCTGCCAGCGACAACTATAGCCATTACTGGTCTGTCAACCGCGAATACACCACCGACGACCTTTACTACTATATCCCCGGCGGGGGAGGGGCATTGGGCTACTATAAGATTCCTGGTCTCGGACTTGACAAGGACAGGTCTGTGCCGCTGTTTGAGAACAAGACTGAATTCTACCAGGGAGGCTTCGCCCGAGGCATTTTGGAATACAGCAACTACCTGAAGAGCAACACCCCCTATGACGGTTCACTCATGCTGCTGCGCCACAAGTACGAGGAAGAGGTTGCCGGCACTGACCGTTTTGCCATTGTCGGCATGGTGCGTGCCGCACGTCCGTGGCCCTCGGAGAATACCAGCGTGCAGCTCAATGAGACGGGCTTTATCTTCGGTACCGACTCGCTGACGCTTTACTTCGACGAGAACGACGAAGCCAAGAATAAGATCTGGAACGAGACCGACTCCGTATTTGAGAATACCGACTGGCGTCCCGTTGACGGCAACCACCTGATGCTCGTTGACGGCTCGAAGAGCGTGGGAGCCTATGCTGCCGGCGAGCGCGACATCCGCGTGGAGCTGAAGGGCACATTCCTCGGTTTCTTAGACAAGCAGAAGAAATACTACGTGCGCGAGTACTTTAAAATATATAATGATTCGACAAAAAAGCTCGACATCTACTATGCTTCGAAGGCCACCCAGCTGAAGGGATTCTTCCCGCATACCGGCAATATCCGCTGGCAGGTGGGCGACGAGACGGCAACGCTCAACGGCTACATCGTCGGTATCAGTACCGATGTAGTCGGCAAGGTGGGGTTTGTGGTTTCCGATTCACTGAAGAACGAGAACGAGTACTCCATGCCTACGCTTCACAACCGTGAGATATGGCTTGCCGACAACGAAGGAAAGACGGCAGTAGGTGAGGTGAAGAACGACATGACCTTCTCCTATACCATCCCCAAGGACAAACTGAAAAACGACCGCTACTATTTTGTCCGTGCCGTGTTCATGACAGAAAATGAGGAGAACGGCGTGCGCGACACCACCTGTCTCTATGCTCCTGAGGTCAAGATCCTGCATCCACTGGACACCGTTGACTTCCAGATGAGCACCAAGATGGCCAACCTCAACGTCGGATCTCAATATCCCGAGCAGCGCGACTCCACCTACACGTGGAACACCAAGGCCGTGCCGTCTATCATCACCGACATCGCCGGTACGGAGTACGACGTGGTATTTAATAAATGGTTCGGGCGCGAGGGCTGGTGCTTCACACTGCCCACCGTGGAACAGGCACAGGCATTTATCGACACCCTGACCTTCGTCACGCCCAACAATAAGCCGCGCTTCTCGTTGAATGTGAAACGCGTGACAGGTATCAACGATGTCAAGGAGTACATGCCATATACTCCAGGCTACAACTATGACTATGCCAACTACTGGACGTCGCAGCGACCCACATCGGGCGGCAATGCCTACTATGTCAACTACCTCAGCGGCATCTCGCAGTCGAACTACGACAACAAGCTGTGGGTGCGCCCCGTGCTGCAGACCAACTGCCAGACACGCGACAAGGAGATACTGTTTATCAGTACCGACACCGTGGGACGCTACTACGTTAGCCTCGACAGTACCGACATCCGCTTCTATGGCCGTGAGTTAGGTGTCACGAAAGCCATGAAGGATAAATACGCCACTATCACGCGCGGCTTCGTGCTGCACGACTTCAAGGGTGGTACGCTCTTAGACCTGCCCTGCGGCAATATGCCCGATACGGTGAAGAAGGCCGACATTTACAACGGACTCTACACTGTGCCGCTACCCAAGGCTGTGCGCGACACCATGCGTGCCGACAAGGAATACTGGTATCGTGCCTATATCACCTTAGACGACCAGACCTTCTACGGCAAGCCCAAGAAAATAGCTCCACTGACCATCGACATCGACAGCATAGGCTGGGAGGTTCACGAGAAGAAGGCCACGCTCTACAGTTTTGTCGAGGGTGTCGAGTTCGTGAACGACCGTGAAAATGCCCAGGTGGGTTATGTCGTCGGCGACAGTGCTAACATTGACATAGGCAACTACGAGACCATCTGGTATCACAACATGACTGGCAAGAAACTGGATAACACCCGCATCATCGACGGTGTCAAGAGTCCGCGTTACGAGGCAGTGATGGATGTGCCTATCGACACTGTCTATTGGGTGCGTGCCTTCGTCTATGCCGACGGTGTCTATCGCTACAGCGAGGCACGCCAGTTCGGACTCGACTATGTTGACCTGGGCGTCAAGGACAGCAAGGGCCAGACGCTGTTGTGGGCCAACATCGACGTGGGTAGTGCCTACGCCGAGGACAACCCCGACTACTATGCCTACGGCGAGGCCGAGACCAAGTTTGCATACCATGAGAAGACGTATATCGATGACACGCTGAAATATGTTAGAGAAACATATAGAGATGGTGATGTCGATAAATACATTGACCATCCTACGACCTCTAAGACCAAGTGGGTCAACCTGACCGTTCCCAGCGTACACGGTAAGGACTATACCGTGCGCTTCCGTGGTGCTGAGCACAACAAGTACAACTGTGAAGGCGAGCTCTACTGGAAGGCTTTCGCCGGTACGAAGAACGATGCCGCCTACGTGAACTGGGGTAATGACAATCCCAAGTTTACGGATACTGGTAAATATATCGAGAACACCAAGTACGGCAACCTCTTCGTCGTTCCTGAGCAAGACGAGTGGCAGTCGCTGAAAGACCAGTGTACGTGGAAGTTCGAGACGCTCTTCGGCGTTCCTGGCTGGCGCGTCACCGGCACCAACGGCAACAGCATCTTCCTGCCGCTGAAGGGTAAGAAGGGCGGTAGCTACAACAACACCAAGGACCACACTCTGACATGGACTACCGACACTACGCAGTTCCATTCGGCAGGATTCTTCCACGTCTCTGACGGCTTTGAATCGACAGACTCAGTGAAGACCGTATCGCTCAACGGCAGCCAGCAGCAGTTCTTCGACACCCCATCGAGTTATGACGACTGGACGCTGACTTGGTATGAGTTCTATCAGGGACATACCGTGCGCCCGGTAGCCCGCTACAACCTACGACTTTCCAAGGGTGCCGACAAGCTGCGCGACGACACGCTGGCATACCTCGCCACCGATACTTGTTACTATCTGAACTACCGCACGGCAGTGGCCCTGCAGGGCAGCTATCGCATCAACTACCCGTTGGCTTCCGACAAGTACGAGTTAGGCTTCGTGGTGGGCGAGTCGGAGGATGTCACCTGGAACAATGCTATTATCAAGCATGTCCAGACGCACAAGAACAACTCGCAGTATTTCCTCGTGCTCGACAAGAATGACAACCTGACGAGCGACGGCACTTACTACTACCGCTTCTACCTGAAGGTGGGCAACAGCTACTATTACGGCGACGCCCGCTCGTTCCATCTGGCCGATCAGGTGACGGGTAAGGAGACCGTGTGGAAGATGTATGGCACTAACGCCCACATTACGGGTACCATTCAGGGTATCCTGGCCAACGAGGCATCATCGGCTAACTTCAGAGCCGGTCTCATCATCGGATATAACCGCGACCTGACAACGAGCGACGACCCACAGAAGCCTGCCGGGAATAACCTGATAGATGATTATGTACTCACTAACGTCCTCAACGACTACGACGGCAGCAAGGGTGGTCCTATAGAGCATGACTTCACACTGCCAAAAGATACTACCTATTATTTCCGCGCGTACGCGTACTATAATAATAAGTTCCACTACGGCGACGTCAACACCTTCGGTTTCGAACTGCTCGACCTCGGTCTGCCTTCGGGCAAGCGCTGGGCCAGCATCAATACCGGTGGCAACAGTCCGCTCAACGGCTATAGCACATGGCCTACGAGAGATAACCATGGTGTGAACGGCCAGACCAATATGCCTTACGGCAACGACGGTAACGGTTCCGCAGGTCTCAACGACACCTCGCACAAGAAGTGGCACAACGTCTATCGCCAGCCATACCATAGTGAGGCTCAGGAACTGATAGACAACTGTACGTGGGAACCCGACACCCTCTACGGCTGTGCCGGTATGACGGGTACTGGTCCTAACGGTAAGAAGATCTTCATCCGCCGCAACATACAGTACTATCAGCATCAGGACAACTATACCGATCTGTCGCTCAACTACGACTTCATCCGCATCGACAGCTATAGTACCAAGCCCGGCTTCAGCAGTGTCTATAACCATGGTCACGGCTGTCGCGGCGTGGATTTCGAGCGTGCCATCTGGGAGAGCACCGATACCCTGCCCAACGCCGGCAAGGACGAGATAGTCATCCGCACCGATGATGCCATTGTGCATCCGAAAGTTGACTATGTGTCGTTCTTCGGCTCGTTCTTCGGTGCCGTTCAGCAGCGCTGGGCTCATACGGAATACAATGTGCCTGACATCCAAGGTACTGGCTTCGTCGTGGGCTCCGACACACTGACCACCCATCAGGGTGGCACGGGCGGCCAGTACTTCAAGTACGACTTCCCGCACGAAGATGTCAAGAAAGACTCCCTCTTCTGGTACGACCGCCAGAACATCAACCTCTTCAAGGTGGATAGCACCTACTGGGTGCGCGCCTATGTGAAGATTGCCGATAAGTACTACTATGGCCGTTCCATCAAGTTTGTACGCCAGCCGAACATCATCACTGGCGACGTGGACTGGATGGTAGGAGCACAGGAGGCTACCGTTTACGGCAGTGTTACGGGCTTCAACAACGACTATGCAGTGAACAGCGGTGATGATGAGGAACTCAAGGACATGGAGCAACTCTCGAAGGAGGCCCGCGTGGGTATCATGGTAGGCTACCACCACGATCCTGTGGCTGCCGACACCCTCACCAACGAGGCCAAGCTATACTATGTGCAGGTTGACGGACATCCGCAGGCTGTTAACGGCTCTTTCCAACTGACGGTGCCCTACGAGCGTGACACCACCTACTACTATCGTGCCTTCATCAAGTATAACGGTGAATTTGTCTATGGCAAGACCGGTCGCTACGGACTGGAGTTCCGCGACCTGGGCTTCAACAACAAGATGTACTGGGCCAGCATCAACGTAGGTTCGCGCTATGCCGAGGATAACAGCAACCAGTATGCATGGGGTGAGAATGACACCCGCTCGACATTCCGGTTCGACGACTATATCTACTACTACGCTACGGGTGACGATGAGTACAACAACCTCGGCAACGAGATCAAGGGTACGAAGTACGACGTGGCCCACTCCAAGTGGAACTACACCTGGGACGAGGCGGAATATGGCGGCCGCGGCGCCCTGTGGTCGATGTCGTCGGAGGATGACCTCCAGATGCTCGTAGATAGCTGCGAGTGGCGCGACTCCATCTCTTATAAGTATGTGCCTAACGACAACGGCGGCTACTATACCAATGTGGCTGGCTATAAGGTCGTCAGCAAGAAGAACGGCAACTGGATATTCATCACCAAGAACGACCGCATGCCCAAGTGGACGATGAGCGGCTACCACTCTAGCTATTACGGTCCGTGGGAGAACACAGCCCTGTGGACGTCATCGCGTGCTCCGCGTGACCGTAACGCCCTCGGCATGGAGGGTGGTACGACCAACCGACTGATGAAGTACCACTACCGCTACCACGGTCACTATGTACGTCCTATTGCCAAGATCAACGTCGTATTACCTGACGGTCATAAGATGAGCCTCACCACCGAGCGTACCTCGTGGGTGGCCGGCGTCACCAGTGCCGACATCTATGGCTGTATCTTAGGACTTAACGACAGTCACAGTGCCACCTATGGCTTCGTGGTAGGTACTACGGCCGAAAACCTCAAGGCTAAGGATGACGGCGGTGCCAGCGATGTTGTGACCTACAATTCGGCTACCAACAGCAAGGTGAACGGCATGTTCAAGGCCAATATCTCGCCGTTGGACAACAACCGCATGTACTACTACCGTGCCTTTGCCAAGGTGGGCAGTAAATACTATTACGGCGACATCAAGGACTTCGGTATCGTCATGGTCGATCTCGGACTGACCAGCGGCACCAAGTGGGCCAATGTCAACATGGGTGCTTGGCGCATCAAGGACCACGGCGACTTCTACGGCTGGGGTGAGACCACGACGAAGGATGTCTTCACTGAGGCCGGATACAAATACTTCGACAGCGAGCTGCAGCACTACCGCGACCTGAGTTCCAACATCAGTGCCAACGACACCACCGACGTGGCAAATAAGTTCCTGAAGGGACTGTGGCGTATGGCTGGTGACGAGGAGTGGAACGAGTTGCGTCAACAGTGTACGTGGACCCGCGACACCGTAGCCCATATTCCGGGCTACCGCGTGAAGAGCAACGTCAACAGCAACAGCATCTTCCTGCCGTCGAACTACTACACCGTCGATGAGCGCGATGCCAACTACGACTACTCGACCAACGAGGAAGGCGGTCAGAACCAGAATCACGACGACGAGGTGACCAAGCTTGGCTACTACTGGAGCAGCAACCGCTCAGCCAACTACCGTCAGGCCCGTGAGTTCAACTTCGATGTCAGTGCCAACAGTGCCGACCCGTCGATAGCCGACAATGCCCGCTGGCGTGGTAATGCCATCCGTCCCGTAGCACGTCCGTTCGTTGATGGCGTAACCTTCTACTTCCGCACCGAGAGCACCGACTGGCGCTATCAGAAGGACAGCGTCAACTTCTACTCGGCTGTGCTCAACCTGCCTGCTAACTACGAGACGGGCTTCGTTATCGGTACGACGCCAGAGTTGACGGTGACCACCAGCGGCGTAGAGATTATCAAAGCCCGGCCGACCAAGGACGGCAGTGGCAACTACGTCGGAACGATTGAACACAACACGCGCAACGACGGCACCTACTATTACCGTGCCTATATTAAGAGTGACACTGGTACCTATTGGCATGCAGACTCCAAGCAGTTCGGCTTCACCGATGTTGATTTAGGCGTAGGCATACAGTGGGCCAATATCAACGTCGATGCGGCAACACCCGAGGAGATGGGTCTCAACGGCACGTTGACAGGCAAGTATGCAGGTGTCGACCCGGCATACGTTGAGTTCGGCGGTGTATGGCGCATGCCGACGGAGGCCGAGAAGCAGCAGTTGCTTGACAACTGTACCTGGACTCAGGAGACCATTTATGGCGTCAACGTCTGGAAGGTGACGAATAACAGTGATAACAGCAAGTTCATCTATCTCACCTCTAATGACCCGTCGGATTGGGGCTACAGAGGAGTGATGCAGTCGAACGTAGATTTCGACGACCAGAATAAGGTCTATCTGCGTACCGACAGCACCAACTGGCGTGCCGGTTACAGCAACTCCGACCTCTTCGCCACTTTGGTGGGTGCTGAGACGGTGCTGAACAACCTCCAGGAGCGTGGCTTCGTCATCGGTACGAGCGAGGATGTGAAGGTGGATGAGAACAAGACTGACTCTATCCATTCGTCAACGTATTCGTCGTCGGCCTTCCAGGGTAAACTGAAGACGCTGCCCGTAGGCACCTATTACTATCGTGCATACGTCAAGTACGGCGACAAGTATTACTATGCTCCCAATGCCCTGCAGATGGGTATCGACTTTGTCGATCTCGGTCTGCCCAGCGGTGTCAAGTGGGCTAATGTCAACATCGGTTCTACCGTAGCTTCCGACACGGGCGACCGCTACGCATGGGGTGAGACTGCCGAGAAGGACAGCTACACCTACGACAACTACGTCCACCACACCAGCACCGGATATACCGACATTGGTACCGACATTAGCAGCAATGCCACCTACGACGTGGCTACGCTGAAGATCGAGGGTACACGCATGCCGAGTGAGACGGAGGTTCAGGAGCTGATAGCCAACTGTACGTGGACGAAGGAAACGCTCAACGGTGTCGCCGGATACCGCGTGTCGCGCGGCGGCAACAGCATCTTCCTGCCTGCCGACTACTACTGGTCATCGACACAGGGTGCTGCCATCAGCAATGCCCAGCGGCTCAATGTGCTGCCGACGGAAACGGCAGGCAGCTACTTCGTGGGTGCTGCTGAGCGCTACCTGGGTCACATGGTACGTCCTGTCACGGCATTGATTGCCACCACTGCCCCGACCGACATCACCACGAACTCGGCTCAGCTGAACGGTATCGTCAACATTTCCGACTTCAGCAATGGCACCGAGATTGGATTTGAGTGGTCACGCTCGTCGGCAATGGCCAATGCCACCAAGGAAACGGTATCTGTCAGCACCAGCGGTGCATACCATACCACCATCAGCGGTTTGGCGGAGGGTAATATGTACTACTACCGTGCATACGTCATCAAGAGCGACGGCAACTCCAGCGTTACCTATCGTGGAGCCGTCAAGGCCTTCTCGACGAATTCAACAGAGGGCACTACGCCGACGGCCATCGACCTCGGACTCTCCGTGAAGTGGGCCGACCGTAACGTCGGTGCCAACCTGCCGGAGCTTGACGGTAACTACTATGCATGGGGCGACACCATCACGCAGCTGAACTACACGGCCGTGACCTACCGCCATGCCACGGGTAACAACGACAATGCCACCTATCATTATATAGGCAGCAACATCAGTGCTACCGAGTGGGATATCTCCAACCGTAAGTTCAACGGCTGCTGGCGTATGCCGACACTCGATGAGATGAATGAACTGATGAGCAACTGCTCATGGACCTGGTCTTCGAAGAAAGACGTGCCAGGCTACTGGGTAGAGAACACCGTCACGCACGAGAACATCTTCCTGCCGGCTGCTGGCTACCGCGACAACACCGACCTTAACGGCTATCGTTCGAGCGGACGCTACTGGTCGTCCATACCGCAGGGTAATGGTATGACGAGGTACGCTTCGTCCCTGATGTTCGATGCTACCAGCAAGTCGGCCCCGCTGTTCACGCGCTACGACGGTCTGACCATCCGTCCTGTCTATGACACCAACGGCAAGCTGGGCGATCAGGATATCTTCATCCGCACCGACAGCGTCAACTATGCTGCCGACCGCACCAGCAACACGCTGTACGGCATGATGCTCGGACTCAACTCGGCAGACGACAATCTGACGCAGGGCTTCGTCATTGGTACGTCACAGAGCATCGTGAGAACAAGCGATACTGCGACGGAAGATCCGAAGGCATTCATTGACGTCAGCCAGCTAGCTGAGGCTAATGGTGTCTATCATATCACGCTGACCAACGATCAGCTGAAGACGCTCACCGTAGGCGATGACTACTGGGTACGAGCATACGTCAGCAAAGGCACTGAGACGAAGTATGGCAATGCCATCCCGATGACCGACTACACCTTCTTCACCGACAGCGTGAAGTGGGGTCTCGGCAATGCCGCCACGTTCTACGGTCATACCAAGGCCCAGAAGCCGGCCAGCGGTCTGGAGGTAGGATTCATCTACAGCACCAAGAGCGATATGTCGGACAGCAAGTCTGTCGTGGCTGAGTTCGACGCTACCGACTCTGTCTTCTATGCACAGATTGACACCGTCAAGGTGGCCACCTATTACTACCAGGCATACACCCGCTATGAGGGTGAGGTACATAAGGGTGCCATCAAGAGCTTCGGTGCCAAGGCCGTCAACCTCGGACTGCCGTCGGGTGTCTGGTGGGTTGACATGAACATGGGCAGCAACGACGAGGAGGCTGCCGGCGACGGCTACCGCTGGGGTGAGGTTGCACCGAACCAGACAGGTTCGTACAGCGTGCCGTCCACCTACAACTACATCGGTGGTACAACCAGCGACGCCGCTCATACGCGCCTGGGCATCCACTATCGTCTGCCGTCGATTGCCAATATCGACGAGTTGCTCACGAAGTGTACCTGGGCATTCGATGTCAACGGCTACCGTGTGACCGGACCTAACGGCAACAGCATCTTCATTCCTGTTGGCCCCTACTGGAGCTCGCAGAAGGGCGAGGGCGACACGACCAATGCTACCTCGCTGAGTGCCGACAGTACCAATACCAAGACGAAGCTGCTGACAGCCCGCGATGCCCTGCTCCACCTGCGCGCCATCTACAGCCCGACCGGAGTGACGATGGACAGTGACGGTGGTAATGCCGGTACTGGTGACAACGGCGGCGACGACGTCGAAGGAAACGAATAACGATAACGAAAACGAAGACGATAACGAAAACGAAAACGTTAACGATAACGAAATACAAATAATTAAAAACGAAGAATATGAAAAGAATGATTTTATCCGCCATCAGCTGTCTCCTGCTTGGGACAGCTATGGCCTCCAACGTGCTGGTACTCCACCTCAAGGACGGCAGCAGCCAGAGCTATGTACTCCTCACTGATGAACCGCGCATCAGCGTCGTGGGTGACAATATCGTGGTGACGACCAATACGACGGAGTCATCGTATGCCATGACCGACGTTAGTTATTTCAACTACGAGAGCCAGGCTACGGGCATCACTGGCAAGAATAATGCCGACGGCATGAAGTTCAACGGCGACGCTATCCTGTTTAGCGGACTGCCTGCAGGTTGCAAGATATATCTCTATGCCACCGGCGGACAGCTGCTTATGACCGAGACCGCCGATGCCGACGGATGTGCCACGGTGAACCTCACGTCGCTGCAAACCGGCGTGTATATCATCAAGGCCAACAACATTGCTACTAAGTTCACCAAGAAATAAGTAATATAAATCATCATAATGAGAAAGAAACTGATGATGCTCATCCTGTTGTGCGCCGCTATGGTTCCCGCGGCGGCACAAGAGGACCAGAGCCACATTCTGATCAAGAAGGTTGACGGCACCGTGGATTCGCTGCTGCTCAACAATGTGCGCGACATCTATCACTCGCGCCGCGACATCAACGGAGTAGAACAACAAGATATATCGACGCTCCGTCTGCGAACGCTCGGCGCGGAGTGTGTCTATCCCCTCAAGGAGATAGACTACGTTGTCATGCCTAATCATGGCAGGTACATCAGTTTCCTGGGAACCACCAGTACGGACGACGGCCAGGGCGGCTCGAACCGTACATCTGTCTATTCCGACGACTTCCTCGACAAGAACCAGCCCGTGAGCTACCGCTGGGTGTCGAACGACCGCATCTATCTCTCGACGGGCGACCGGTCGGAAAACGTCAGAATCAATAGTGACTCACGTGTCGGCAGCTTTACGTTCCGCAGCGACACGCTGACGGCCGACACCTATATCGTGTACTATCCGGGTACGCAAACCGATGCCTTTAACAAGGTTATCATCCCCACCGAGCAGGTGCAGAAGACGCCAAACAACAGCGACCACCTCGGTGCCAGCGGCGACTGCGGCACGGCGACGGCAACGCGTCAGGCCAACAGCAGTTACTCGTTCAGCCTCGACCACAAGACGGCGGTGCTGTGTTTCATCCCGCGTGTGGACTCGTTGGAGACGATACGGCTGAAACATATTGCGGTGAAGTCCACCGACGGCAAGATGTTGGGAGGCACCTATACCCTCTCGCCCGACGGCCTGAGCCTTGTGGATGAGACGGGTTGCGATACTCTGACGCTGAAGACCTCGGATTTCATACTGCCTCACAACAAGCAGAAACCGGCCAATGCCGACTGGGAGTATATCCCGCAGGACACCGTGGCATCGTATATGGTGATAGCACCGCAGTCAAGTCGTACACCGTTGAAGGTGTATTACCGCGTGTATGATACCAAGAGCGGCATCGACACCGTCATCGTAAAGAGCTCTGCCATCAACAACCAGGTGAAAGGGGCTACCGTTTATCCCGTGACGCACATCATTCCCGTGCGCGCCTTCTTCTCGGCCTTTACCGACAGCTGTAAGTGGAGCTTTGGCAATCCTGCCCAGCTCTATGGTTCGGTCAACCTGCCCATCACGCACTATGGCTTTATATGGGGATATAACAGGAACCTGACATTCGCCACGAAGGAGGCGCAGATGCCATTAGACAACTATCCTACGCTGACCTTCAGCGGACAGGCCGTGAGTGATGTCAAGCAGAAGGCATACTTCTACCGTGCCTACGCCCAGGAGGGCGACAAGACGTGGTTCGGCAAGGTGAAGAAGTTCGGCATGGATCGCGAAATCATCGACCTTGGCACCAGTGTCCGTTGGTCGAGCATCAACATGGGTGCCGTGACCGCCGAGGACCGGGGTAAGTATTATGCTTGGGGCGAACTGGACACCAAAGAAACATATACAGAAGGAAACTACGCGTATTACAAGGGCTCAGGCCAGCCATACACCAATATTGGTAAGGATATTGCCGGATTGCCAGCCTACGATGTGGTGGCAAAGCAGTGGCGCGGCTGCTGGCGCATGCCGACACATGCCGAACTGGTAGAGCTCTACACAACGACCCGCAAAAACGTCACCCGTGTAAACGAGGACGGTGAAAGCATCAATGGTTATCTCTTTACGGGCAAAGGTGATGATCCCGACAGTATCTTTGTGCCTAAGGCCGGCTATATTACCTCGGGGCCCAATCTGGTGAATACCGATGTCTTGTATTGGTCGTCAACGGAATATGACAACAAAAACAGCTATCGTGTTTATAATAATCCTAATAGTACTGCTCAGAAGTATATGGGCTTCCCCATCCGTCCCGTTTTCGACAGTAACATCGAAACCGTTGACGGTAAGTATCTCTTCATCCGTACCGATAGCATTAGTTACAGCGCCGACCATACGGAAACCGACATGTATGGCACCATGCGCGGACTGGATGATGTGGTGACCGATGTCACGAAGGGCTTCGTCATCGGTACTGCCGAGGATGTAACGCTTGAAAGCAGCACTGAGGTGCTGAAGGTGACGCTGACGGCACAGGAAGTTGGCGACAACGGCAGCTACAGCCTTCCGCTGAGCAAGGAGCAGATGAATACGCTCGACGTCACCAGCACATACTATGTACGCGCATACCTGACCTATAATGATAATACTTGGTACGGCAATCCGAAGGAGATGCAGGCCATGACCATACAGACCGACAGCACCAACTGGCAGGTGGGCATGACTGAGGCTCGCCTCTGTGGTGCCGTAACGGGTGTGACGGAGGCCGTGCAGGGAAATACCGAGATAGGCTTCGTTGTCGGTACCGTTGCCGACGTGAATCTCGACATGCCTGAGGAACAGCGCATCAAGATCAAGTGCAACACTACCGACAACGGCAAGTTCGTTTGCAACTTCACCAACATCGGGTTCAACCAGTATTACTACCGTGCATACGTCAACGTAGGCGGACGTATTGCCTATGGCGATCCGAAGATGCTCGGTTTGGAGTTCGTCGACCTTGACCTGCCGTCAGGCCTGAAGTGGGCTAACATCAACGTAGGCTCGCAGACACCGATGGATCGTGGCGACCACTTCTCATGGGGTGAGACATCTACAAAGGGTTCATATTACGATAATAACACAAGCTATTCTCACTATAGAGAGGATATCGGTGACGATATCAATGGTACTACCTACGATGCTGCCCAGGTCAACTGGAAGGGTCCGTGGCGTATGCCAAAGAAGTCTGACTTTGAGGAGCTTGTCGCTAACTGTAATATCGAAAAAACAATGCTCTTTGGCAGTACGGTTTACAAGGTGACCAATAAGAAGAACGCTGATAAGTTTATCTATCTGCCTGCAAACGGCTTCAGCAATAATAATTCTCTGCTGAATGAAGAGAGTTGGCGTCCGCTCTACTGGTCTTCTACAAGACTTGAAAGTGATCAGGTCAGTGCATACTCATTTGAGACGAGAAGCAATGGCACTGTGCCCTATCTCACTACTGACAGCCGTCACTACGGCTTCGGTGTCCGTCCTGTCGCCATGGTTAACAACACGCTGGACGACGAGTCGATGATTCAGATGACCACCGACAGCGTACAGTGGGAGGTTGGCCAAACTTCGGCCAAGCTCTATGGCTACCTATTAGGTCTGCGCTATAACAGCAATGCTACGGAGTCGGGCTTCGCCTATGCCACCACGCCGAACGTCACTGACCAGACATCGGGTGTGCAGTACCTGAAGACCAACGAGGGTGAGTTGTACAACGTGGCCAGCGGTGTATTCTCTGCCACCGTACCTAGTGTAGCCGACGAAACCGTCTATTACTATCGTGCATACGTCAAGGTGGACGGCAAGTACTACTTCGGCAACGAGCGTGAGTTCGGCCGCCGCACGGTAGATCTCGGACTCGGCAACGGTGTGATGTGGTCGAACATCAACCTCGGCGCCAGCAGCTCCGACGACAGCGGTGACTACTACGCTTGGGGCGAGACCACGCCGAAGACATCGTTCAACAAGCCCGCAACCTATCCTGACCTCGGTGCTGACATCGCTGGCAGCAGCCATGATGCCGCAACGACCGCTGGGCACTGGGGTGGTCTGTGGCGCATGCCGACACGCGACGACGTCAACGACCTGATTACGAAGTGTACGTGGACGGAGGTGACGAAGTACGACCAGCCGATGTACAAGATTGTGGGTCCGTCGGGCGACAGCATCTTCATAGCCAAGCGTGGTTCTATGAACGGCACGGCAGTGGCCAGAGATGGCGAACGTGTCATGATGTGGACCTCGAACCTGAACACCACTGATGCCTACAACCATGAGAATGCCTATGGTACCTCGTTCTACGGCACCAACCGTACCATCGATGCCGTGGCACGCTACCTCGGCTACACCATCCGTCCGGTCATCAAGTACAACAAGCAGCACGAACAGACGAAGTTCTATCTCACCACCGACAGCACCAACTGGCAGGTCGGTGTGACGGATGTACGTCTCGTCGGTGCCGTTGCAGGACTGAAGAATGTTAATGGTGTCACCCGTGGCTTCGTGGTAGGTTGCGACTCCACATCGACGGCTCTGGTGGCAGGCGGTACGGATGTAACCGACATCATCGCAACAGCATCGGCTACTGACAACACCTTCCGTGGTACACTCACCTATGCCAAGGATACTACCTACTATTACCGTGCATACGTGAAGATTGGCGACACCTACTACTACGGCAATACACGCCGCTATGGTCTGGAACTCGTCGATATGGGCAACGGCATCAAGTGGGCAAGCATCAACCTCGGTGCACAGACCTCGTCGGAATATGGCGACCGCTATGCTTGGGGTGAGACTACCAGTAAGACCACCTATACGCAAGCTACCTACACTCACTACGATGGCGGATATAAGTTCATCGGCGCCGATATCAGCAACAAGGCAAGCTATGATGCCGTGAAGGCCAACTGGACTGGCTCATGGCGCATGCCGACGAATGCTGAGATGCAGTGGCTGGTTGACAACTGCGACTGGGAGTGGACTACGGAGGACGGTGTCGCCGGATATCGCGTGACCAGTCAGACGCAGAACGACAAGGATGGATACAACAGCATCTTCCTGCCTGCCGCAGGTTATCAGTCTGGAGGCTACTATCAGGATCTTGGCAGCGCATGCCACTACTGGACGTCAGTCTATTACAACGACGGCGACTCGTATGCGCTCATCGGCAACCTGGGAGAAGACTCCGTGACGGCTGAGCATCGTTACTATGGTGTCAGCGTGCGTGCCGTCACCACGGCAGGAGCCAACGAGGGCGGCGGTGGCGACATCACCGGCGGACACAACCAGGGCGGCAGCCAGGGTACTGGCGGCGACGGCAACGGTTCGGGTAATGCCGGTAGTGGTGATACTGGTGGAACGATAGGTAATTGAAAATCGAAAATTGAAAATTGAAAATTATCAGATGAGTAAGTTCGTATATATCATGATGGTGATGCTGTTTATGCCGACAATGCTGTCGGCACAGAACAGCGACAGTTTGTATGTCTATCAGCACAGCGGACCTATAGACTCGCTGGCTATGGCTACGGTGAAAGACATCAGCCATTCAAGGCTTAACCTGAAGGGCGAGACACAAAGTGATTATGTTGTCATGGTGGTGTCGCTGAAGAACGACGACATGCGCCAGTATCTGTTGGCCGACATCGATAGTGTGGTGATGGTACGTGGCGACATCCGCATCCACCTGACACGCTTCGTCGGTGGCATGACCGACAACAGCGGCAACAGGTCGGCGCGTCGCACATCGTTAGATGGCGACTTTATGGCCAGCACCTCCGAGGTGGATTTCTTCTGGGAGGAGGGCGACCACATCTATCTAGAGGATGGTCGTCGTGACACCTTGGCAACCATCAGTGACACCAAGCGCACGGGCGATTTCTACTTTGGCGGCAATAAGCTGACGGCCGACAACGTGACTGTCTATTATGCCGGACAGACACCGATAGCATATAACAATGTGCGTGTTGCCAAGGACCAGACTCAGCAGACTGCCAACAACACCGAGCACATCGGCGTGGCAGGCGACTGTGGAACGGCTACGGCTGCCAAGCAGCAGGACGGCTCCTACCGCTTCAACCTCGACCATCATGCTGCCTACCTGTGCTTCCTGCCCTATATCTCCAACGACCTGGGGCGCACAGTGTTGAAGAGCATTACCGTACGCAGCGGTGGCGGTCTGGCCGGCGACTTCACGCTGACCACCGACGGACTGACCACAAAGGCGAATACCGACTATGAACATACCGTCACGCTGACCACCGGCGACTTCGTGCTGCCGCGCAATTACGACCAGAATACATCGGCCTACATGGTTATCGCTCCGCAGAGCGGGGCCACCCGTCTGACCTGTGAGTTCACCGTCTATGACAACCTGTTGGGCTCGACGGGTGTCTATACCAAGACCGTCGATTTGAAAGACGGCATCGCCCGAAACACGGTATATGTCATCAAGGCCAACTGTAACAACTACGTCGTTGACCTCGGCTTGCCCGTCAAGTTCCTCAACCATAACATGGGAGCCGGAGCCCCTGAGGAATATGGCGGCTACTATGCCTGGGGCGAGTTGGAGGATAAGGGTAACTACTCCACCAGCAACTACACGTATCAGAATACCAGTTTTAATGACCTTCCCAAGAATATCCGCCTGACTGATATGGACGTGGCGCACATGCGTCTGAGCGGCGGTTTCTCGATGCCGACCTCGGCAGAGCTTAACCTATTGGTTGATAGTTGCTCATGGGCGTGGCAACCGCTGAACTCGAAGCCGGGATATGTGATTACCGGAAAGAACGGTAACAAGCTGTTCATGCCAGCAGCAGGCTACCGCAGCGGCACGGGCAATAACGACATCAATACCCGCGGACTGTACCGCACTTCCCAGCTCACCAACTCTGGGAAAAAGCAGAACTTGTATCTCAATTTCTATAGTTACAGCAGTGGTGTATATCAGTCAGGAGAGGACATCTATCTTGGTGAAAGCGTACGTCCCGTTATCAGCACGGGAGTGCAGATGACCGACGGTTCACTGGTGCAGGTGATGACCGACAGCGTGCAGTGGAAGGCTACAGAGCTAAATGCAAAACTCTACGGCACGCTCTACGGCTATGCCAAAGCCAAAGATAAAGATGCCATACAGATAGGCTTCGTAGTGGGCAAGACTGATAGCGTCACCATTGCCAATGGTGGCACAAAGGTGACGGCATCGGTCAGCGCCGATGGTGCCTACCATGCCGACTTCACCATGCCGAAGGACACGGCCTATTATTATCGTGCCTACGCTATGGATGCCGACGGCAATGTCGAATATGCCAATGCCCTGCAGTTCGGCCGTTGCTATGTAGATCTCGGCCTGCCTTCTGGTACGAAGTGGGCCAACATCAACGTTGGTGCTACGCGGCCCGATGAAGACGGTGATTACTTCTCGTGGGGAGAACCCGATACTAAGACATCTTTTTCCCAGTCGACCAACATTTGGTATCAGAATAGTACATGGCTACAGCCCGACAGACTGTATAATGTGCAGTCCACCTGCTATGACGCAGCATCGAAGAATTGGGGTGGCGTATGGATGACACCTGACTATGCAGATTTCCAGGAGTTGGTTGCTAACTGTACACCTTCTGACGCGACGATGAACGGCATTAATGGTTATTTGTTCACAAGCAATCACAATCAGAACTCCATTTTTGTGCCGAAGGCTGCCTACCGTCGAAATTCCGCCATCAATGAACCAGCTCAATATACGACACGTAGCTGTTTGGCTTCATCTCAACTGCCGATGGTTGATGCAGGGGGTAATAGGTGGACAACACTTGCTTATTTCCTCGATAAAACAACGCCCACTAATGGATGGGAGCGATACGATGGCATCTCTTTACGTCCCGTCTATAAGACCAATGCCTCGTCAGCTAATAGCAGTGACATGTTTATCCGTACACTTCCTGCACGAAAATCTTATAATGGTACAATAGAGTATGACACCCTGCGCGCTGTCATTCGTGGACTGGAGAATGCTGGCAGCGGAACTACCATTGGTATAGTCTATTGGAAACATGGTTCGGAAGCGAAAGAAATAGTGCCTCTTTCTGCCGATGAGAATGGTTATGTAAAAACAATCATATCTTTTCCTATCCCTGGCCTTGAGGAAGGTGCAACTTACCATTTTGCAGGATACGTTGATAACGGCACAAAGACATTCTATGGCAACACGCTTGACATAACTACTATTGAAATGGTTGATCTTGGCCTCTCTGTAAAATGGGCTAACATGAACCTTGGTGCTGAGAATGAGGGAGCGGGAGGCCTGTGCTACCGTTGGGGAGCCTTAGAACCCTATCGCAACACGAAACAACAGTATATTATTAGTTCCGATCTGACAGTTGATAGCGGGCATGATATGGTGTCGAACATGTGGGGAGATACTTATCGCCTGCCTACTAAGGAGGAGTATCAGGAACTCATAGACAATACAACCTTCGCAACAGAAACCCGTAATGGGGTCAATGGACATGTTCTGACCAGTAACATCAATGGTCGTAGTATCTTCTTCCCATCAGACGGCTACTGGCAAGACTCCTACCATCGGCATGACGGATGGAGCGACTACTGGTCATCTACCGGTGATGGAGAAGATGATGCCTACTACTATGCATTTAAATACGAAAATGTAGGTGGCGTATATAAAGACAGTAAGGGCTATGGCTTTGAGGTCCGTGGTGTGCAACACAAGATGGCTAATTTGCGAACCTGCAATATCGGACGTAACACTATGAGTGTTGCAGAGACAGACACTTTGAAAGCTTACATTCAAACTATTTCAGGCAATGATGTTTCTGTGGGCTTTGAGTTTAGCGAAAACGCTGACATGAGCAATGCGCAGCAACTCTCTGCTGGTACAGCTTCAATTGGATATTTCACATATATTTTGTCTGGTCTCCAAAAAGGCAAAACTTATTACTATCGTGCCTACGCCACAGAAGGTACTAGTACAATATATGGCAAGACCTTGAAGTTTGAATTATTACGCATGGTTGATCTTGGTCTGCCTTCGGGTAAGCTTTGGGCTAGTGTCAATCTCGGAGCTAATTCACCTGAAGATTTCGGTGACTATTATGCTTGGGGTGAGACGCATCCAAAGGAGTCTTATACACAGGCTAATCACCAATATTACGATAACGGTTACATTCAATTGGGTTATAATATTAAAGCTACGGAATACGATGCTGCCACTGCTAATATGGGTCAGATATGGGGATTGCCTACTCAGTCCGAAAACAATGAAATTGTCACTTATAATAAGTTGACTTGGAGCAGTGTCACCATCAATGGGAAGAATTGCTGGAAGGTGAAGAGCAGTGTTACTGGTGATTCTCTTATTCTTCCACGTGCAGGCATTAGAGATGGTGTTGGATATTATAAGTATTCAAATGGTAATCTTGTCTATCCAGACAGAGGTCTTTATATGGCTTCAACGAGATATGACAATAGTAATTGTGATTGTCTCTATTTGCAGCCAGATGCTTATACTACCAATAATAACCGTGAAGTTAAATATAGGGGCTTCTCCGTTCGAGGCATTACGAATGCCCTTGACACTATTGCTTCCGGCGTAATCGCCCGTGTACTGACCGACAGCTGCAAGTGGACTATCGGTGCTGCGACGGCTACTCTTTATGGCACGGCAGCCTGCTGGGGTGCTGTATCAATGTCCTACGGCTTCATCGTCGGCACCATCCAGGAGGTTGATACCGACACGCCGGCAGTTGGAAACGTACATGCAGCCACCAACCTCGACGGCAACAACAGGTTCTCCATCAATTACAACTACGATGGCTCTGCCAAGTTCTTCCGTGCATATATCAAGGTGGGCAGTACCTACTATTTCGGTGACATCAAGAGCATTACTGCCGCTACACTGCTGAGTGCCGAGTTCAAGGCTGACGGCACCATCTTCAATGGTGCACCCACCAAGCTTAATGCGGTAAAGACAGGTTCACCTACCGTCTCATACAATAGCGGTTACAAACGCTATGAGGTGGCATTTGCCAATACCCATGGGAGCAACTCGTCGCAGCTCTATTCCTTTGATTATCGCAATAGGGACGATTTTATAAAGCATCTGTCCGACGGTCACTCTATAGAGGCCTTAGTCATGTTGCCTACTAAGCCTACCAAGAACGATGAAGCTGATATTATTGCAGACTTTCAGAATGGTGGTTCTGGTATCGGTATTCGGGATAAAGAGATATGGACAGATATCTATCTTGGCAGTGAATATCAGAAAATTAAATCCGGAGTAATTCCTGAGTCGGGACTCTATTACCATGTAGTAGCTGTTTACGACAAGGACTATGGCATTCGTCTCTATGTGGATGGCAAAAACAAAGGTGAGATTCAGGCGGATGGAGCATACCATAGTCCTGATGCTGCGTGTCGTTTTTTCACCATTAGTGGTAATCCAAACAGCAGTAACAATGCATCATCGTCATCGTCCGGCTGGCCTGGTACGGTGGTCTTCGCCCGCATCTATGACGAGCCGCTGACCGCTGAACAGGTGCTGACGTTATATAACAACCTGAAGGAATAAGCAAAGATATGGCATGAAGAAGATACTGACGATATTGACAATAACGCTAACGTTAACGCTAACGATAACGGCGCAGACTGCTCGGCCGTTGCGCGTGTACCTTGCCAGCGGCGTCATCGACAAGATGGCGCTGTCGTCAGGCTCTTCCATGTACCATTCCCGCCTCGACCTCGACGGCGTTGAGCACGACGACTACGTGTCGCTTGTCGTTGCCGACGGTGACGGCGAGCGTCGCTACCTGCTGTCACAGGTTGACAGTCTGGTGATGCCCAACGGCCGCCGCGTGGTGTTCCAGGGCAGCATGACGGTGCAGC
>CAMHLV010000004.1 GCA_946186115.1 uncultured Prevotella sp. | reverse complement strand
CGACCTCCAGGTTATGAGCCTGGCGAGCTACCAACTGCTCCACTCCGCGATGTTTTATTTTTGCGGGTGCAAAGGTAATCATTATTTTTGTAACGACCAAATATTTTGCATACTTTTCACATAAAATGGGTATTTTAGAACATTTCAGCCTAAAAAATTTGGCTGTTTCACAACAATTACTTAATTTTGCACACGGTATTAGCAATGTGCAATGCTATAAAATATCAGGAGGACAAAGAACATGTCGATATCGAAGACCAGACAGAAACTTGTAGATGTAGCCCGTCAGTTATTTGCCAAAAACGGCCTAGAGAACACAACGATGAACGATATTGCTCAGTCATCTGGCAAAGGACGTCGCACGCTATATACATATTTCAAGTCAAAGGAGGACATCTATTACGCTGTAATAGAGTGTGAACTTGAGCGTCTTTCCGACAAGCTCGATGAGGTGGCAGCAAAGCGGATACCGCCTCAGGAGAAGATTATTGAACTGATATACATGCATCTGAGCATGATTCGTGAGACTGTAGTGCGCAATGGCAACCTGCGCGCCGAGTTCTTCCGCAACATCTGGATGGTCGAGAAGGTTCGCAAGAATTTCGACGATGCCGAGATAGAGTTGTTCCGCAAGGTATTCCGTGAGGGCAAAGAAGACGGTGAATTCGACATCGACAACGTCGATTTGGTTGCCGACATTACCCACTATTGTATCAAAGGTCTTGAAGTGCCTTATATCTATGGGCGTATAGCCCGTGGTATGAAAGAGGAGGACACCAAGCCCCAGGTGGCCAAGTTTGTATATGGTGCATTGGGCAAGAGAAACAGGTTTTAATCAGAATTCAGGTTATTATAACACCGACAATATTAATTTTAAATAAAGAATTAAAAGAATTATGGGACTATTAGAAGGTAAGACAGCACTCATCACTGGTGCTGCACGCGGAATCGGAAAAGCAATTGCATTGAAGTTTGCCTCAGAAGGAGCTAACATCGCTTTCACCGATCTGGAAGTAAATGAAGAGACCGAGAAAGAGATTGCCGCTCTTGGTGTAAAGGCAAAGAGCTATGCCTCGAATGCCGCAGATTTCGCTCAGACCGAAGAAGTGGTCAAAGCCGTTAAGGAAGAGTTCGGCAGCATCGACATTCTGGTAAACAATGCAGGTATCACCAAAGACGGTCTGATGCTTCGTATGACCGAGCAGCAGTGGGATGCAGTGATAGCAGTCAACCTGAAGTCGGCTTTCAACTTCATTCATGCATGTGTTCCTGTTATGATGCGCCAGCGTGGCGGTAGCATAATCAACATGGCTTCCGTGGTAGGTGTTCATGGCAATGCTGGCCAGGCAAACTATGCTGCATCAAAGGCCGGTCTTATCGCTCTGGCCAAGTCTATTGGTCAGGAGATGGGTCCGAAGGGCATTCGCGCCAATGCCATTGCCCCAGGCTTCATCGACACCGCTATGACACAGGCTCTTCCCGACGACATCCGCAAGGAGTGGATTGGTAAGATTCCCCTTCGCCGTGGCGGTCAGGTTGAGGATATTGCCAACGTGGCTACATTCCTTGCCTCCGACATGTCGAGCTATGTCAGCGGACAGGTCATCCAGGTTGATGGCGGTATGAACATGTAATCAATTGAGAATTGAAAATTGAAAATTGAAAATTATGGAAGTCGTCTACGAGGACAACCATATTATCATTGTTAACAAACAGAGTGGGGAGATCGTCCAGGGTGACAAGACCGGCGACCGTCCCCTCTCTGATATTGTAAAGGACTATATCAAGGAGAAATACGCCAAGCCCGGCGCCGTATTCCTTGGTGTGGTTCATCGCCTCGACCGCCCGGTCAGCGGTTTGGTAGTATTTGCCCGTACATCGAAGGCACTGACCCGGCTTAACGACATGTTCCGTAACGGCGAGGTACACAAGACATATTGGGCTATCGTCCAGAACCCACCCCAGCAACCGGAGGGCCTGCTTCAGCACTGGCTGGTGCGCAATGAGAAGCAAAACAAGTCGTATGCCTACGACCGTGAGAAGCCTCAGGCCAAGAAGGCCATGCTGAAATACAAGGTAATCGGCCACTCTGAGCGCTATTGGCTACTTGAGGTTAACCTGCTGACAGGGCGTCACCACCAGATACGATGCCAGTTGGCTGCCATGGGCTGCCCTATCAAGGGAGATCTGAAGTACGGTTCCAAGAGGTCTAACCCCGATGGCAGCATCTCTCTGATGGCCCGCCGCGTAGAGTTTGTGCACCCCGTATCTAAACAGGATATTGTTGTGGAGGCCCCTCTGCCTCATGATACCCTCTGGCAGAGTTTCTCAAAGCTCCAAACATCAGTCTTTAAACTTTAAACTCTAAACTCTAAACTTTAAACTTTAAACTATAAGAATCCATTCAATGAAGAAGACGTTCTGGTGGATATTGGCCATACTGCTGTCACCTGTACTGCTGTTTGCCGTACTGGTGTTACTGCTCTATCTGCCTCCAGTCCAGAACTGGGCTGTCGATAAAGTTGCCGAGGTAGCATCCGAGAAGACAGGTATGCAGATTACCGTTGGCCACGTCGATCTCTCCTTCCCATTGGATTTGGTACTCGACGATTTTAAAGCCATCAAAGCCACCGATACCATCGCCGACGTAGAGCGCATGGTGGTCGATGTACAGTTGTTGCCTCTTCTTCACAAGCAGGTGGTGATTGACGAGTTGGAGGTAGCAAATGCAAAAATAAACACCAACGGTTTTATCGATGCCGCCTGGATAAAAGGCGACTTCAAGCTGCTGTCAGTAAAGAGCCGTGGCATCGACCTTGACAAGCAGACTGTCGAGGTGAACGGAGCCAGGTTGGAGGATGCCAGGTTCGCCATAGCCATGAACGACTCTGTTCCAGAGGACACGACAAAGACAGAAAACCTCTGGAAGATTCATTTCGACGATGCCACCATTGTGCGCTCCGACATTGACTTCCACATGCCAGGCGACACCATGAGTGTCAAGGCACATCTTGGCGAACTGATAGCCCGAGAAGGAAACATAGACCTTGGCACTGAGACATATACCGTAGGCAGTTTTGACTGGAACAACGGACAGTTGGCCTACGACCAGAATTTCGAACCAAAGATCAACGGGCTCGACTTCAACCATATTGACCTGACACATCTCAACATAGGTATTGACAGCATCTACTTCCACGACCCCTCCCTGCGATTCAACATCCGACAGGTTGCACTCAAAGAGAAGAGCGGCATGGAGGTGACAGAACTCGCTGGTCCCATTGAAATGGAAAACGGCACCGTCCGTCTGCCGCGATTCCGCTTGAAGACCCCCGACTCCGACATCTATGCCGAGTTGGATATGCCTCTGTCGCTGACCGATTCTGTCAACCCCGGCAATATGAATCTGATGGTCGATGCCCAAATAGGCAAACAAGATATGATGCGCTTTGCCGAGAGTATGCCTAAAGCCATGCAAGAGCGGTGGCCCCACTATCCGCTAAGCGTCAGGGGACGCCTCAACGGCAATATGGACATGATGGAGTTCTCCGACCTCGACGTCTCTCTGCCCACAGCCTTCGAAGCACAGGCCGACGGATTCATAGCCAACCTCAACAATCCTAAAAAACTACGTGCCGACGTGCAGTTTAAGGCCAAGACTCAGAACTTAGGCTTTGTTACTGCTGTTCTGCCTCGCGATGTGCAACGCAACTACCGCATACCTTCCGGCATACGTGCCGAAGGACGTGTAAAGGCCGACGGAGCCCAGTATTTTGCCGATGTCACAGCCTATGAGGGTGGCGGCAAAGTCAAGGTGAAGGGTAACATCAATACCGACCTCATGCGATACGATGCTACGGTGAACGCTACCAATCTCAATGTCCACCATTTCATGCCCCACGACTCCATCTATACCGTTACGGCCGATGTGAAAGCCCAAGGTCAGGGCACCGACATCTTCTCGCCACGCACCACGCTGAAGGCCGATGCCGATATCACCCATCTGCGCTACGGCAGCTGGAACCTCGACCGCATGAATGTTGTGGCCGATGTCCATAACGGTCGTGTCCATGCCGACGTCGTCAGTCGCAACCAGCTGTTGGAAGGAACTGTGACTCTGGACGCCCTCATGAAGAAGCAGGGTTTCGACGGCACCCTTACTGCCGACCTGTCGCATGCCGACCTCTACAAAATGCAACTGGTAGACCGCCCGCTGTCTATCGGAGTCTGCGGTCATGTCGACATTTCCTCCGACCTGAAGATGACGCATACGGTGAGTGGTCTTTTCAACGACCTCTCCATTCGCGACTCCTCTAATACATATCGTCCGTCCGACATAGGTCTGCTGGTGAAAACCCGTCAGGACACTACCTATGTCCGGGCCCAGAGCGGTGACTTCATCGTGAAGCTCGATGCCAGCGGCAACTATGAGCAGTTGTTGCAGAAGTTCTCCGTCCTCTCTGACTCCGTCATGGCCCAGTACAATCAGCGCATCATCAACCAGTCAGCCATCCGGCGCCTGCTGCCCACCATGAAGCTCCATGTGGAAAGCCTGCGTGAGAATCCTGTGATTACCTTCCTCAACAGCACCCAGAACATCGACTTCAAGAGCCTGCTGTTCGACCTTGATGCCTCGCCCGCAACGGGCCTTAACGGCAAAGGCTATGTCCATTCCCTTACCGTGGGCGAAGTGCGTCTCGATACCATTACCTTCCGCCTGACACAGCGCGACAGCCATCTGTCGTTCGGCGGTCAGGTGCGTAACAACAAGAAGAACCCCCAGATTGTGTTCAACGCTCTTTTCGACGGTGTCCTGCAGGAGCGCGGTGCCACGATGGGTGTCCGCTACTACGACTCTGAAGACAGGTTGGGGGGCCGTATCGGTGCTCAGGCCGAGATGGTTGATAGCGGTCTCAACTTCCATCTGGTTCCCGAGCGTCCCACCTTGGGTTACAAGGAGTTCAACTTGAACAGCGACAACTTCATCTTCCTGGGAAAAGACAACAAGGTGAAGGCCAGGATTGACTTGATAGCCGACGATGGCACTGGTGTAAAGATCTATAGCGAGGACAGCGACCCCACAGCCCTTCAGGATATCACTATCAGCATGAATAAGTTTAATCTCGAAGACCTCACCTCCGTGATGCCCTATGCCCCCCGTCTCACTGGCCTTTTGAACGGCGACCACCACGTGGTGCTCGATCATGAGGGACACCTGTCCGTGGTCAGCGATATGTCCGTGCAGAACATGACGTACGAGCGTTGTCCCATTGGCAATGTCAGCACAGAGCTGGTCTATCTGCAGAAGGAAGACGATGCCCATGCCATTGAAGCCCGCCTGCTGATGGACGGCGAAGAGGTCGGCATGCTGACGGGCACCTATTATAATCAGGACAAGGGTTCGGTTGATGCCCGTTTCCTGATGGAGCGGCTGCCGCTGTCACTGATCAACGGTTTCGTTCCCGACCAGCTCTTCGGTCTGCATGGCTTCGGCGAGGGCGAGTTGTCCATCAAGGGTCCCCTGGCGGCACCTCAGGTGGATGGCGAAATCTATCTGGACTCAGCCTACTTGGAGAGTGTACCATACGGCATGCGGCTGCGCTTCGACAACGACCCCGTGCGCATCATCGGCAGCAAGCTGCTATTGGAAAACTTCACAGTCTATGCCTATAATGACAACCCGCTCAACGTCCAGGGCGATGTCGACTTTAGCAATCTTGAGCGCGTCATGGTTAATCTGCGCATGCGGGCTCAGAACTTCCAGTTGATAGGCGCCAAGGAGAACCCCAACAGCGTGGCCTACGGCAAGGCCTTCGTCAATGTCTTTGCCCGCATGCGTGGCCCTGTCGACAACCTGTCGTTGCGCGGCAGGTTAGACGTGCTGGGCTCGACGGACATGAGCTACGTGCTCCGCGACTCGCCGCTGACCACCGACAACCAGCTGAACGAGCTGGTCAAGTTCACCGATTTCAGCGATACGACCCAGGTGGTCGTGGAGCCGCCGGTCCTGAATGGCTTCCAGATGGATATGACCGTCGACGTGTCGAAGGGTGCCCACGTCATGGCCTACCTCAATACCGACCACTCCAACTATATCGACCTGGTGGGTGGCGGCACGTTGCGCATGCAGTACACGCCGGCTGACAACCTGCAGCTGCGTGGCCGCTATACCCTGTCGAACGGCGAGATGAAGTACTCCATGCACGTCATTCCGCTCAAGACGTTCACCATCCAGGACGGTTCCTATATTGAGTTTACGGGCGACCCGATGAATCCCACGCTGAACATTACGGCCACCGAGCGCACCAAGGCTGTCGTCGGTGGCACTGAGGGAGCCGGTCGTAGCGTCACCTTCGACTGTGGTGTCGTCATCACCAAGACGCTCAACGACATGGGACTGGTGTTTACCCTCGATGCGCCCGAGGACATGCAGATCCATAGCGAATTGCAGTCAATGGGTGTCGAGCAGCGCAGCAAGCTCGCCGTCACGATGCTTACCACCGGCATGTATCTGGCCGACGGCCAAACCGGTGCCTTCAGCATGAACTCGGCACTCAGCTCGTTCCTCAGTTCAGAGATCAGCCAGATTACCGGCAATGCCCTGCGTACACTGGACCTCTCTGTCGGTATGGACCAGTCCTCTGATGGTGCAGGCAATCTGCACACCGACTACTCGTTCAAGTTTGCCAAGCGCTTCATGGACAACCGCCTGAAGATTACCGTGGGCGGCAAGGTGTCGACGGGTGCCGAGCTGCAGCAGCGCAACAATTCCTTCTTCGACAATGTATCGCTGGAATACCGCCTCGACCAGACGGCCAACAAGTTCATCACGCTGTACTATCAGAACAACAGCTACGACTGGCTGGACGGCTATTCCCAGAAATATGGCGGCGGCTACATGTGGCGCCGCAAGCTGCAGAGCTTCTGGGACATCTTCCGCTTCAAGGACCCGGCGCCCCAGTATACTCCGAGAGTGCCGCTCGCTCCCCGCGATTCCACCAAACAGACCACTATCACCGATGAAAAGAAATAGCATATACCTGTTCTGCGTGCTGTTCCTCGTCTCTTGTTCCATGACGAAGAACATTCCCGATGACGACCAGCTCTTCACCGGCTTGAAGAAGATTACCTATCACCGTGAACCGTCGGACAGCTCCAACTTTACTGCCACGCAGGAAGAGGTCGAGGCGTCGCTGGCCACTGCCCCCAACGGTGCCATCCTCGGCAGCAGTTACTACCGCGTACCCTTCTCGTTGGGTGTCAGCATCTGGAACCGCTACAAAGACAGCGAGACAGGTTTCGGCAAGTGGATGTTCAAGTCGTTCGGCAAGCAGCCCGTGCTCATGTCGTGGGTCAATCCTGCCCTGCGCGCTTCCGTCGCCCAGTCGGTGCTCCGCAACCACGGCTATCTGAACGGCCATGTGGACTACGAGGTCATTCAGCGCCCCAATCCCAAGACCGCTAAGATCTCCTATAGCGTTTATCCTGACCGCCTCTACCTCCTTGACAGCATCGGCTACTTCGGCTTCCCCGCCGACGCTGACAGTCTCATACAAGCCAACCTCGACGATGCTAAGATTCACAGGGGCAGTCCCTTTGCTGTTGCTGCCCTCGATGCCGAGCGCAACCGCATCAGCCAGCTGCTGCGCAACAACGGCTACTACTATTACCAGTCGGGATATGCCTCCTATCTTGCCGACACCCTCATGGTCGACGGCAAGGCACAGCTGCGACTGCAGATGGCCGACGGCGTCCCCGATGAAGCCAAGCGCAAGTGGTATATCGGGCGCGTCAATATCAATATGCGCAAGACCTTTATGGAGCAACCCACCGACTCCCTGGTAGGCCGTTTCTTCACCGTGCGCTTTTCCGGCAAGAAACCGCCCATCCGTACCCGTGTGCTGATGGCCGACATGAAGCTGCGCCCGCGCCAGCTCTACAGCTACGACAACCACGTGCAGTCCGTTAACAAGATCAATGCCATGGGCCTCTTCTCGTCCATCGACCTGCAGTTCACCCCGCGCCGGAAATCCACTGCGGTTGCAGATTCTTCACTCTTCACTCTAAACCCTTCACTTTCATCTCCAGACACCCTCGACCTGACGCTTAACTGCACGTTCGACAAGCCGTGGGACTTCTATATCGAGACCAATTTCAATGCCCGTACCATCGGTCGCTTGGGACCTGAGCTGCGCATGGGTGTTGCACGGCGTAATGCCTTCCGTGGCGCTGAGAAACTCGACATCAATCTCCACGGCTCCTACGAGTGGTCAACCAGTGGCGGCTCCCAGATGAACAACTACGAGTATGGTGCCGATGCCAGCATCGAGTTCCCGCGTATCATCGCGCCTTTCTTCGGCGGCAACCGCATCCGTCGCGACCAGCAGGGACGCCCCATCCGTCGCCGTCGCTTCTATAGCACGCCTACCACCCTGGCCAAAGTGTCTACCGACATCATCCACCGTCCCAAGTACTATAAGATGCACGTGGTCAGTGGCGAGTGGACCTACAGCTGGCAGTCGTCGGCCCAGAGCCGCCATGAGTTGTCGCCGCTGACGGTGAAGTACCAGTTCATGAACAGCCACACCAGCGAATACGATTCGCTGATATACGACAATTACTATCTGGCTGTATCTATGCAGGACTACTTCATCCCCGAGATGCGCTATACCTATTTCTACAACAGTCCCGCAGAGATGCTGAACCCCATTCGCTGGGAGACCACCGTTTCCGAGTCAGGCAATATCGTGTCGCTGGCCTACGTGGCCGCCGGCAGGTCGTGGTTTGAGAAAGACAAGAAGCTCTTCAAGAATCCCTACTCACAGTTTCTCGAGATTGAAACCGACTTCACCAAGACGTGGCGGCTGAACAGCACGTCGAGCCTTGTGGGTCACATCAATGCAGGCTATATCTGGCATTACGGCAACAGCGACTGGGTTCCCAACAGCGAGATGTTCTATGCCGGCGGTGCCAACAGCATCCGTGCCTTCTCGGTGCGCGGCATCGGCCCCGGTGCCATCAAGAGCTTCGGCGACCGTGCCACAGACTATCTCATGCGCAATGGCACCATCAAGTTTATCTGGAACCTGGAGTATCGTACCCAGCTCTTCGGCAACCTGCATGGAGCCCTGTTCCTCGATGCCGGTAATGTCTGGATGCCGCCCGGCGACCGCTACGGTGACCCGGCTCTGGATGATAAATTCTCACCAGGCAACTTCAAACTGCGCAACTTCTTCCGTGAGCAGGCTCTCGGTACCGGTCTCGGCATCCGTTACGACCTCGGTTTCCTCATTATCCGTCTCGATTGGGGTGTCGCCCTCCACCTGCCGTACGACACCACCAAGTCCGGCTACTTCAATGTCGACAGCTTCAAGGGCAACCAAACCCTCCACTTTGCCATCGGCTATCCCTTCTAAACATATACAGACAGGAGGATGTGTCAAAATGTAATTTGCTCCCCTCCTTAGAAAGGAGGGGTCGGGGGAGGTTGATAGAAAAACATAAAACAATGGCATTGTTTTTGTAAACGTCGACGTTGTTTTTGTAAACAGCGACGTTGTTTTAACAAACACCGACGCAGTTTTAACTTTGGTGCGGCGCTCTCAAGGTTTTAGTACGGCACTTACAGCATTTCCGAACGGCATTAGAGGATAGTGAACTGCGACAAAATTCTTGTCCAATTATTTGGAACTTTCAATCTATATAAGTCCCTTTGCGGTGATAATTATGCCATGGCTTGCGTCGCTTCATGTTGTGCAACGTATCGGCGACTTTCACACCTGCCGCAATGGCTTCTTCTTTGCTTCTGCTCATAGGCCGTTATCCTTCGCGGTAGAAGTCAAGGGCTTCGCGGATTTCATCCTCAGTGGCAGTCTGGTTAATGCGTATGTCGCCGATATTGCCCAAGAGAGTGAAGTTGATGGTGTTGCCCGTATTCTTCTTGTCGTGGTGCATCAGCTCCAGCAGTCGTGGATAGTCGTCGCAGGTGACGGCCATCCTGCCATAGTGCTCGCGGATGAAGCTGACGGTCTGCCGCATCTTGTCCGTGGGGAAGCCCGTTTTCACACAGCACAGATACAGTTCCACTATCAGGCCCCATGCCACGGCATATCCGTGCAGCACGGGCTGGCGCTCCAGAGCCAGCGACTCAAAGGCATGGCCGGCAGTATGTCCCAGGTTGAGAGCCTTGCGGATGCCCTGCTCCGTAGGATCTTCGGTGACGATGCGCTGCTTTACTGCAACGCTCTTCTCAAGTGCGGCAGCCAATTGCTCACTATTCACCAACAACTCATCACTCAACAGCTCTGCCCACATGGCATCGTTGCTGATAAGTCCGTGCTTCAGCATCTCGGCATAGCCTGAGAGCATATTCTCCTCGTCGAGGGTACTCAGGAAAGTAGTGTCCAGTATCACTGAGCGTGCATTGTTGAACACACCGATCTCATTCTTCAGTCCGCCGAAGTTGATACCCGTCTTACCGCCCACGCTGGCATCCACCATCGATAGCAGCGTAGTAGGAATATTGATATATGATATACCGCGCTTGAATGTAGATGCTGCAAATCCGCCCAGGTCGGTCACCATACCGCCGCCCAGGTTCACCATAAGCGAATGGCGTGTTGCCCCCTTGCGCTGCAAGTCGCTCCACACATGGCTGAGCGAGTCGAGAGTCTTGTTGGCATCAGTGGCCCCGATGGTGATGACATGTGCGCCCTGCACACAGTCGAAGTCGGCTATTACGGGCAGACACAGCTGCCGTGTGATATCGTCGGTGAGAATAAAAAGGCGGTCGTGGCTAACCTCGCCAATGGCCTCGGTGAGGGCCTTCCGCAAGTCGTGTGAGATGACTACTTTCTGCTGTTCCATTGTTTTTGTTTGGTTTGAGACGGCAAAATTACGATTTTTTTTTAAACCTTCAAAACTTCTGTGCGTCATATTTATCGTAATTCGCAAAAACAAATATATGAGACGAACTTTATCCCTCCTTTTTCTGTCGCTGACGGCCATAGTGGCCATGGCTCAGCGCAATGTTACCGGAACAGTGATTGAAAACGATTCACAGGACCCCGTGCCACAGACCACGGTACGCCTGCTGAAGACTGACAGCACACTCGTAAAAGGTGCCCTGACCGACATGAATGGTAATTTCACCATGAAGGCTCCAGCTGCCGGCAAGTACATAGTACAGATTACCTGCGTAGGCTTCAAGCCCTACACCAAGCGCGTCAGCGTGGGCACCGACAAGGACGTGGCCCTGGGCACCGTGGCCCTTAAGCCCGACGCCATCATGCTGAAGGGAGCCACCGTCACCGGCCAGGCAGCCAAGGTGACACTCAAGGCCGATACCTTTGTATATAATGCTTCAGCCTATCGCACCCCCGAAGGTTCGGTGGTCGAGGAACTGGTTAAGCGACTGCCCGGAGCACAAGTCGGCGACGACGGCAAGATAACCATCAACGGTAAGGAGGTAAAGAAGATAATGGTAGATGGCAAGGAATTTATGACCGGCGACACCAAGACGGCCATGAAGAATCTGCCCACATCAATAGTAGAGCGCGTGAGAGCCTACGACCAGAAGAGCGACCAGGCACGCGTCTCGGGCATCGACGATGGCGAGGAGGAGACAGTGCTCGACTTCGGCATCAAGCGCGGCATGAATAAAGGCACAATGATAAATGCCGACCTGGCAGCAGGCACCAAGAGCCGCTACAGCGGACGCATCTTCGGCGGCTGGATGAAAGACGACATCAAGCTGTTCCTCATGTCGAGTGCCAACAATGTCAACGACATGGGATTCTCCGGAGGCGGTGGAGGCCGTTTCGGAGGAGGCCGCCAGGGACTGACAGCCACCAAGATGACAGGTGTCAACCTGAACTACGAGAAGAAAGACCGCCTCACCCTCGACGGTAGCATCCGTTGGAACCACAGCGACGGCGATGCCCTCGATCGCCGCTCGTCAGAGAGCTTCATGAGCAGCACCATGTCATCCTTCAACAATAGCCTCAATCAGAACTTCTCGCGCAGCAACAGCTGGGATGCCCGCATGCGACTGGAGTGGACCCCCGACTCTATGACCAATATCATGCTTCGCCCCAACTTCCAATACAATTCAAGCGACGGACTGAAGAACGGCCTGGAGCTGACATTCGACGAAGATCCCTACAAATACGTCGATGACCCACTGTCCGACGAGGCCTTCAAGACACTCAAGTCGCTGGGAATCATCAAAAACCGCAATACCAACAATTCCATATCATATAGCGACTCAAAGCGAGTGGGAGGCTTCCTCCAGCTTAACCGCCGCCTCAACAATACCGGTCGCAACATCACCCTGCGCGTGGCAGGCAACTACGGCGAAGGCATGAGCCAGTCGTTCAGCAACAGCCTCGTAGAATATCTGCAGCTCGTCAGCTCCACCAATACCGACTCCATCTACCAGGCAAACCGCTACTCCGTGACACCCACCAAGAATTGGAACTACAGCACACGCCTGTCATACAGCGAGCCCATCTTCCCCCGCACATATCTGCAGTTCAGCTATCAGTATCAGTACAAATACACCAAGAGCGACCGAGCCACCTATGAACTGAGCGGCCTCTCGCTGCCCTTCTTCAATGTCAGCCCGAGATACCGCGGATGGGACGACTACCTGTCGCTGCTCGACACCACAGTGCCGCCTACATCACTCGAAGACACTAAAGACATCAACCTGAGCCGCTTCTCAGAATACAAGAACTACATACATACAGCCGAGGTGAGCCTGCGTGTCACACGTAAGGACTACAATCTTAACGTCGGAGTCCAGTTAGTGCCCCAGAAGTCACATTTCATACAAGACTATCAGGGCATACATGCCGACACCACACGCACCGTCACCAATTTCTCGCCCACTGCCGACTTCCGCTGGAAGATCTCGCAGGTCAGCCAGTTGCGATTCACATATCGCGGCACTACCGACCAGCCCTCAATGAGCGACCTGCTCGACATTATCGACGACTCCAACCCCCTCAACATCAAGAGAGGTAACCCCGGACTGAAGCCCTCGTTCACGCAGAACTTCCGCCTGTTCTACAACAACTACATTCAGAACCATCAGCGTAGCATCATGGCCCACCTGAACTTCTCTACCACCAACAATTCCATTGCCAACATGGTCACCTTCGACCCCAAGACTGGTGGCAACACTACCCGCCCCGAAAATATCAACGGCAACTGGAACGCATTCGGAATGTTCATGTTCAATACCGCCATCGACTCTACCGGCTACTTCAATGTCAACACCTTCACCACCATGCGCTATGCCAACAATGTCACCTACGTCAGCGTGGGCGCACAGAGCGATTCGCAGAAATCCACCACCCGCTCTACAACCCTCAGCGAGCGCCTGACAGGCAGTTTCCGCAACGACTGGCTTGAGTTCGAGCTCAACGGCTCGCTTGAATATCTGCATGCACGCAGCCAACTGCAGCAGAACAACGACCTCGACACATGGACATTCTCTTACGGAGCAAGCCTCATGCTCACAGCACCCTGGGGCACACAGCTCTCTACAGGAATGAACATGAATTCACGCCGCGGTTACAACGACTCGTCAATGAATACCAACGAACTTATCTGGAACGCCCAGCTGTCACACTCACTGCTTCGTGGCAATGCCCTTACCATCTCGCTCCAGTTCTACGACATCCTGCACCAGCAGTCAACATTCAGCCGCACCATCTCGGCCATGTCGCGCAACGATGTCGAGTATAATGCCATCACCAGCTATGCCATGCTGCACGTCATCTACCGCCTCAACCTCTTTGGCGGCATGTCCAACATGCGAGGCCCCGGTGGTCCTGGCGGCCGTGAAGGTCGCGGTGGCCGTGAAGGCCGTGGCGGTTTCGGCGGCGGAGGCTTCGGCGGTGGCCGTCCTGGTGGCGGCTTCGGCGGTGGCCGTCCTGGCAGATTTTAATCTCGTCAAGCCATAAATAAAGGAGGGAGGATTTTTTCCTCCCTCCATTTTTATAACTTTTATTTATTAACTTTTAATTTCCACCCCCTTTTGGAGAGTGGCGTGGGGGATTACTACTCCCCTACTCTTCGCTCTTGGCCTCTTCCTCCTCCTCGTTATCAAAGTCGGTGATTCCAGCCTCAATCAAGATGTTATACCACTGCAGCAGCTTCTTGATATGGCTGCTCTGCACTCGATCCTGATCCCAGTTGGGCAGCACCTTGGTGAAGTATTCCTTCAGTTCCTGCGGAGTAGCTTTCTTGTAGTTCAGCGACGAAACCTTGCCACCCTCCAAGTCGCTCAGCGAGGCGAAGACCTTCATCAGGGGCACATCCTCACCATCGGTGAACATAGCGATGTCCGTCAGCGATGTGATGCGTTCCGAGCCAAAGGCAGGAATTCGCTTATGAGTGGCGTCGAGCGCCTCTACGATAAGATTGTTCTTTCCACGAGTTACAAGTTTGAAGAGTCCGGGCTTACCGGAGATAGATAGAATGGTTTGTTTCATTTCCAGTTATTATTTTTTTATTTCAGCGCAATATGTCACTGCGCCAAATTATTATTACCAGTCACTATTGTGGCTGCAAAATTACAACAAAATTATCAGAATTCCCCGATAAAAATACTATTTAACATTAGGAAGAATCAGTTCCATGGTAGTTTTCTGCACCTTCATCCCCATATTCTTATAGAAACAAGTAGCAGGTTCGTTGCCCGTCCACACATTCAGCGTAATATTATTGCAGCCTATCGATTGCGCATAATCCCTCACATAGTCAAACAGCGCCTTCCCAATGTATTTGCCGCGAGCCTTCTCGTCCACGCAGATATCATCTATATACAGCGTCTTGATATCCATCAGCAGCTTGTCGTCCCTCGCCTCGGTAATCTGACAGAAGGCATAGCCCTCCACCATTCCGTCGTCATACACGAATATCGGTTTGCTGCTGTCACCAAACAGCACCTTCAGTTCCTCCTCGTCATATTTTGTAGTATTCGGTTTGAACAAGTCCGGACGAATGTAATGATGCACCATATCCACCTGGTGCAGCAGTTCGACGACACGCTGTGTGTCTCCTATGTTGGCTTTTCTAATCATAATATATATAGGTATTAATTTTCTAATCTCGCGCAAAAGTAAGTATAATTATTGGAATACGCAAATCCTTGTTGTCGTAAAAATATAAAAATAGTTGTCGTAAAGAATAAAAAAAAATCCAATTTATTTTGTATTATAGCAAGAATTTTGTACTTTTGCACGTCGAAAAATCAAATGACAGTGCAAAACATCAAGAAAAATCATATGAATTAGTGTTAAGAAATATATTTTTCACTCAATGCCTACTTTGTGTAGGCACGAGACTTCCAGCCTGCACTGGTTGTGAAATTAGTAGCAGGCAATAGTTTTTAAATATGATCCCCATCAGTTCGTGAGAACAGATGGGGGTTTTTAAATTTACATAGTATGGTCGGTTCTGGTGTGTAATTATACACCCGTCAGAGTATTTAACTAATATCACCAAAAAATAAGAAAAATTGAAGAAAAATTTTGTAAATTGATATAATAATTGTAATTTTGCAAATGACTACTGATAAGAGCAAATCACATTCCATGAGAAGAACAATATTCACCATATTAGCCATTCTGTCTGCCATAATAGCTTGTGGCCAGGATGCAGACCAAGATGTCACCAAAGGCACGGTGAGAGTCAGAATCAATACCACCATGGGCGACATCGTAGTTCGCCTGTATGATGCCACACCCATCCATCGTGACAATTTCGTGAAGCTGGTGAGGGAGGGCTATTATGACGGCACACTGTTTCATCGGGTCATCAAGAACTTTATGATACAAGGTGGCAATCCCAATTCAAAGGGTGTGGCAGCCGACATGCCTATAGGAGGCGGAAGCCCAGACTACACCTTGGAGCCGGAGTTCAGGGCTGGACTGTATCATAAGCGTGGAGCTCTGGCGGCAGCACGAGAGGGTGACAAGACGAACCCAGAACGGAGGAGTAGCGGTTCGCAATTCTATATCGTATGGGGAAGAACGTTCAGTCAAAGACAGATGGAATATCTGACAGACAAGATGAAGGCAGAACGTCCTGAGCCTGGAGGATGGACGGAAATGCAGCAGAATATCTATGCTACCGTAGGAGGTTCACCCCACCTCGACGGCCAATATACCGTCTTTGGTGAGGTAGAAGAAGGTCTTGATGTGGTCGAGAAGATTCAGAACATGCCAACAGGTCCTGGCGACAGACCTCTTGAAAACATTGAAATGAAGATGACAATAATCGAATGACAAGAATTTTCCCACTGCATTATAGCTGACACAGATTGACTGGGGCCTCTAAATGTCCCACTTCTAGTAAAGAAACTAATTATTATTGATCTTAAATTTGGTGGTTTCTTATTAATTTTGTAATTTTGCAACTGATAAGATATTATTCTTATCCGACAACAAATGAAAGAAACCGATAATATATTATCACTTCTTGACAACTACACGCTCGACAATGGCGAAGACATTGCCAGAGAGGTTGCAGACAACTTCCGTAAGCGGCGCATTGAGAAGAACCTGACGCGTGACCAAGTGGCTGAGATGGCTGGTGTTGCCGTGAGCAACATTGTCAGATTTGAGCAAAAGGGACTTATCTCACTGAAAAACCTCATTGGCATAGCGATGGCTTTAGGTTATACCTCTGAGGTAAGAAATCTGTTTGCTCAGCAGAAATACTCCACAATGGAGGAGCTGACACAGATTCGCAAGAACCAAAACAAGAAAAAAGCCCATAGACTATGACGAAGATTGAACTGATCAGTGTGAAATACCACGACCAATTGGTAGGTACACTTTCGCTGACACCCGACAACAAGCTATGCGCTTTCGAGTATGCCCCTTCATGGCTGCTTGAAGGCTTTAGCATCTCACCTTTGGAACTGCCGTTGCGACAGGGATTGTTTTTGGCGAAGCCTGCCCCCTTCTATGGCAACTTCGGTATCTTCGAGGATAGTTTGCCAGATGGCTATGGCCGCTATCTGCTCCACAAGCTATTACAGAAAGAAGGCATTGACGACTTCAACCTTTCCGCTCTCGACCGATTGAGCCTGGTAGGCAGCGGGGGCATGGGAGCACTTACCTTTCAACCGGAAACCATTATCCAGCAAGGAGAGAACGTGACAGATTTCGACCTGCTCCAGGCTAAAGCACTGGAGGTGCTGAAGGAAAAGCAGGACAGCGATGCGGGACTGCTGCTGTATAATAGTGGAAATAGCGGTGGTGCGAGACCTAAAGCAATCTATGAAGACGAGGATGGGCACTGGTTGGTCAAGTTCAGGCACACTTACGACCCGCAGGACATGGGGCAGCAGGAGTATCACTACAACGAAGTGGCTAAACGCTGTGGCATCTGTGTGCCAGACTTCAAACTGTTCAACGGACGATATTTCGCTTCACGACGATTTGACATCGACACAAAGGGTAATAGAATCCATACGGCAACAGCTGGTGGTCTTCTTTGCATTTCGCTCTCGAATCCCGTTCTTGATTACAGCAACCTATTGGCGTTGACAGGCTATCTCACCCAGAATTCTCAGGATGTAGAGGAAATGTACAGGCGCATGGTGTTCAACTATCTCACCAACAACAAGGATGACCACTGCAAGAATTTCAGTTTCCTTGTTATGAATGACGAAAATGGCTCATGGAAATGGCATCTGGCACCAGCATACGACCTCACGTTGTGTACCGAAGGGTACAACGGTGAACATGCCACATCGGTCAATGGCACGGGACGTCCCACCATGAAGGACTTTATTGCCGTCGGCACCAAGATTAAGATGAGTGAGCAACGTTGCAAGGATATTATCGACGAAATAAGATGCAATTGCGACGATCTTGAACATTACAAATTACACACCAAAGACACCTCTTTGTAATTAGCAACTACTTTTGCTCGGACTTCTGCTCTTTTGTAGTCTCTTTCTTTACCTCAGTGGCTTCGTATTTTATCTTCTTAAAGCCGTTGATGATGTTTTGAACATTGGTTTTGTCGGCATCATACTCGATGGTGACTGTCTTGGTCTTGAGATCTGTGATGATGTTTTTGATACCTTTTTCAAAACGCAGGTTGCCCTTGATTTTCTTCTCACAGTTCTCGCAGTGCATCTGCGGCTGTGTGGTAACAACGACGGTCTTGATGTCTTTAGCCGAGAGGCTCATGCTGAGGAGCATGCTGAGGCCGAATAGTAAAGCTTTATTTTTCATATCGATGATGTTTTATAATTTGTTGCCAAAGTTCAGTCTGATGCCAATATAGGCCATAGCACCATGTACCGGGCCCCAGATGAGCGTGGGGTCGAAGGTGCTGCTCCACGGGTCGGCGGCATTGATGATGGTGTGCCGTTGCCGATAGCCTGTCAGATTCTCGCCGCCTATATAGATGGAGAAGTGGCGGAACCAACGGGTGACCTGTGCCGACAGCTGTTCGTATGCGGGGAAGGTGTCGGACCAGAGTCCGTCAACGGGTGTGGGCATTCGTCCGCCGCCGTTGAGTTGCAGCGTCACATCGAATTGCCAGAGTCCTAAGGGTGTCTTATAACTGGCGGTGACGAGCCCCTTGTATCGGCTGGTAAGCGGTTTCTCCATCAGGCGTCCGCCGTAGGTGGTCTTCACGTCGTTCCAGCGCCAGGCCGCCGACAGGTCCAGTCCTTCGAACAGGGGATAGCTGGCGTCTATCTGGAAGGTGTTGGAGTACGACTGTCCGTCAAGGTTCGTAATGCGGATCTGTGTGGGATTGCTGTCGTAGTCGATGACCGTCTGCTGACTGAAGTCGGTGCGGGCATACTCGAGATTGAGTCGCAGCGTTTTGCGGGCTATGGGGATATAGAACGAGGCACTGGCGCCATAGTTCCATGCTTCCTCCTGTTTCAGATTATCAATGACCATCTCTCGCCCACTGGCCAACAGATAGGTGTTCTCGGCGAGGGCGTGGGGTGTGCGGTAGCCCTTGCCTGCCGACAATCGGAGGCTGACCACCTCGTGGGGTGTCAGCTTCAGGTGCAGACGGGGTGTGACGAAGTTGCCGTGCAGACTGCTGTGGTCGGCACGGAGTCCGGCCATCGCCACCAGCATGTCGTTCAGATTGTAGGTGTACTGAGCGTATGCTCCGACGGTATTTTCTGTTCCCTCATCGGTCAGATGGTCGTAGTTGTAGGAAAGTCCCGTAGAGAGGTTGTGCTGCTTGGTGAAATCAGTCTCGAAGAGCAGTTGCAGGTAGGCATTCTTCTCGTCCACATCGTAGTGCTTGTGGCCGAAGGTGGCGTCCGTCTGGTGAAGTGCCACGTTTCCCATCAGCGCGATGTTGGTGCCATGGTCCTGATTGAGGATGAAGGCGTGCTTCATATAGCCCTCATAGCGGCTGGTCTCAATGGCGGTCTGATAGAGGTGTCCTGGCACGTGGCTGGTATGACTGGTCTGTCCGCCGTCGCGTCGCTCCTTGATGAGTCCGATGCCCCCATGAAACAGGTAACTGTCGCCGCGCCACTTCCATCGGTTCTGCAGGTTCCACTGGCGCACGTTGGGCTGGTCCATGAATCCGTCGTCGTTGGCATCGTGCTCGGTCAGGTCGTCCTGATAGTGCAGCAGCAGTTCGGTGCTGAGTCGCTGGTCAAGGTGTACGTTGGCATCGGCATTCGCCTCCAGACGACTGAGTGTGTTGCCATAGAGGTTCACGGTGACACCTTCGTCGGCATCGGGTTTCAGATATTCGATATCAATCTGGCCCGTGATACTCTCGTAGCCGTTACGCACCGACGAAGCACCTTTCGACACCTGTATGCTCTGCATCCAGGGCCCTGGGACGTAGTCGAGGGCATAGGGCGAGGCCGCTCCACGGAAGTTCGGCAGATTCTCGGTGAGCATCTGCACATAAATGCCGCTCAGTCCCAGCAGCTTGATTTGCTTGGCTCCGGTGGTGGCATCGCTGTAGTTGACATCGACCGAGGGATTGGTGGTAAAGCTCTCACCGAGATTGCAACAGGCGGCACGGAACAGTTCTTCGAGACCGATGATGACGCCATTCTCGGCTCCGCCCATGCGTACCGTTCCCTTTCGGCGAGCCGACACGGTCACTCCATCCAGTCGCTGCGACTTGATGGAATCATCATCCTGTGCCTGCAACGTCATGCACGTCGGCAATAGTATGATAAGCAATATGATCTTAGATAGTTTTACCACTTTTGAGTGGCAAAGGTAAGAAAAAGAATCAGATTCACAAGCAACTTATTTATATCTTTAGGTATATTAACAAGAATATCACAAGAGTTAGGTATGTATAATACCGCATCTATGCGATTACGTATTATAAAAAAAATGCGTACCTTTGCACCCCAAAGCGTGCAATAACCGATATTATTTATGAACTTTGTATTTATATCACCCCATTTCCCACATACCTACTGGGAATTTTGCCATTGGCTGAAGCAGAATGGCGTGCAGGTGCTGGGCATCGCCGATGCACCCTACGACGCCCTGTCGAAGGAGCTGAAGGAGTCGCTGACGGAATACTACCGGGTGGGTTCGCTGGAGAACTACGACGAGGTGTATAGGGCTGTGGCCTACTTTGCCTTCCGCTACGGACGCATCGACTGGATAGAGTCGAACAATGAGTACTGGCTGGAGCAGGATGCCCGACTGCGCACAGACTTCAACGTGACAACCGGCATACAGTCTGACCGTATCCGCAGCATCAAGGAGAAGTCGGAGATGAAGAAATACTATGCCAAGGGTGGTATTCCCACGGCCCGACAGATACGGGCGGCAGAAGGAATTGAAGCCGTGCTCGACTTTGCCCGGCTGGTGGGCTATCCAATCATTGCCAAGCCCGATGTGGGCGTGGGGGCCAGCGGTACCTATAAGATAGAGAACGACGGCCAGCTACAGGGATTCTTCGACGGGGAGAGCGCCTACCAGAACTACGTGGTAGAGGAGTTCATCACGGGCGAGATATGCAGCTATGATGCCATCATCAATGCCGAGGGAAGTGCGCTCTTTGAGTCGATGACCGTCTGGCCTCCTTCCATCATGGACATCGTCAACCTCAAACTCGACCTTTCTTATTATGTAGATAGGGAAATACCTGAGAGTCTTCGGCAACTGGGCCGACGCACGGTGAAGGCCTTCGGCATCTGGAACCGCTTTGTACATCTGGAGTTCTTCCGCCTCGACTGCGACAGGGAGGGACTGGGCCAGAAGGGCGACTTCGTGGCACTGGAGGTGAATATGCGTCCGGCAGGAGGCTATACCCCCGACATGATAAACTATGCACACTCAACGGATGTCTATAAGATATGGGCCGACATGGTGGCCTTCGGCGAGAGCCGTACCCAGCAGGGCCTTCAGCAGTATTGTGCCTTTGCCAGCCGTCGCGACATCTATCATTATGTACATTCACACGAAGAGATACTGAGCCGCTATGGCGACCGGATCGTGATGTGTGAGCGCATGCCGGAGCTGTTTTCTGCCGCTATGGGACAGCAGATGTACACTGTGAGGCTGGAAAATTTGGAGGAAGTGAATAATTTTGTTAACTTTGTACACGAAAAGAAACAATGAACATCAATTACGTGAAGAAATACTGCAATGCCCTCGGGCGCGACATGGAGTATAAGACTTATGGCGACAAAGGCCATCCAGTTCTCGTCTTCCCCTCGCAGGACGGACGATTCTACGATTATCAGGACTTCGACATGGTGGGCGTACTCTCCGGTTTTATCGACAGCGGGAAGATACGACTCATCTGTGTTGACTCTATCGACCGCGAGACGTGGTCGGACACCCAGGGCGACCATCATCGGCGCATTGAGCTGCACGAGCGGTGGTATCACTACATCGTCGATGAGCTCATCCCCGAAGTACGCCATTTCTCGAACGAGACGTTTATCGTCACAGGCTGTTCGATGGGCGGCTACCATGCCGGCAACTTCTTCTTCCGCCGTCCCGACCTCTTCGACACGCTGCTGGCACTGAGCGGACTCTACTATGCGGGCTATTTCTTCCCCAACTATAACGACTCGCTCGTCTATGACAACTCGCCGCAGGACTTCCTGCGCCAGATGCCCGACGACCATCCGTATTGGGATATCTACCGCCACCGACGCATCATCATGTGTGTAGGACAGGGAGCCTGGGAGGACGAACTGCTCGACAGCACCCGCCAGATGGATGCCCTACTGAAGGAGAAGAACGTGCCTGCCTGGATAGACTACTGGGGACATGACTCTGCTCACGACTGGGCATGGTGGCGCAAGCAGATAGTGTATTTCATGGATCACCTGCTGACGGAGGAATCGGTGGAATACGTTATCTGACTGGAGTCTGCAATAGCTTTGTAACTTCGTTGCAAAGGTACAAAAACTTTCGCAGACCAAAGAACTTTTATGATTACTTCACGCTGTAGATCTTGCTGACGATCTTCCACTCACCATCCTGCTCAGCCAGGGTGAACATATCGTTGAAGGTGGTCAGTTTGCTGAACCAAGACGAGATGCGGACGAAAGCCACGTTGCCAGCAACGGTCACGTCCTCGACGGTGTAGGTTACTTCTACCTCGCCCGTCTGCTCTAGAAAAAAGAAATCAGGGAAGAAAACTCCTTTCCTCCCTGACTCCTTGGAAATTTGAAGTTACCAACCCCATCCCTGCCCCTCCCCTACAGGGGCGGGGCCATGAATTCTTTGAGTATATTATTCCTTGTTACAATTATAACGCGTCGATTTCCTCTGCCGTCAAGCCGGTGTACTTTGCAATCTGTTCTGCGGGCAGGCCGTCGGCCTTCATGCTGCTGGCTGCCTTTACGATGTCCTCCTTGTTGGCATCATCGAATTCATCTGGGAGGGAAGCCCATTCATCCCAGTCGGTCTCGGCAAGATAGCACTCCACCTGTTGACGTAGGGGCAACATGTCGTTGACGGCGGTGTTGTAGAGCTCTCTGTCGTCGATGGTGGCATAGTCGTGAACCAATACGTGACGCATGCCTTGCACGAATTTCCAAGGTGTCGCCGGATGAGCTTTCTTGAAAGCCTTGGTAAGCATGTAGGCTGCCTCACCCACTACCTCCACATTCTTCATGACGGAATAGTAGGTACGCTTGTCGGCAACGAGTTTCTCGAATGAATAGCCTTCGATGAGCATCGTCACGTTGTTGGAATACTCGATGATGTCCTCCAGCCGTCCTTTATCCCTCGCTCTTTCTCTCATATATCAGAATTTTATCACGGTTAGCTGTTTCTGCGGCGTAAGGACGGAGTGTACCTTCCACCACCAAGTCCACATCGCGGCCCAGCAGTTCCTGCAAGTCCATCAACATGCCGCCATGCGTGAAAAGTGTAAACGGTTTGCCTGAACGGTCAGGTACGAAAAGAATGTCCACGTCGCTCCTCGACGTTTCCTCGCCACGGGCGAAGGAGCCGAAGAGCCATGCCTTCAGGACGGGCTGCGTCTTGAAGTAGTCGGCGATGGTCTTTTGCATTGCTTGGGTGCTCATAAGCGTGTCGTTTTATAATCAGGTGCAAAGATACGAAAAAGTTTCCAAAGTTATTCTCTTTTGCCGTTAAAAGTAACTTATTACGTATTAGAACCGCTGGTATAGTTATCTCAACGCCTGCGTAAACTCTGGGGTCCGTTCATGGTTTCCATCAAGACTACGGGCATACGTTTGGGTGCTGTCAGGCTATAGTCATTGTAGGAAAGCCTCCGCCGATAATCATAATTTTTTTCATGTCAGTAGTTTGTAATATGTTGCCACAAATATATAAAAAAAAGCCATATTCAAGCGAATATGGCAGAAAATTTGAGTTTATTTAGGAGTTTTTGAATCGCTCACCGACAAATCCGTCGCCAATATCGCCAACCATCAAGTCGAAGTGCTTGAAGACGGGAGGCGTAGGTGTGAGGTCGAAGTAATCCATCTCGGCAATGGGCAGGCAGAAATAGACCAGTTGGTCGTAGCTGGTGTAGAGACGAGACAAGACTGGGTTGTGCTCATAGATCCAGCGTTTGACATCGTCTTCCACGTCGAAGTTCACCATACCTGAGCAACGGATAGATATGTTATCGGCGTAAGCCAATACCTCTACGTTGGGGTTCTGCATTATCTCCTTCCAAACAGCCTTCTCGGCAGAGGTGGAGAAGTAGAGCACCATGCCCTCCTGCTTCATAATCTGAAACATACGGATTTTAGGCAGATTGCCCTCGCACGTGGCGAAGGCAATCTCATTGTGATCCTGCAGGAATTGTAATGCCTGTTGCATCATAGCCAATTACCAGTTAAGTGGTTCCTGAAGGATGTTTCCGTCGGTCATGGGGCTGTCGGCCTCGGTGAAGGCGTTGGCCTTGTACTGGATGCAGAGCATTGTCAGGTTCTCGCAGCCGGTGTTCTTCAGCGCACGTTTGCCATCGGGAGCCACACGGATGATGGTGCCCTCGCTGACGGGGAAGATCTCACCGTCCACCTGATACTGGCCCTCGCCCTTCAGGATGATGTAAAGCTCCTCATGGGTCTTGTGGGTGTGGAGGAAACCGCTGTCCTGACCAGGAACGAGTGTCTGAAACGACAGTTCGCTACCCGTAGCACCTACGGCCTGACCTGCGAACACCTTACCCTGGATGGTTACATTACCCATTGGCAGCACGTGCTCAATAATCTCATTCACTTTACCTACGCTAACAGCGCTAAAATTCTTACCTGTTGCAATTGTCTCAATCTGTTTCATTTTACTATATTTTATATGTTAATAATGTATATACCCTTTTGGCAAATAGCTTTAGTTATGCCGAGCGTGAGTATCTTCGCGGTGTGATTTCTGAATCACGCTGCAAAGGTATGGTGAATTTTTCGTTCCCACAAGAAGGCACTTTTTGGTGCCATAGTTACCAAAAAGTAGGAATTGTGATGTTATTGGGGATTGCTGAAAATGACTTTAACTTTGATTAACTTAGTATAATTTGGTAATTCGGTTACTATTGGTTACTTTTGCAATAAATTATAACACCAATGGAACACGAATTATCAAAAATATTAATTCACGAGAAATTCGTGAGTCATTCATGGAAATTGATATTTTAAAGATTCAACATGAATTATCACCAATGGAACACGAATTATCAAAAATATTAATTCACGAGAAATTCATGAGTTATTCATGGAAATTGATGTTTTAAAGATTCAACATGAATTATCACCAATGGAACACGAATTATCAAAAATATTAATTCACGAGAAATTCACGAGTTATTCATGGAAATTGATGTTAAAAGAAAAAATTATGGCAGATATTAAAGCAGAGTATTTGGCTTGTCCAATTAGGAATGTCATCAGTCGTTTCGGTGACAAGTGGTCTATGTTAGTCCTCTTTATGCTCCATAGGAGCGAAACGGGCATTTTGCGTTTCAATGAGATCCGCCGTCTGATGACGGACTGTTCACAAAAGATGCTCTCTCAGACGCTGAAGAATCTAGAGCATAGCCACCTGGTGCATCGCGAAGTCTATCCGGAAGTGCCTCCCCGTGTGGAGTACTCACTGACCGACACCGGCAAGTCGCTGATGCCAGCCATCATGGCCCTTATAGAATGGGGGCAAAAGCATTTTAAGGAAGTGGTAACAGATTAGTAATATAGCAGTTTATTCAGTTTTTAAGATATTACGATGAAGGTCATTCATGTGGACATGGACCAGTTCTTTGCCGCTGTTGAACAGCGCGACAATCCGGAACTGAAGGGCAAGCCGATAGCGGTTGGCCACGACGCTGAACGTGGCGTGGTATCGACGGCCAGCTACGAGGCCCGACGGTTTGGCGTGCATTCGGCACAGTCGATTCAGGTGGCCAAACGTCTGTGTCCGCAACTGATTATCGTGGAGCCGCACTTCCAAAGGTATAAAGATGTGTCGGCTCAGTTGCACGAGATCTTCCATGACTATACAGACCTGATTGAACCTATCTCGCTGGATGAAGCATTCCTCGATGTAACGGAGAATAAGCGTGGTATCGAACTAGGCGTTGACATAGCCCGTGAGATTAAGCAGCGCGTTAGTGAGACCACAGGATTGACAGCATCGGCAGGCGTAAGCTACTGCAAGTTCCTGGCGAAGATTGCCTCCGACTGGCGAAAGCCGGATGGGCTGACGGTGATTCATCCAGACAGGGCATTGGACTTCATCGCCCAGCTGAAGGTTGAGAAAATCTGGGGTGTCGGGCAGAAGACGGCAGAGAAGATGCATCGGATGGGTATCTTCACCGGCCTGGATCTGAGGAATATGTCACTCACTCGACTGACGCAGGAGTTTGGCAAGATGGGGCAGGTGTTCTATAATTTCTCGCGAGGGATAGACAACCGACCCGTTATCTCCGAGTGGGAGCGTAAGTCAGTCAGCTGCGAACAGACGTTTGAGTCGGACATCAGCCAGAATGCTGCCGTCACCATCCACCTGTATCACACGGTGCTGGAGCTGGTCAGGCGCATCGAGAAGAACGACTTCGAGGGGCGCACCTTGACACTGAAAGTTAAGTTCATGGACTTCCAACAAATAACACGCAGCATTACCGTTGACCACATCTTGCGAACAAAGGACGAGATTCTACCTCTGGCTAAACAGCTGATGAAGGGCGTGGAGTATCACTCTCATCCCATCCGCTTGCTGGGCTTGGGTGTAGGCAATCAGAAAAGCATCTCTGCCCAGGAAGACCCACGCTGGATAGAAATGGAACTTGAATTTGAGCCGTGGCCAGAGACCTAGGATATATATACCAGGGATGGCGCGCGAAGCTACGGTAGTAGCCTTGATCCCGAGGTTTTGCCTCGGAGTTTTGAACCCTGTTCTATACCTGCGGAGAGAACAGGATATTTTTCCATACCCTCAGATTGCTTATTTAACTTATTGAGAATCAACACTCTAACATTCTATGTCACGAAGTGTCAATCATTAACTCTAATAAATATATAGTATAAACTTTGTTACAAAGGTAGTTATTTCCTGTGAAACGACCAAACTTTCAGCAGACTTTTTTAGAGAGCCATTCCCAATGCCCTGGCTACAGCGTTCTTGATGAAGGCATTGATAGTGATGCCCGATTTGCTTGCAGCCATAGCCGCACCACTATGGATTTCTGGCCCAAGACGGACATTTAGAACACCAGTGTAAGGCTTCCTTGGCTCAATGCCTTTCTCCGCGCACAACTGAAGGTAGTCGTCCACAGCACCTTCAAAATCTGCCGTCAGTTCCTCAACCGTAGCACCCTCGTAGGTGATATTGTCGCGCATCATACCCTGTACCTTGCCAAAAAGGCACTTGTCATCTTCACTGTACTCCACGCTACCTGTGTAGCCTTTATATTTCAAATATCCCATATCTTAGTCCTCCTATTTTATATAGTCGTTCTTTATTAGATAATTCAAGATGTCACGCATCATATAGCCCTTAATGATGTTGCTCGGATGTGGCTTGTGCATGATGTAGGCATTTTGATCTGCCTCATTGTAGAACTTAATGCGTGATCCTGATGTCGCACCTTTGTTCTCCAACGTGAAACCATACAATTGAAAGAGAGCCACCACCTCATCGAAGGTGAAGTCTCTTGGCAACGTCCTAAACCGCTTTACCAGTTTCTCTTTTTTGTTCATCGGTACAAAAGTAGTTAAATTTAGCCACACCTCCAAATTTTGGAATCATTTTTTGAAGTAGGCGGACAAAAAAAACAGAAATTGCACTTCTGAAGCGCAATTTCTGCTAATATCTGCACGGATACTATGCATTCCTATTTTGCATTGTCATGTTCATGTATTACTGCCTTTTGAGCATCGTTATATAAGTCCCATTGAGTTTGTGTTTTATTGGGGGATTTTTGTTCTGACAACATATTGATGATATATAGTGCACCAAGAAGCTGCATGCCTTTATGTTTCTCCTCAGGATGTCGTTGCGTATAATAAGCTTTCTGAGCTGTTTCATAGTTGAACGTTTCATATTCACGGTGGTATCCTGTCCTTACAGCGTCTGTTGGAAGATTGCCCTTTACCATTTTGTATTCGGGCTTAAAGTATGTCCACAGGCTATTGTTGCTTGTATAATTTTTAATACCGAGTTGAATTAGTGCCTGATCGAGCCACTCCTCCCTATGATAAACTACTGGATTCTTCTTTTTATTTAGCGAATTGTCCAATATAGTGTCCGCAGTTTGTTTGTCAATAACAGTAAAATAGAAATTACGTTCCTCTCTCTTCGGATTGTACTTAATATAATATAAGGTGTCATTCCCTGCGAGTTTCTGAATCTCAACATTTCGATAGGTAATACCTCTTAACTTATATCCATTCTTGGGGAATGGTGCAGATAAATCAAAGGACTTGGAACCCCTAAACAAATCTAACATATCATAGTTGGGATTTTCTCCTATGGTTTTGAGTGTTTGACATGAGGATATGGTTAGAACAAAGAGGAATAGCATGGTTATCTTCATTATATATCCCATGCTGTTCTTGGTCGTATCGTAACTATTAGATACCATAACGCTACCACTTAGAGATGAAAAGGGAATGTTATTTCACGCCGAAAGTAGAAACCTGTGATATATCAGTAGTGGTGACGGCATACTGACCTGGTTCCGCTTTCTCTATCACTACCAGATAACAGTCCTCACCATACTTCTTCGCCTCCGACGGAACGGTGTTGAATGTCATCGTGGATTTCACTCCACTCAGTACACCGGCTTCTGCCAACTGATACTGGCGCTTACCTTTCTTCACCTCGAATTGGAAGATACCAAACACATCTTTGGGATCCTTGTTGTTATCTCCTGTCTTAATGATGAATGTCACACGACCCTGGGGAAGCACCGTCTTTGACTCTGCCCCCTTCACTGTGAGGTTCACCTTACTCTTATCAAGCAGACTACTGCCAGGGATAGGGATGTATCCAAATTTCGTCGAGCTTGTCTTCATGGCAGTCTGTTCCTTCTGGAGCAGCGTTGTCGTGCTATCAGCATTAATCACTACGACCTGACCGATATATTCAGGCTCAAAATTCCTTGTTTGGGCAAAGGCATTCATGGCCATTGCGACAAGCATCATCAAAAACATTCTCTTTTTCATTTTGGCAATTCTTTAGCGATGTTTAACTTACATTCTGTTCATTTGACAAAAAGAGGACTGCCCTCTGTGTCCCATCGCCAGAGCATCGCCAAACGCTCGTAAAATACGCACAGATGGGCAGTCCATCAATATGAACTGCCGTCTGTGTCTCGTATTCCCTTTTAGCGAATTTTGGCGATTTCGACGATGGGGAGACACTTTCGTCGGTTGCAAAGATACGAATATTTTTTTAGATTTGCATCCGTTTATGCAGTAAAAAATGCATTTTCAACTCTATTTCGCTTCATTCAAGTTAACAACATAAGGTGTAACAAGCTCCCCTACCTTATTCAGTAACCTTAGTTATGAGCGTTTCATTTGATATTTCCTTCCGGCTGGTTTCATCATCATGCGTCCCATGATGCAGCAGCGACGGCGGTATGCTTCATCATCCTCATCCTTATTTCTGCCCCATTCGCTGGTATTACCACCGCCACCACCACCGGCATGGGCAATATTCGTAGCAGCATCGACATAGCCAAGGAAAAGTGCTGCAGCGCATGCTGCCATCTGTTCCCCTCGCTGTGCCAGATCTTCAAAGAATGATGCCCCAATTATTCCACGTAATTCGCTTTGCTGCTTTGGATCCAGGTTCTTTGAAATGTATTCATTAATAGCAGAATAGTCTTTCTTCATTTCCTCTGCTGCCATCTCCCAGAATGTATCGTTGACCTCACTCTGTGTTTTATCGAGAAGGTCAGGGAGTTCTTTGTTCATTTGACGCTTCATGTTATCATACTCCTTCTGTAGATCATGCTTCTTGATGGCGAGGTCGTGCAACTGCTGTTGAACATTCGCAAGTTGTTCATTTCTGGAGGAAATTTTTCCATTAATTTCATCAAGCTGTTGTTTCTTCTCTCGTAACTCCTGTTCAACCTCTTCGTTACCATTGTCACGCATCTCTTCGAGTGCAGTGATGTCTATCTCTATCCGTTCCTTCTGCTCCCTCAGGTTATTAAGCATCGTATTAATAGACTTCAGCTTTTTCTCGGCAGTCTTTATCTCTGCGTTGATGTCATAGAGCTGCTGTCTCTGCCCGGATAGAATTTGTTCCTGTTCTGATATCTCGGTGGACTGTCGGCCTATCGTCTCATACTGTTCCTCAATGGTCTTTTGGTTTTTCAAGATCTGTTCTTTGAGCCACTGGAGATAGGACTTGTGTTGCCCTCCAGGTGTGCCTCTTTCCATACCGTATTTCTCTGCGATCTTCGCTGCTTCATCCCATATCGCTTTTGTCCTGCGCGAGAACTCGTATTTGTTCTCCCCGACGAAAACATGTTTGAAGGAAAGTTTGCCGGATTCTGTTATGGGAACCACTACGCAATGTGCATGTGGAGTCGTCTCGTCGAGATGTACTGTAAACTCCGCAATATTATCCTCACCATATTTCTGCGCAACATATGCGTACATTTCCTTTGCCCATTTTTCGATTTCTTCCTTACGTTCCAGATGTGAATTATCAGCGTTGGAATCGTAGGAAACACGTTGATCGCCGAAAGCAAGTTTTTCCATTGTTTCATGGGAACCTTGCAGGATGAAGCTGGCATATGTTCTGATTCCTACACCTTTAACCTTCAGGTCTTCATCGGGTATGCCCGTATTTGGGTCGCTGATACCGTTGGCCTTCAGGATGTCCTTGATTCTTCGGGTAATTGATTTTGCCTTGTTGAGAGGTTGAATAACTCCACCCTTTCCTACCTCGAAGTCCAGTCTTGTTCTTGTCGGGTCAAGGGTTCCTGCCAACTTCGCTTTCCATGCGGAGTCATCGCCGATGCGAAGGTTTTCATTACTGAGTGCGACGGCAAACCTTTTGCCTGGTCGCAAGTCGATTGACTGTTTTTGTTTTTCTACCATATTTCAATTTAGTTTAGAATTGTTTGATAAACGTCTTTAATGCGGGGTCTCGGGGTATTCCTGAGCCTACTTGCCACTGAGCTTGCTCAACCTTGGTGTGTGGCTCTCCCCTTGTGGCATTGATGCCAATAGGGGGGTAGTAGGCTACCCCTATGGCGGCATGTCGCCATACACGCAAGCGCCTTCCGAGGCGTTTCTGGAGTCTGCGAGGCTCGTTTCAATGCTGGCGTTCCGCCACTGTTGCCGTAGCCCATTTTTTCCTGGTCGAAGTTATGTCGTTTACGTAACGTATAAGACCACAGAAAAGGATTCATATTCCGTTAGTCGCAGACGAGAGTATTTTCACGTCTGAGGGTTTCTATGAGGTCCCAGAGTTGTTCTTTCATTCGACTGTATAATTTAGCCTAATGATACTCCTATTTCCTTCCTTCTCGCAGGCAACTACTCCAAGCCGCCGGAGAGTGTCAATGAAGGCACTGGTCGTATCGCGATTCCACCTCCAGGCTCTGGTTAGTTCTATTATTGCACCTATGCCGTCATCAGTACCAGACAGCAGTACTGCGTGCTGCCGTTCTATGATGTCTCGGAATGCTTCCACACGCGAGAGTTTCTTGGATGAATTTCTCTGACCTCGTAACAGGTAGTTCCATAGTGGTCTGCTGGTCGGAATAATCATCGAATATTCCGCATAGTTACTTTGCAGAATTTTTTGTTCCATTTCGTTATAATATTATTCGTGTACTTTATATTATTTTCCGCATACGTTTCCGTATTGTTTTCCACAAAGATTAGTGTGGAATGAAGTGCGGGATTGGACTGCGGATTTCAACGCCCAAAAGTACACGGAAAATTTTAATAAGGGACTCTTGAAAAATTTTATTTCGTATATTAACATTTTCACGACCCACAATATCGGCGATAGACACAATAAAAAGCCAGGGTTCGGGATGCTGTCCCGAAGCGGTAAGCACCATGGAGCCATAGGCGGTAAGAGGGCAGCTCGATAGAGCCATCATGTGGAGCGTGTGGAACATGAAAGCCCGCCCCTTAGATGCCGCACTTATGCTTAACTAAGAACTCATTTACGTCCTTGTGGTCGGCATAGTGGCTTCTGTAGTCAATGGCTGACGGAAGCGCATTCTTGATGAAGGCTGTAGCTTCTTCACCGGCCTTATCATTATCCAGACAGAGGTAGATAGTACCACTGATGGAGCGCAGCATATCGACTGTCTCTTCCTTGTTGGTCACACTGTTCATCACGACGAGATTGTGCTTTACACCGTCCGTCATCGTTACCCACGAAAGCATATCCATAAAACCCTCAAAAACGACCGTAGGCGCATTTTCTTTGTCGAGGTGAGTAGATATACCCTTTGGTGCTATTCCTCCTTTGTAGCCGTCAGGATTGCCAGTATAAGGCGCACCTCTAAGTTCGTAGCCTCCAAGGTCGTTGGGGTATGCCAGGGCGTAGAGATAGCTGCCATCGGTGCGCTCCTGGAAGCTGTAGTGTGCCTCCTGCAGGAACTGTCGGGCGATTCCAATATTGATGCCTCTTTTGTGGAGATAGGCGTAAAGTCCACGGGATTGTAGCGGTACCAACTCGAAGCGAGTGTAGTCCAGTCCTTTTTCTTTTTCTCCGTCAGAAGTGTTTGACTGAGGAAAGGAAAAAAAATCTGACCGAAACTTCTCCAGTTCTTCAATGACCCTCCTGAAGTCGCGAGTGTTCAGATGCATCATCACAAGATCTATTACACTCCCTTTGGCTCCGGTAGCTAAGTCGTGCCAGCCCCGGCCATCTGGCGTAACTGACAATGAGGGGTGCTTATCCTCTCTCCATGGTGCATGATAGAGATAGCCATGTGCCACCTTCTTTGCTGGTTTGCCCAGATAGTCCAGGCATGTTATGGTTTCTTTGATTTGCTTGATATTCATAAATTCATTTTTCAAAATGCGGTTACAAAAGTTACAAAGTTACAAATTGCCCTTAAACCCCGATAAACAAAGTTTTTTTGCATGTAACTCTTCTGTAACATTTGTGACATTTGAAACATTTTCAAAATGTGTTACAGCGAAAGTTACGCGTAACTCATTGATAATCAACGAGCGTAACTTTGTAACTTTTGTACCTGTTTTTTTTATTTCCTCAGAAATCATTTTCGCTGAGTTGTTTCTTGGAGATTTTGATGACTTTTCCGATTCTTGGGCAAGAATATGATGCACCACTCGCTGAATCTCGCAGATAATAAGTAAAACGAGCTGCCTTTTTGCATGCCTCCATGCCCCATCCATGCAAAATCTGACGAATGTCACTTCGTGTGATGGCACATCTGAGTCTGGCAGAAAGCTTTAGACGGTCACAGAGTTCAACCAAAGCGGTAAGGTCATACTTTAAGATGTCTAATCGTTGCTCACGCATGATGTCCAGCAGAATCTCCCTCAGTTCCTGCTCCAACGATGACTGACTGTGACGTACTATCTTGCGCCAGGCATCTGTATGTATTTCCTCAGGAGCAAACCACAGTCGGTTCTTGCGCTCATATCGCATCTGCCTATCTTGAAGAAATTTAAGAAAGAAAGGTATCTCTTTCTTGCATTCATCCAGAATATCTGTGCCTTCTTCTTTTTTAGAGAGAGCAGGCACCTTTCGAACCCAGTAGCGGGTGTCATTCGGATCTATCTTAACCGGGGTATATTCGTCATTGCTGCAGATAACTATCTTCAGGAAATTGAATGCAAGCTTAGGGTCTTTGCCTTTCGATTCTGATGGAAGCGTTTCTGCCGTTACAATATTCTTTACCTTGGCATTCTGCTTCTTCCTGTCATTGCTGTCATCGGCTTGTTCTTCAATGTAGCCCAGTAATTTACCGACCCAGTAACTGTTGAATCGAGACTCCACAATCTCTGGAGTAAGAGGCAGGGCATTTTCGCAGAACATCGCATTAAGAAACTTGCAGAACGTTGACTTGCCCGTTCCTGTATCATCGCTGACCAGCAATAGTACCGGCAGTGGATGGAGTGGCTTCTCGTAAAGTATTTGCAGATAATCCAGCCCCATCTCATATTGCTCTTGGAATATGTGACGTAGAAGCTTCTCTATATGCTGCCAGTCACCTTCCGTTGGAGTGTGTGAGAGTGGCCTGTATATGTTATAGAACAATTCACCATCTCCATTATCTATACACTCCTGATAGTCTACATGTGAGGGTATATTGGTTTTGGCAAGATACTTTGGAGCAACCTTCAGTATCATGTTGCCTATCTCTTTTCCGTAGTCATTGACGATTGTCGAGCTATTTATGTCGTAAAGTGTTTCCTGACTGGTGAGTGGGTCTTTGGCCTTCTTATACCACTTGCCACCAATTCGCAATAACTTCGAGGCTATCTCTGCAATCTCGCTTTCGTCAACGGCACTATCCTTTTTTTCTTTTCCTCCGTTATCAAGACCAAAGGTCAGTGCTATCTCTTTGATGGCGGACTTGAACTCTTCCTTGTTGCCAGGAGATTGATGATGACTGACCATGTATGCTTCTATGGGACTGTACCACTTGTTGTCTGTGCCACGCACATAGCACACTTCTCCATACTTTTCTGTCTTTCTACGTTCCAGTTCCGATTCCTTAACCTGCGGATATACTAACTTTATGATGTTAATTCCTTGCTCCGTGAGCTTATATAACTGTGCTAATGTCATAATTCCAATCCATTTTTTGTTAATTTCTTAAATTATTTAAACAAAATTTGTAGGATTCGGAAATAATGCGTAACTTTGCCTCCGCTACAGAAGAAAGTTCACGTAGTTCTTCCGAACCCGTTTCCCCTGAGTTTACCGCTCGGGGGCTTTCATTTTATGGTAGGTTTCTCTTCATGCGTCTATCTTGACAGGGTAGATGTCCGCAATATCCGTGAAGAACGTGAAGGTTAGTTTCAAGCCCTTCGGACCGTTCGGCTCGATCACCAAGTCAACGTCGTGAGGCTTACACGAGTGGACGTGCGTGTTCACGAAGCCCAGTCCGAAGAAGTCACAGAGGCTTCTGCCGAACTGCTCTATGTCTTCATGGTTCAGGGGCGCTTCGGCTTTCACTATCACCTTTTGTTCACCTCGCGCGGTCTTTCCATCATACCACATGACGGGTTTGCCGTCCCGTATCCACGGTTCAAACTTCTCTACGACGAGACTCTTGAATGCTTCAGGTTTTTCGTAGAGTCCATCGTTCTTGATGTCTTTTAGAAGACTTTCAAATGTAAATCTTGCCATGTTGTCAATGCCCTTCCGGGACTTGGGGTCTATATTAATTTATCTTCTATTTCGTTAACAGCGGCCACTACCGTCTTTGGCAGCAGCTTTGCGTATATTTTTTCCGTCATTTTAATGCTGCTATGCCCACATACCTTCGAGACAACCTCAATGGGAACTCCAGCATTCAAAAGTAAAGTGGCCCCAGTGTGCCTGGCCCAGTGAGTCGTGACAGGTTTATCTATGCCAGCTGCTTTAACCACCTCCTTGATGTACTCATTGTACTTCACATTGCTTAGCATCGGCAATTTGCCTTTGTATTTCTTCAATATCTCTATAGCAGGTGTTAGCATCGGCACTGTAAACTCTATCTTGGTCTTACCACGATGACCCACATACACCTTTTTGCCGTCGACCTCACGGATTTTCTTTTCGTCAAAAGCTCTCAGGTCATGATAACTCATGCAGGTATAAGCATGAAACACAAAGAGATCGCGTACTCGTTCCAATCGTGCTTCTGGCATGGATGCCGTACGCAGCTTTTGAAACTCTTCTGGAGATAGGTATTTCTCTATTCCATCATAGTCACTGCCCTTGTCTATCTTCACACGGTCGTAGGGATTCTGCTGAATGAGGCCTTCTTTCTGAGCATCGAGGATGAATGAGTTGAGGAAACGATGGTAGTTGTTCCAGCGGCTCTTCGCTTTCATGTCATTTTTCTTTTTCAGATGCTTGTCAAGCTCCATCACCTTTAACTCTGTTAGGTCATAGAACGTCTTTATCTTGCCGTATTCCTTCAGAAAGCGAAGAAAGCGATCGTAACGTTCCTGACTGTCAACTGAGTTCCCATGCTTCCTGATTTTGGTCCGCTCTTCACAGAAATAGAGGAACGTGACGTTGGGCTTACGCTTCGCCATCAGTCGGGAGGGTATTGCGTCGATATCTATGTGACCTGCATCGTACATGTCATATACAATCTGGCGTACGTCAATGAGAAGCCTATCGAGTTGTTTGTTCAGGATAACGGCATCCACACGCCCGACTACCCGACCTCGTTGCCATTCTTTTGGGAATACTCGGATTCGGGTAGACATGTATTTTGCCTTACCGTCATAATAGACACGAATCTCTATGACGGCATCCTGTGTAGCCGTTGCTTTCTTATACCGATTATATATAAGAGACACGACAGGAATCTCGACGGCTGTTCTCATTCTTCTTACTTGATATAGTTAGCTAACAGTTCGCTCTTTTTGAAAAGAACGCGGCCCTGACTGTAGTTGCCAACTTTCTTGTGAGGGAACTTGTGTTTCATTGAGCAGAGATAACGGGGGGTAACATCCAAAATACGGGCAGCTTCTTTGCTGTCCACGTACTCGTCATCATCCACCTTGGTAGCAGTGGAACCTTTGAGACGTTCTATCACAATGTCTGCGGTTCTTTCGGCAATCATATTTGTCAGCCTAACCATTTCTTCTTTCTTCATAACCTTCGCGTTTTGAAATTAAAAATCTGCTGCAAAGGAAATGTTTTTTCCTCGAACAAGGGGTCTTGCAAAAAAAAAAGTCGTATATTAACATTTTCACGACCCAAAAGGCAAAAACATACACGATAGGAGGTATTTTGCTTTCTACCATGCAGAATACCATGCTCTAACAAATTTATAACACGTTTTTTATGTCTCATCTTGCGTTTTCTTTACTCATCTTGAGTGATATTTGGAGAGTTTAAAATCTCCTAACATTCACATTGTCAGAGTGTTGTAAACGTAAGACGTTGGCAATCAGGCACGAAAAAAGGGAACCTGATTGATTCCCTTTAAGTCATTTTTGCGGAGAGAACAGGATTCGAACCTGCGAACCAGTTTTGCCGGTTACACGCTTTCCAGGCGTGCCTCTTCAACCACTCGAGCACCTCTCCTTAATAGATTTCAAAGACGGTTTCCTAAAAACCGGATGCAAAGGTATTGCTTTTTCTGCTATTTCCAACCTACCACTTCAGAATTTATATTTCTTTAACTCACTACTGCGCCCTGCGTCATCCAGCTCGTTGCTCGATGACTCCACCATTCTATTTCTAAAAATGGGCGTGCCATAGGGTAATCCCATTAGTTACAAAGAACTAAAAATACATCTGCAGAACAGTATAAAAATGCCCAAAACATGCAAAAATCGCCATAAATAGTACAAATTTATAAATCTGAACATCTTCACAAACCGATTATGCGCCTTTTTTGTTATTTTTCGTAACTTTGCATTCATTGTGCGCATTATAACACAAAAATATATAAGATTCTATACTAACATCAAAATGAAAAGATTGCAAACAAAGTGTATAACACTTATTCTTTCAGCATTATTTGTGCTGAGTGCCACGGCAGGTGACGTTGTCAAAGTTACTCAAACAAAGCGCAATATGCAAGTTGGCAAGCCTGCCGCTATGCCATACAAGGCTACACCGGGCCACTTGAACCTCCCCAAGACCATTCGCCGTACGGCAGCCAATGGTTTGACAGCTGATTTCAGCATACAGGGAGCAACTTCGAGCCTGACAATATGGAGCGAGAATTTTGATAGTGACGAGCGCGATGCCAAGGGCAACCTGATACTCTCAGGATGGACTATTGACCAGGGCGAAGGCAATGTCGTCACTTTCACTAAAGAGAAGAAGGACTTCAACACCATCGACGAGAACGATGTCTACTCCTTACATATTGACGGACCTTATCAGGTTTATAAGCGCACCAAGGCGTCGGCTACCAGTTCCACCATCAATGTTCCAGCAAACGGTCAGCTGCATGCCTACGTACGCATGACACCTACTTGGAACGAATATGTGACGCTGGCCATCCAGGTTTCAGCCGACAACTTTGAGACGCTGACGGAGGTATGGAACAGCAAGGAAGTGACTGAGGGCTCAGCCCGTTGGATAGCTATCAATGCAGACCTGACAGCCTTTGTAGGCAAGCAGGTAAAGATACGTCTTTACTGGGGGCCAGGCACCAACGACACCTTCAACACTGGTGGATACATGGGCGATTTCTATGTCGATGGCATGTCGGTGACAGGCGTGCAGTCTGTTGACCAGATCAATGTCAAGGCTGGCGACATCATCCAGTTTGTAGATTTGAGCACAGGAGGCACCCCGACTGGTTGGCAATGGTCGTTCCCCGGTGGTACTCCAGCAACATCCACCGAGCAGTCACCCACCGTTTATTATACTGCCGGAGGCACTTACGATGTCACACTTCGCGTCACCGATGCCGAGGGCAGCGACGAGGTTACCAAGACTGCCTTCGTCAGCGTAGAGGTGCAAGCACCTGTGGCCGGTATTCAATTCCCTGCAAACTTCCGCACCATGCAGCAGCCACGCATGAGGATGATAGCTCCGCTGGCTCCCGTGGAGTACAAAGATGCCTCAGAGGGTTTCCCCACCGATTTCACATGGGCAATGTACACACCATACGACCTGGCCAAGGCCGAGGGAATCTTTGTTCCCAATGATATTTACACCACTCAGGACGTGACCTACCATCACAACACCCTCGACAAGTGTTATGTGCTGCATACGGCACAGAACGCTGAGGGCTATACCTACGTTGATGATTCCGTACAGGTGCAGTTTGAGGGCTTTGTCTCCAATTTCCAGCCCAAAGACGGTTATCAGACCAACTTCGTGGACGGCGCCCTCACCCTGCCTGGTGCCAACAAGATGGGCATCACGGCCTGGGCTGAGCGCATCTCCAAGCCCTCAGTGCCGGTAGTGCTTGAAGCTATGTACGTAGGTTTCACCAAGGCCTCTGCCGAAGAGCTTACCGACCAGATAGCCTCCGTCGGCTTCTACCTTTACACCAGTGAGAACGGTCTGCCCGGCAAGCCCATTGAGATGCTTGACAGCTGGACCCTCAGCGAACTGAACTATGCCATGAACAACAACAATGGCATGGTCACCATAGAATTAGGCCGTCGCATGATTATCGACCAGGAAGTATTCCTCGTCATTGACGGCATTCCCGAGAAGAACGACCAGCTGGAGTGTGCCATTGGCATGGCTCCCATGCGCGACTACGGCAACACAGCCTTTATGCTGAACAAGGGCACGTGGCGGCCCTTCACAGGCTATTTCCAGGCAGCTCCCGGCGGTCAGACCTCCCTTTCAGTATTCCCCTATTTCAGCCACTCGGTGCTCATTCCTGCTCAGGTCAGCGACCAAGGTGCCGTCACCATGGGCAGCGATGTCACAGAGGTTGGCCCGCAGGCCGGCACCACTGACATCCCTGTCTTTGCCAACCTGGGCATCTATAAATACTTAGGCAGCAATGCCGACTGGTGCCGCATCTTAGGCACTCCTGGCGAATACACCGTCGATAACGTCACCGTAGAATACGATGCGCTGCCCGACGGCATGGACGAGCGCGAGGCTGTCATCAGCGTCACCGACAGCATCCAGACGCTCGACCTTGTGGTGCGCCAGCTGCGTGGCTCAGCCACATCGATAGCCCTCCCGACGACAGCCGACCAAGAGTCGTCAGCCGCCAACCAGTACTACGACCTGCAGGGCCGTCGCCTCGACGCCATGCGTCAGCCCCATGGCATTATCCTAGAGCGCAAGAACGGACAGGTCAGAAAAGTATTCAAATAACAAAATAAAAATAACTAAAACAAAATGCTTATGAAAGATTATTCTATCTCAGGAAGGAGCAAACTATTGCTCTTGACGCTCTTTGCCCTATTGATCGGGGCAAGCCCGACGTGGGCACAAAAGTCATTGCCGTATAGTTATGGATTCGAGGACAACAACCTCGCCACGGATGGATGGACAACAGCAAACCCTGGTAATAACAATTCATCTAAATTTCTTATAACTTCCAGCGTAAAAAACACTGGGTCATATGGCTTCCAGTTTTCCTCTTATGACGGAGGAACTGCTAACCAATTACTCATTTCCCCGGAATTGAACGCACCTTCAGGCGGTTCTCTATCATTCTATTATAAAAGCCATAATAGCGGAAGCTATTATACTGAATCTTTCAGAGTAGGTTATTCTACAAGTGGCACAGATGCCGATAACTTTACTTGGGGAGATGTTATATCTGAAAATAGCGGAACGTGGAAAAAATACGAAAATGATTTCCCTGCAGGCACTAAGTATATTGCAGTAAATTATACATCAAACAACAAGTATTATCTTTATGTTGATGACTTTAGCTTTGCAGCTCCTCCTACCTGCATCAAGCCTACTAATTTAGCTACATCTAACATTACGAGTAACTCTGTAACGTTGAGTTGGGCTTCGACTGGTGAAGAATGGAATGTGCAATACAAGAAGGCTACAGATGAGGGATGGACGGATGTTAGCAGTACAGTCACCACCAATCCCTACACCCTGACGGGACTTACCGCTTCTACAGCTTATCAAGTTCGAGTTCGCACATACTGCGATTCATCAGACCAAAGTGAATGGACGGAAGCCGTTAGTTTCACTACTGACTGTGGAGCCATTTCTGAATTCCCATATACTGAAAACTTCAATGGTATTAGCTCTGGCATACCTATGTGCTGGAATAATACTGAAGGAACTACAAGCACAGAATCTTATAAATGGAATTACTTTGCCACTGGCCATGATGGTGCTTGCGTTCGTTTTAACTCTTACAACAACTATAGTGGTAACACTAATATGCTGAAGACCCCTGTCATGAACTTTACATCAGGAAAAGCCATGCAGCTTGTGTTCTGGTACAAGAACCCCACTGCTGGTGACTTCTCGGTTTACATTTCCAATGACGGTGGTGCTACATATACGACAGAACTGGCTACTGGCCTGACAGGTGCATCTGCCTGGACAAAGAAGGAAATCATTCTTCCTAACGGTTTTACAGAGAATGTGGTCATTGTATTCCAGGGTACTTCTAACTATGGTAGCGGCGATGCATACATCTATTTGGACGATGTTACCGTTCAGGAGGCTCCTTCTTGCATCGTTCCAACAGGCCTTACCATTACCAACATCACGAGCAGTGGTGCTACGCTGAGTTGGACTTCCGATGCCGACGATTTCAATGTACGTTACAAGAAAGCAAGTGATAGCGACTGGACCGAGGTATCAGGAACTATCAGTGCAAAGACACACGCCTTGACAGGTCTCACTCCTGCCACAAGCTATCAAGTACAGGTTCGCACCTATTGCAGTGCAAGCGACCAAAGTGTTTGGACAGATGCCGAAAGCTTCACTACCGACTGTGTGGCTGTCACCGAGTTCCCCTTCACCGAGAACTTCAATGGCATCACAGCTGGTATTCCTCTTTGCTGGAATAATGCCGAGGGTACAACTACCAACGATGCTTACAAGTGGAACTACTATGCTACTGGTCACGATGGTGCATGTGTACGCTTCGAGTCTCTTTACAACCCGACCAACTACACCAACATGCTGAAGTCGCCTGTCATGAACTTCCCCTCAGGCAAGACCATGCAGTTGACCTTCTGGTATAAGAATCCAAAGGCTGGCGACTTCTCAGTTTATATCTCCAGTGATGGTGGAGCAACCTATACAACGGCTTTGGCTACTGGTCTGACGAATCAGTCAAGCTGGGAAAAGAAAGAAATCATCCTTCCTGCCGGCTTCTCTGAGAATGTTGTTATCGTATTCAAGGGCACATCTAACTATTCAAGCGGCGATGCTTACATCTACCTTGATGACGTGACCATCGACGAAGCTCCTGCCTGCATTGTTCCCACAGAGCTTGCTGCAAGCAACGCTACAGCAAACAGCGTGGAACTGAGTTGGATAAACGGAAGCGACGAAGAGGCTTGGCAGATTGCCTATGGTACAACGGCCGATTTCGATGCCGATGCGGCTACTCCTATTGACGCCACAACCAATCCCTTCACCCTGACAGGCCTTTCTGCAAAGACCACTTATTATGTTTGCGTACGCTCGAAGAAGGACAGCGATGTCAGCGTATGGAGCGAGAAGATCAGCTTCACCACACAGCCCTCATGCATTGTTCCCACAGACTTTGCCATTAGCAGCCTCAGCCAGACAAGCGCCACTTTGACTTGGGCCGATGCTACCACACAGAGCAAGTGGGAGGTAAGCTATAGCACTACAAGCGGAGATTACAGCACAGTGATTCCTGTCACCGAAAAGACCTACACAATTACAGGCCTAACTACTGGCACTACATACTATGCCAGCGTCCGTGCCGTGAACAGCGAAGATGATAAGAGTGAATGGAGCACGGAGATCAGCTTTACGCCGGGCATCATGCTTGTCAACGATGGAACTGAAACCAATGGCTACGTTCCCATCTATGGCTACGATTGCGATGGAACTGATGTCAAGAGCCAGTTCATTATCCCCGCTGAGACTCTTGGAGCTATTGGCAATAGCGAAATCAGTAAGCTGATTTTCCATAGTTCTGCATCCAGTAAGAGTTGGGGTAATGCCACCTTCGACGTCTATCTGAAGAACATCACAGAAAGCGAATTTGCCACCACAGACTTTGTTGACTGGGACAGCATGGACAAGGTTTACTCTGGTTCACTAGCAGTTTCCAACTATCAAATGACTATTGAGTTACCTAAAGAGTTTGAATATACAGGTGGTAACCTTTTGGTTGGCTTTGCTCAGACTGCTAAGGGATCATCAAGTAGCGTTTCTTGGTACGGAGTAAGCACTACCAATAATGCAGCTGTTGCAGGTTCAAGTTATTATAATTACAGGACCTTCCTGCCGAAGATGTCGGTATTCTTCACTCCTGTGGAGTTAGGTCCTAAGATGGTGCTTTCTACCGATGCCCTTGACTTTGGCATGGTATCACCCGATGCTACCGAAGAGGCTAAGCAGCTGACCTTTACTATCAAGAACAAGGGTAAGAGCGACATGACGGACATCAACGTCAGTTGCGAAGGCGATGCGTTCACAACTACTGAAGTTAGCGATGCTACGATAGCTGTTGGTGGCGAAGACATCACTGTCACAGTGACCATTAACACCGAGAATCCTGGTGACTACGCCGGCACCATTACCGTTAGCGCTGCAAGCATTGAGTCTCAGACCATCAATGTCAGCGGTATCGTGCTTGATCCCACCAAGATGTTCGAAGACTTCGCAGGCAATGCCCTGCCCGACTTCTGGACAACGAAGAGCATTGGCAGCAGTGCAGGTTCATGGAGCTTTACTAATGGCTATGCTCAGTATAAAACTTCTAGCTCCGCAAGCTATTTGAACAACTACAAGAGCGCACTGGTTTCACCAGAAGAGATGACCTTCACTGACAATGAGAAGGTGAAGTTCATGGTGAAGAAAGATAGACAGTTTGATACCTACGAGAGCTACCTGCTCGTTCAGTATAGTGCAGACGGCGAGACATGGACTGACGTTGCTGAGGGTGCTTTCAATACCACTGATCTCTCTGATGACTTTGAGCTGAAGCAAGTGACCATTCCCGCTACTGCTAAGCAGATTCGCTTCGTGGCTTGCGGTGTTTCTATCGACAATGTCTATGGTGGAACGTTACCCACTGGCGCACGCTTCGCTATTTTCAAAGGCGATGCTGAATATGCAAACAACACTACTCAGGACTTCGGATTTGTTGAGCAGAACGATGTTGCTGAGCAGGAATATACCATCACCAATGATGGAAATAATGGCATGAACGTCATCTATACCATTCCTGAAGGCTTTACAGTAGAAAGCGACAACGCCCTGTTGTTCACCAGCACGAAGGGTTGGACTTCGGTTTATGTACACGCATGGGGAAACAATGGAAACCTCACCGTTTGGCCTGGTGTACCAGCAACTTACGTTGGAACAAACGACATGAACGAACCACAATTTGCATTTGTTGTTCCAGAAGGAGCTACAGGTATTGTTATTAACAATGGCGGTTCAGAACAAACTCCTGATATAAACAACTTCAACGTAGAAGGCTACTATCTTAATGGCGACCTGTACGATGGAAATAAATATTGGGCAGGCTCATGGGGTGATGCTCCCACAAGAAAGGGAACATACGTTGCCGCTGGCGAGTCTGAGACATTTACCGTTAAGATGAACACCGAGACTCCTGGTGCCAAGAGTGGTGATGTCAAACTGGCATTCCAGGCCATTGGCCAGACTGAGTTCACTATTCCTGTAACGGGTTATGTTGCAGACAACAGCAAGATTTACGTAGATTTTGCCAATAACGAGTTACCCGACGGATGGACAAAGAGCAGCTTCAACATCAGCAACAACGAAGCCTATTACAATGGCTATGGAGCAACACTGACCACTCCTGCCATTACTGTTGCAGAGGGCGAGAAACTGGTTATCTATGCCCGTGGAACAGCTACTGCACGAGCTCAACTTGATGTTAAGACCTCTACTGACAATGGTGCTACATGGAGCGATGCCGTCAAGACCTTCACAACTGAGTTGCGCCAAAACACCACTGACTATGTAGTACTGACTGTTGACAACATCGCTGCAGGCAACTACAAACTGAAGTTCACTGGCGACTATGTGGCTATTAGTATCATCAACGGATACACCTATAACCAGGATGCTCCTGCTCTTGGCGTGACACTTGCTGGTGCTAACATTACCACAGGCTACGAGGACAACTTCGGCACGAAGGTGAAGGAGGCTCTCAAGCACACCTACACCATCAAGAACACGGGTACCGGTACGCTGACAGGTACTATCACCTCTTCAGTTACTGATCACTTCACCGTTTCCGAGAGCGAGTTCTCATTAGGCAAGGACGAGACGCTTGACTTCGACCTCAGCCTCGTATTTGACGAAAACTACGGAGAGAAGGCTTCAGCCATCACCATCCATCCCACCAATGCCGGTCTGGCAGACATCGTCATCAATGCCTCTGCCACAACGAAGGATCCGAACATCTGGGAGGAGGACTTCGAAAACGGCATGCCGGCATTCTGGACAACAACCGGATGGACAGTAAGTTCGCCTTACTACGGTGGCAATGGCACAAAGGTTATCGGCCCGGGCAATAACACTACTGCTACACTGACCACTCCGCGCCTGCAGGCAACTGAAGGCCAAAAACTCAAGTTTGATGTCATTGGTGCTGAGAGCGAGTACTACAGTATCAAGATGCAATACTCCACCGACGATCAGGAAACATGGAGTGAAATTGTGACCTATACCGATGCAGGCACAAAGGAGTTCATAGCACCTGCCGATGGTCTCTATTATCTGCGTTTTACGGGCAATTACACTTACCTTGACAACTTCGAGGGCTTTAAACTGGCTCTGCCTGACCATATCATGGCCATTACAGCAAGCAACATTCCTACTTCAGGTTCCTACAGTCCTACCATGAAGGCCACCAAGAGTTTCACTGCCACCGTTACCGTGAAGGAAAGCCGTGGCGTGGCTGAAGAGAATGTCATTGCCAAGTTGTACATGGGCGATGAGGTCATTGGTACTTCTGAGGCTACCTCATTTGCTGCCAACGAAAGCAAGGTTATTAACATAACTGCGACTCCGACCGTTGCCGCTACAGAGGGTGCAGAGATGCACATCGAGGTAGAGTATGCTGGTGGTACGCTGAAGACTGATGTTGTAACCCGCTATGTGGCTGAGCTCGTTCGCCTCGATATGACAGATACCAGCGAGCCTACAATTGAGACGGGCTACAGCGCTGTCTACGACGTTGTCACTCTGACCCGCAGCTTCGTTGCAGGGTGGAACACCTTCGTGGCTCCACTGGCTGTTGCCAAGAGCGAATTCGGCGAGGGTGCCAAGTTCTACAGCTTCACTGGCTATGCTGACGGTGCTCTAAAATTCAGCACTGTTACAGGAGAAACGCTCAATCCTGCGACACCTTATATTATTTATGTTCCAGCTGCTATCGCTGAGAAGGTATTCACATGGGAAAGCCCTGTTATCTATTCTTCATATGTAGGTACAGAAAACATAAAGGTAACCGACGGCGATGCGACCTTCCAGGGAACTTACACTCCGATGGGAGCAGGCTCTATGGAAGGCAAGTGGGGTGTGACCAGCGAGGCAAGGATTGCCAAGGGAACGGAGACTGCTTCTATCAAGGGCTTCCGCGCTTACTTCGAGCTGCCTGACGGTGCAAATGGTGCACGCCTGAGTTTCTACGACGACGCTACTGGTATCACGACTGTCATCGGTGCTGACGAGCTGAACGACGACAAGGCTTACAACCTGGGCGGCCAGCGCGTGCAGAACCCGAAGAAGGGTCTCTACATCATCAACGGCAAAAAGGTCGTGATTAAGTGAGAATTAAAAAAGAAAAGACTATGAAGAAGAAAGCATATATGACACCTACGACACGGGTGCACGTCTGCAAGACGAAACAGATTCTGATGCAGTCGCAGTTTGATCCTGAAAAGGACAATCAGGACATCACGCCAACGGATGATCCATGGGATGGAGAATTCAATGGCCGCAGATATGGCTGGGGTGATGAAGATGACGAATAAAAGCAGTAACGCCAGGCACTTTCAGGTGCCTGGCGTTATTTTAAACACGCGACGGACATTGGCTGTGGTCTGCCGGCAGAGTTCTTCTTCGATGATGCCGTATGCCTCGGCAAGGCGTGTGATGACGTGACGGACGAAGGCTGGCTCATTACGCTTACCACGCATGGGAACTGGAGCCATATAGGGAGCATCGGTCTCGAGAACAATGCGGTCGAGGGGCACACAGGCGGGAAGCACTTCGGGCAGATGGCTTTTCTTAAATGTGGACACTCCGCCGATACCAAGGACAAACTGCGGGAACTCCAACAACTGGCGGGCTTCCTGCTCGTTGCCGGCAAAGCAGTGGAACACTCCACCAGGCAGTTCGCGTGCGTACCTTTTTAATATAGTGACCATCTCGTTTTGGGCCTTGCGACAATGAATCATCAGCGGCAGACGCGTCTCTACCGACCAACGTACCTGCTCCTCAAAAGCCAACAGCTGTTCCTCCTCAAACTCGCGACTCCAATAGAAGTCAAGTCCAACCTCGCCAATTCCTAAACAATTGAAAAATGAAAATTGAAAATTGAAAATTTGAGATTGCCCATGATTCTGATTTCCAAGCAGAGCGCGGATGGCGGCAAGCTGGTCGCGCCAGTCGGCACGAACTTCTTCAGGATGCAGTCCGAGCATGGGATAGCAATAGCCGGGATAACGCGAACAGGTGTCGAGGACGGTGTGGCACGTCTTCAAGTCGATGGCGGGCAGGAATACTGCCTCGCAGCCAGCCTCGCGGGCTCGCTGAACGACGGCATCGCGGTCTTCATTGAATTCCTCGCCGTCAAGATGGCAATGGGTGTCGATGTAGTTCAAATTGAGAATTGAAAATTGAGAATTGAAAATTGAAAATTGAGAATTGAAAATTGAAATTTTTGAGTTTTCGTCTTTCGTATTTTCGTTTTCGTAGCGAAGCGTTTCGTTATCGTTCACGTTCACGTTATCGTCATTTATTCCTGTGTAGCATTTCTTCCATATACTGGCGGAGATAATGCTTGCGCTCCTCGGGGACATTAACCTCGCTGAGGGTTTGACGGGCAAGGTCGAAATAGTGGTTTATCTTCTGCTCGCACAACTGTCGGATACCTATCTCATCGTAGAGACGGGTGACGGCAGCCACTTTCTCTGAACGGTCAAAGTCGGTAGCACTTATCCAGCGCTCCAGTTCGGCACGCTGCTCTGCATTGGCACGATTTACGGCATTGATGAGCATATAGGTCTTCTTGTTAGAAGTGATGTCGCCACCAATGGCCTTGCCAAACACCTTGGGGTCGCCATATACATCGAGCAGGTCGTCTTGCAACTGGAAAGCCAAACCCAGTTGTTCACCGACTTTATACAGTCGCTCTACATCCTGCTGGGGAGCATTGGCCAGTATGGCACCCATCTTCATGGCACAGGCCAGCAGCACCGACGTTTTCAGACGGATCATCTCTATGTATTCATCCTCTGTGACGTCGTTGCGTGTCTCAAACGTCATATCGTATTCCTGTCCTTCGCCAATCTCGAGAGCGGTAACGGTGAAGAGGTCGAGCACCTGCTGCAGCTTATCGGCGGGCACCTGTGCCACACGCTGATAGGCCAGCACGAGCATGGAGTCGCCCGAGAGGATGGCTTTGTTGGCATCCCAGCGACGGTGAACGGTCTCATGACCGCGACGCATGTCGGCATTATCCATAAGGTCGTCGTGTAGCAGTGTGTAGTTATGATATGTCTCGAGACCAACGGCAGGCATAAGGATGTCCTCGGGTTGCTCACGCCACAGATTATAGCTGAGCAGCATAAGTACAGGGCGTATGCGCTTGCCGCCCAGCGAGAGTACATATTCTACTGGTTCGTAGAGTGATGCCGGCTTGCGGTCGTATGGCAGTGCAGCCAGAAAGTCGTTGACTTTTTGCAGGATGTCGTTGGAAGTATTCATTGCAAATTGAAATTTTGAAGAATTGAAGAATTGAAAATTAATTTTTCGTAGCGAAGCGTTTCGTTTTCGTATTTCGTTAGAGTATTTCGTTAGAGTATTTCGTTAGAGTTTAAACACAATAGGGATGCTGACCTTGGTGCGGCAGGGCTTGTCGTTTTGGATTCCGGGCTGCCAGTCGGGCATCATGCGGAGCACTCGCAATGCCTCTCGGTCACACTCGGGAGAGAGCGACTGGGTGACCTTTATGCCTGTCACCTTGCCGTCTTTCTCGATGTAGAAGACGGCTACTACCTTGCCCTGAACCTTCATTCGGCGGGCATTATGAGGATACCGCAAATTCTTGGTAAGCCACTTCATAAACTCCACAGCTCCGCCAGGAAACTGGGGCAGGTCTTCAGCAATATGAAAATTGAGAGGATTATTCGGGTCAACACCCATTGCCTCAAGTGGTTTGTCCTGCTCTTCTTCAAGTTGTTCGAGCAGAGTCTCGTCGTCGTCGCCCTCGCCCTCATGATTCTCTTCGGGTGAAGGCAGTTCGACATCGTCGTCAACCAGCCGGAGCTTTTCGGCCTTGTCGGCAGACTTCTCCTGCTGCATCTGAGCAATAGTTTCCTCATTGGACATCGGAACAAGCTCACTCTCATGAACTAAATCCTGAAGATCCAAGGGATTGAAGTCGCCGCCAGAATCATTAGAATTCCACTCCAGAGCGATATACAACAGCGCCAGCACAAAGGTGAGACCGAGGAGGAATCCCGTTGTGCGCCGCCTTTCCATGTCAGCACGCTGTGTCTTTTTTTGTTCCATGACGAGTGCAAAGGTACGAAATAATTCATAATTCACAATTCATAATTCATAATTATTGCGTTCCATCACGCGTTTATACAATATTTTTCGTACCTTTGCCGTTGATTTAATGATGAAAAAGGGTGTTTTGATAGTCATCACGGCCTTGACTGCCCTTGTGGCACGCGGTCAGGAAAGTCAGGAGGTGTATAGCTTTCTGCGCTTGCCTGTGAGTGCCCACGTAGCAGCTCTCGGCGGCAACAATATCACCATCACCGACGATGACCCGTCGCTCATCTTCCACAATCCATCGCTCATCAGCAACGTGACGGACAAGAGCCTCAACCTCAACTTCATGACATACATGGAGGGGGCAAAGACGGCCTCGGCATCGTTTGTGAAGGCTTATAAGGAGCGTGGTACATGGGGTGTGGCAGCTCAATACATGGACTACGGCTCGATGAAGGAGACCACGGTAGAGAATATAGAGACAGGAACGTTCTCGGCCCGTGACATTGCCTTGTCGGGAACATTTGCCTATCTGCTGAGCAACAAGTTCAGCGGTGGCATTACAGCACGATTCATCACTTCGCATATTGCCAGCTATTCGTCGGCGGCTGTCGCCATAGACTTAGGCATCAACTACTACGACGAGGATACTCAGTGGTCGGTGGCTGCAGTAGCCAAGAATCTTGGAGGACAGATTGCTGCGTATGAGGACGACTTTGAGCGCATACCTCTCGACCTGCAACTTGGTGTCTCCAAGCGGCTTATAGGTTCGCCGCTGCGCCTGTCAGCGACGCTGTCACGACTGAACAACTGGGACCAGGGACTGATAAAGCATCTGGCCGTGGGTGCCGACCTGCTGATAGGTGATAATATCTATATTGCCGCGGGCTATAACTTCCGCCGATCGAGCGAGATGAAGATAGCCGACAGCGAGGGCGAAAGCAATCATGGTGCAGGACTATCAATTGGCGGCGGAATACAGTTGGAGCGCTTCAAACTGCAGGTTGCCTACGCAAAATACCACGTGTCGGCCAACTCGCTGCTGATTAACCTCAGCTACGCGATGTAACGAAAACGATAACGATAACGAAAACGAAAAATGAAAACGAAAAACGAAAACGAAAACGATAACTAATCATGAAAAAGATAACCATAGCTATTGATGGCCACAGCTCGTGCGGAAAGAGCACCATGGCCAAGGACCTGGCCCGCGAAGTGGGCTATGTATATGTTGATACAGGAGCTATGTACCGCTCGGTCACACTCTATGCCCTGCGGAATGGGTTGTTTACTAACGAAGCCCCCTCGGGGACCATTGGTGGGGCATCTATTGACGTGGAAGGACTGCGCCGTCAGATGCCCGACATCCATATTTCTTTCAAGTTCAATCCTGAAACCGGCCGCCCTGACACTTATCTGAACGGTGAACTCGTAGAGAAGGACATCCGCACTATGGAGGTCTCAAATCATGTCAGCCCGATTGCTACACTCGATTTTGTGCGCGAGGCTATGGTGGCCCAGCAACAGGAAATGGGCCGTGATGGCGGCGTAGTGATGGATGGTCGCGACATTGGTACCGTGGTATTCCCCAATGCCGAGCTGAAGGTGTTTGTCACTGCCTCTGCCGAGGTGCGTGCCCAGCGCCGCTACGACGAGCTGAAGGCAAAAGGCATGGAGGCCGACTATGCCGATATCCTAAAGAACGTTGAGGAGCGCGACTACATCGACTCACACCGTGCCGTATCTCCACTGCGCCGTGCCGACGATGCCCTACTGCTCGACAATAGCAATATGACTATTGCCGAACAGAAGGAGTGGCTGCTTGAGCAGTTCCACAAGCACGCCGGAGTGCTATGACATACAGTATCCTACAGGAGGCGCTTTTATCGCCTAAGCACTTTGGTGCCTACGGTGGAGCCATCCTTCATAAGAGCCTTGACCATATAGACACCGCGACCGAGGGATGAGAGGTTGCAGAACTGCGACAGTGCCGACTGTGCAACCTGACGTCCGGAGGCATCGCAGACAGTGATGGAAGCGACATCGCCATAGATGATAATGCCGTTGGAAGTTGCCTGCATGTCAGCCTGCAACGGGCGAATGCCAGTTGTCTGCCCAGAATATTCCTTGAATCCTGATGCCACAAGATTTGTCATATAGACATCGTTGGAGCCGGTGCTGTTGATGCGAACCACAACAGGCTTAACGCTCTGGGGCACACCATAGTGGGTGAAGTCGATGGCCATCATGCGCTGGTCGAAGGTGAATGTCTCGCCATCGGTCCAACTGCTGTCGCCCTGACGCTTCCACTGCACCTTTATAGTAGATGACTTGCCACCACCATAGAGAAAACTGCGCAGCACACTGAGCGAGGGCAGCGTCAGTTCGATATAGCCACTGCTCTTGGCCAACTTGCAGGCACCCATGGTGCCGCCGCCATAGAGTGCGCCAATCTTGGTGGGACAGGTGCCATTCTTGCCATAGTACGTAGGCAGCAGCTGATTGGCCGACGACATATCGGTGAGATATGCCGTAACATCGGCAGGAAGCGTGGCATCCTGGAACAGGTAGTCATCGATGAGCGGCTCAACGATGTAGTCATTGCCATCGACCGTGGTCACCTCAGCAGCGTCGAAGAGGGTGCCGTCGTTCTCAGACAATAGCGTCTCGGCATCATAGGCCGGGCGCTCCCATCCTGCCTCGTAGGCTCCATAGTCGGGAGCAGAGCCGCTGTATGGAAGTGTGACGGTAGTAGAATAGTCGTCGAGCCACTGTCCGGCCAGTTTATACTGCTCCTGGAAAATGTCAGAGCACACGAAATTCTCGATAGGCATACCCTTGTCTTCGAAAATAGAGCCAACCTTAGGTCTTGCAAAACGCAGCGGCAGCTCGCCATTGGGCTGACGTGCACTGATGGCTGTCTCCAAAGAGATGTCCTCAAACTGGTCGTCGTAGTCGGGCCAGTTGGCACTTGAGATGCTATTATATGGTTCTCCCGTCTCGGGGTTAGTGCCTTTCTCCTGATTGTAGTTGGGCGACGTGCCGAGGATATCCTGCCAGTTGGTGTACTTGGAGTCGGGAGTGATATAGAAGCGGTGATTGGACTCGCCAGGGCGGAATCCGAGGCAGTTGCGCAGGTGGAACACGGTATTGCCCAGTAGTTCAACCTTGCAGTTGAAGCGGAAATTGACCTGCTTATTGGCAAAGGCTGTGCAATTGATTATCCAGTTGCCCTCATTGTGATTGTTCTGGTCGAAACCGTGGTAGAGGTTGTAGGCTGCCACATCGTTGAGGAAGATGTGAGCGCCGTAGGAACCACCGCCCTGCTTGTTGCCGCCCTGCTTGAAGCCATTGCCATTCTTGCCGATGCTGCCATCCTCGAGATATCCGTTCCAGATGGCCCAGCAGTTTTCTATCAGACAGGGATATGCAGCATAGTAGAGATCCCATCCGTCGTCGGAGTTTCCCCAGCATCGGTCGCCGTGCCACTCGTTGCCCGGTCCGGGATAGAGCTTGTTGGCGAAACCATCGGCATTACCTCCATTATCCTGCACGTCGTAGTTGTAATACGAGTCGCAGTTGATAATCTGGTTATAACGACCAAAGAGGAATTTGGGGTTGCGGTTGTTGCCGCCATTGCCGTCTTTGTCGAATCCCAGTTGCAGACCGGTATCGCCATTACGATAGAAGTTGCAGCGTTCGATGACACAATAGCTGGCCTCAAGTTTCATACCATTGTCGGCGGCATGGGTGAAGTCAATGTCGCGCCAATACCAGTAGTCGGCAAATGGATTCATCAGCACTCCACGAAACTGGCCGGCATAGTCGTCGCCAGTATGTGGCTGGCTACTGAAGTCGAGTACTGCCCTACCCTCCTCGTATCCGAAGACGCAGATGCGATGATGGCGCGAACCGGAGTGTCTCACGTTGATGAGGTCGCTGACGTTGTATGTGCCTGACTGCACCCACAGGGTGTCGCCAGCCATCAGACTCTCAATAGTCGTCTTGACATCGTCACCCGGCGCAATATACAACTGGCGGGCCGATGCCGTGTGTGCTGACAGCAACGCGGCAACGAAAGCCAAGACAATATTTAGTTTTTTCATTGTCGTACGTGATTAATGAGTTTGCTGCCCGAGAGGGGTATAGCGCAGGCCGTCCTTCTCGATGATGATGCGGCCGTTGGCTATGTATTTACGGGTAAGGGATGAGGGGGAAGCGTCAACGGCGGAACCGTTGACCTCACTAATGGCGGTGGAGGTGCCGATGGCCGCGGGCTCGCCGAAGCCTCCCATGCTGTTGGCAGCACGGACGGTGATGCCGTCAGAGGCGCCAGACAGGGCATAGCTGGAGGTAGTGCCATCAACTATGGCGACAAGTTCGCCATTGCGCTCTATCAGTATGGCCTTGGGAGTCTGGCTCGTTGTCCACGACAGAGTGGTGCCATCGAGTTGGCATGAGGAAACGGTCACCTGGCGGCAGTCTTCGTCAGGCTGCCAGTCGGGATATACATTGCGAAGCTGGAAACGGTCGGTCTCCGACTGCTTCAGGATAGTCTCGTAAGATGCCTTGTCGCTGGCGGTGAACTCCAGTATATTGCTCTCAGGCGAAACCACATTACCCTGCTCGTCGATAGTATTGTACTCATAGAACTGCAGATAGTGGCTGTCGCTACTGGTCTGGATACCCTTGGTACCTACTCGCAGCGTATAGTCAATGGGCTTGGTGACGGCATATCCGTCGGCAGGCTTGCCGCTGGTCTGATCGTTGCCTATGCGCTTTGCGGCATCCTCAGAGAGAGTAGTATTGAGGAACGCCGCTTTTGGCCAACCGCGCCAACCACGGCCGAAGTCCCACTTCTGTGCCTTGCAGTCAACATAACAATCCATAAAGATGTATCCGTGGCCACCGGCAGTATTGTATTCCTCGCCGATGGTGTAAGGGGCAGCAATATGGTCATCGCCCTTGTAATCTCCCTGTGTTGGTTTGCGGTTGACACACAACAGGCGGCATTTATTGAAGAAAGCATCGCCTCGGCCGCAGATGAAGTCAACCGTACCCTGAAACTCGGATGTCTCGAAATACAACTGTCCGTAGTCTGTATTCGAATAGTAGGTATCCTGCTTAGATATCAGTCGCATGTTCTTGCCAATGGTATGGTGTCCCTTGTCCATCAGTGCTGCTGCCTGACCGTCGTCACCACCATAGTTGAAGTTGTTCTGAAGGGTAAAGTCCTGCAAATACATTCCCGTACCGGTGATTACGAGAGGCGATGTGCGACTTACACTGGCCTGCTTCGGTGTGATCTGTATGGTCACTCCCTCTGTGCTCTGTCCTATCAGTGAGATGTTATCAGCCTTGATAGTGTCGCGGCCATAGGGGTCAGCCCCCGACTCCGGATTGTTGTAGATTCCATAGTCATATACACCGTTCTTAAGGAATATGAAGCGGCGCAGGCCACTGTTCTCCTCGTTTACCTGACGGATGGCTGCACGCAGCTCGTCAAGAGAACCGACAATGATGTAGTCGTTGACCATCAGGCTCTGCTCTGTGACATAGGAGGCGATGAGCTCTGCGTTGCCTTTGATATTAAACTGATAGGTGGAAGCAGTAGAAAGCGTCTTGCCCGAAGGCGTTTTCCATCCTGTAAATATATAGCCGTCGGCAGGCTGCTGGGTGAGCGTCACCAGTTGACCGCTATTGTAGGCTGGTCCCTCTGGCGAGACTGTCACCGTGCCGGCTCCGTCGGGAGACACCGATACAGAGAGCGTGTAGGTGAGTTGCTGGCCGACAGTACCATTGAGTGTTCCCTCGATGACTATATCGCCCAGCGAGAGGCCTTTGTCGGCTGCCACGTCAAAGTTGTATATATTGACGCTGAAGCCAAACTGATGTTCGCTTGCTGACGTGCCGCTGAGGTCGTAACTATATTCAGATACCGTGCTGGCTCCGCTGCCTGCGCCACGATTAGGACGCAATCCCGATGCCAGTCCCTTGCGCTCACTGTCGCAAAACCAGGTAACGTCGAAGTTACCCTTGTCGGTTTTCCATCTGAAGGCCTTGAAACTGAGACGCGTTGGAGTGAATGCTATGCCGTCCTTGAGCGTCACCACAAAACTAACAGCATTGTTATCAGAGGCCGACGAGGTCTTAGAGGACACAGGGAACATGGTCTGGGTAATGCCATCGACATCAGAGGTCTTGGCCACTGGTGTACCTATACCGCCGGCAGGTAATATCTCTGTCTTGTCGATAAATTGGCTGGCGGACTCGGGAGTGTATGCAGGAGCCTCGCTTATGGTACCGGAGTTTAGCTCCCAACCTACGGTGACGGAAGTGTTATCGGCCGTCTGAGCGTATGCTGCCATGACAGCCACTGAGGCTATCACGGCAGCAATATTTATTCGAATGATTTTCATTGTAGTCTGATACCGATGGAATTATAGCGCTGACCGTCATGTTCGATGATGAGGCGGCCGTTGTGGAGGTATTTGCGTGAGGGGGATGAGTCAACGGTGGAACCGTTGACCACATCGATGGCGGTCGGCGATGAGCTGGGGCGCTCGTAGGGGCCGAGGTCGCGGGCTGCTCCGGTAACGGTGCGCTGCAGGAACGGGAACTCCTCAACCAGCTGCTGCCATACACCATTGACATTGTCGAGGGCGTCATTGCCGGCATCAATCATCGGATTCTCCGGGTCGGCAGTGAGGCGGGCGAAGCGGCGCGGCATGCCACCGTAGATATCACGCGACAGCAGGGCTTCGCTTTCGTCCAGAGAGATATAGTTGTCGTAGGATACTCCCGTCACCAGATGGTTAGTCCATCCCTGCTTCGACATGGGAGATGCCAAGGCATTGTAGTCGTCATAACCGACACAGATTTCCTGCTTGCCCAGACATACATTATTATAATACTTGGTATTGGCATCGGAACCGCTGCTCTCAAACATATAGTCGTAGCTGTTGTTGAAAGCCAGACAGCCCACCAGCACATGGCCGCCATGGTGGCTGTTGCAGTCGAAGCCCTTCACAGAAGAACTGCTGTTACAGCCAAAGGCAATACAGTTGAAGGCATAATGAATACCCTGTGAGTTGCCGCCTTCTCCGTTGCCTCCAAGCTTGATGCCATTGCCATTGCCCGAGAAGCCCTGCTGATAGGTGAAATAATCAAGCACCCATTTGTGGTCATCCGACTTACCCGACTCCCAAGCCCAGCACTCTGCCAGGATGACATCGAAGTCGGTCTCGTAAAGATCCCACGCATCGTCGCTGTTATGCCAGGCTCTGCAACGGATGAAGCGGTTGCCTATGCCGTTGTGCATCTTGCAGGCAAAGCCGTCGGCATCACTTCCGTAATTGGCATCGTAGTCGCAGTTATGGTGTGAATCGCAGTCGATGATGTCGTTGTAGGAGCAGTAGCTGCCATCATTGCTAGAACCGAAACCAGTATCGCTGAAATGATGGCCGAAGCCTAACTGCAAGCCAGTGTCTAAGTTATATGAGAACTCACAACGTTCAATGCGGTTGTGGCTTCCTTCGACTTTCATTCCGTTGTCGCCAGCATGCTTGATATGGATTCCAAAGATGATATGGTAGTCACCAGTCAGCATAATACCACGCATATCTCCTTTCACTTTAGACCTGTCGCCGTTGAAATCAAGCAACATCTGCTCAAAGTCGAAGACGGGTTTCTCGCCATCGGCACAACGGATAACGATAGGTTGGTCGGCAGTGTTCTTCTTGTTCATTCTCACCACAAGTTTGCCGTCAGAACCATACTTGCTTATCTTGTACGTACCGCCCTTGCAGACAATGTGGTCGCCGGCAGTGGCCGCAGCATAGGCAACGGCAATGTTATACCAGGGGTTGGCCTCTGAGCCGTCGCCCGTAGCATCGTTGCCTTCTGGTGAGATATAGTAGGTCTGCTTGGCTGCAGGGAAAGGCTTGGTGGGTACCCATACGCCTTCTGTAATATAGGTGGGGTCGTCAGGATCGACAGGAACAACGTTTGCCGACTTGATGACAACCTTCGTCACATAGACATTGCTGTTATTACCAACAAAGCGGAAACGGACATTTGTCTGTCCATCGAGTTCCGTCTTGCCGCCATACGATCGTGCACCAGAACCGCCAGAGGAAACCTCATCAAGCTGCTGCCATGCACCGCCATCGACAGAATAGCTGATGGTCAGTTTAGTACTGCCGCCAGAACCCCAGTCAACGGAAATCTTTCCAGGGTCGTCAACAGCCGGTGTGATGAGATATGACGACGAACCGCTGGAGAATGTAAACCGCTTCTCGCCACTGCTCTCCTTCAGTTCCATCTTCAGAGCAGTCCAGTCTCCGGAAGGAAGGGTAACGGTCTGCTCGCTGTTGCTGCCATATTTCCCCTTAGCCAGAGAACTAAAATTCTCTGACAAATCGGCTGCCTGCACCATAAGGGTGCAGAGCAGCAGTGAGATACAGGATATGATTTTCTTCATAAATGTTGTGGCTTACTTGATGATTTGTCCCTGAGCATTATAGCGTACGCCATTCTTCAGAATGATGATGCGTCCGTTATCCATCATCTTAATGGTACGAGAGTCAGTATTTGCAGTCTTTACACTCGTAATGCCAGTAGCAGAATTATCAGGAACGCTGACATACATATCATAGATGCGGGCTCCACCGTTGGCACCACTCTGTGCGAAAGTGATGGTGCGCACTTTGACACGGTCGTCGTCGCTTGTCAAACCAGCAAGGTCGAGGATGTCCATCATGTAGGCACCCTTCTTGTAACTCGATGTCTTCACACTCTTAGAAGTGCCGTCAGAGAGTGTATAGGAAATCTGGAAGGTACGTCCACCAGTGAAGAACACGTTCATCATCAGCTTAAGCACTCCTTGGCTGAGGTTCAGCTTGATGCCGCCATTGCTCATTCCCAGACATACGGCACCGACACTGTAGCCGGCATTCTGGGCACCGTCCTCTGCCTTGGTTGGGTCGATGGTGGTGGCTGCCTTGGTAGCATCTGAGTTGTCGCCCTGTACCAGTTCTATCACGCCCTGGAGGTCGGCAGGCAATGCATCGTAGGCATCCTGGAACTTGTACCAGTCGCCAGTGAGCACCTTGAAGGGTTTCACAAGCGTGATGATACCTGTAGTGGTGACAGGCTTCACACCCTCGGCACTGCCCTCAACCGTGACCTTAAAGGTACAGCGGGACTGGGGTGTACCGCTGATGGTCAGCGTGCGTCCGCTGATGCTGTATGTAAGTCCCTCTGACAGGTTCTCCACAACAGCCGACGTACCTGCGTCACTCCATTCAAAGACGATGTCGGCGATGGGCTGGCCCTCAACAATTTCCTGCGATGAGTTAGCCGTAGCACACTTCAACTCAATCTTCTCGGGGATGACAAACGGATAGGGCTCTCCGTCCAGCTCGAAGGCACCAAAATCGGGAGCAGCATCGTTGTAGGGGATATAGATATCGTCGGCTGTGATGTATTCCAGACCAGCTGCGGCACACTCTGCCTCGGTCATCTTACGTGTCGGGGTATAGCCGATGACAGGCATACCCATATCCTTGAAGATGCTGCCGGGCTTCAGCTTGGCAAAATTGTTGTTAGGCAGCGAGCCGTCGGCCTCGCGATCGGCCATGAAGTCGGCAACACTCAGTGACAGGAACTCACCGGAGTGGTCTTGAGTCACTATCTGAGTCTTGCCGTCCTTATAGCCTTCTTTGATGGGATTACAGCCATCGATGGTTGTCCATGAGTTATAGGTCGTTCCTGCTGTAGGATCCTGATAGTTTTCCTTATCGGGCGAAAGGAACTCATGGTTACCAACATTAACGCCGCTCTTCTGTGCCGTGGCACCCCAACCTGCACAGTTGTGGATATCCATAAAGCCATACTTGAACTCTGTGGGGAAACGGTAGTTGTACTCATTGCCCCAAGCTACACAGTTGAAGATATACATACCCTCGTAGGCATTATTTTGGTCGAAGCCTTTATGCAGGTTGTTGAAAGCTACGCAGTTGGTCACGACATGGGCACCTACTGACTGGTCGAAGGCTGCACCACCGGCACTGCCGCCGCCACCCAGTTTGAAGCCATTACCATTCTTACCCTCTTTGCCGTCTTTGGTATATCCTGCATGGTAAGCCCAGCAGTGGTCGATAACAACGGGATGATAAACCATATAGAGGTCCCAGTTGTCGTCGGAGTTTGTCCAGGCGCGACATCCGTGGAACTCTGTTCCGGGGCCTGGGAACAACTTGCATGCGAAGCCGTCGGCATCACCGCCATCATCACTGCCACTGTATGACTTCAGGTCTGCATTCTCGTAGGCGTCGCAGTTGATGATCTTGTTGCCTCGACAGTAGCTGTAATCGGGATTGAACTCAGGCTGTCCGCTGATGGGGAACGACTTGGTTTCCTCGATGCTGAAATCCTTGAACATACCAAGTTGCAGACCGGTATCATTGTTCCAGCGGAAAGTACAACGCTCCACGATGTTGTACGAGCCCTCCATCTTCATACCATTGTCCAAAGCGTTCTGCAATACCAGTCCGTAGAAGGTCCAGTAGTTAGCCAGGTGATTGACATAGATACAGCGTGACTGCTTGAACTCGATTTCCGATGAGGCAGACATATTCGAACCGTCGATAATCACCTTTCCAACAGCATCGTCAGGCCATGAGCGCATCTCGCAGCGCATGTCAGGAGTTGTAGGCAACTCGGGAATCTTCAGGCGTTTGGTGATATAGTATGTGCCCTCATGGATGAGGATGCGGTCTCCAGCCTTTACCAGTTCCAGCGCCTTTTGGATGGTTTGCAGTGGAGCTCCCTCCGTACCTGCATTAGTGTCACTACCTGTGGTAGCTACATGGATGTCTGTTGCTGATGCTGACATCATAGCAAATGCCATCAACATTGTGGCACCCATTCTTCTAAGTAGTTTTTTCTTCATAACAGTATTTATTAGTTGTTTTGGTTTATTTCATCACATTTTCACCTTCATCACTTTCACCGTGCCGTCGCCCATACGCTGACGGACAATGTTCATGCCACGTCGCAAGCCCTGCTGCTGTGTGCCTGATATGGAATAGAAGTCGGCCGAATGAGGAGTACTCACGTCAAAGGACTCTATGGCTGTCGGGGAGCCATTGGCATATCCCGTCACGCCCTTGCCCACCTCTACCATGAGATTAGCACCGGCACCAGTAGCTTCATTGCCAACAACAGAGGGGACAAGACTGACATCGAAACCCTCATAGCTATAATACTGGTCGGGATCGAAATATTCGGCACCGCCCACATCCTGCTTCTTGGCATCTAAGGCAATATTGTTTTTCATGCATTCCACCAGTTGGTAATTATAATCTGCATAGCCGTGCTTGGGGTCGGTATAGTCTTTGTCAACAGCCACACCGTCACCGAACCAGCACTTCTCGGCATATATGTTCGATTTGTAGCCATAGCCTATACTATAATTGTTGCCAGTATTGGTGTAGTAGCAGTTGACGATATGCACCTTGCCAAAACGGACACGCGGACAACGCTCCATACAGCCGCTGTCCCACCAGCAGTTGGCGAAGGTGGTATTCAGGTGGTCAACGCTCTCCGTGGCCTTGTCGCTGCTGCCCCATGTATTGCAGTAGCGATGATCATCGCTGCCGCCCGAGCCTCCTCCCAACGGGGCAATTTTGTAAATGAAGCGGCACCACGTCACACACACATAGTCTGACTCGTGGTTACAGTCGAAGCTGCTGTCAACACCATCGCCGATAGTGCAGTGGTCAACCCATATTCGCTTGACACCCTGAAACAGCAGAGCATCATCACCATCAACGTCGTAGGCTCCGGCACCCTGTATCATCAGATTGCGCAGGATGATATTCTCCGAGTCGGCACCGCTGCCGCTGCTGAACTTCATGATACCACTGTTCTTCTTTGTACGGTCCTTGCTGAAGATTCTGGAACCAGGCAAGCCGAGGATGGTCTTGTTCTTGACATGCCATGTATGCATAGCCTTGAACTCTATCTCACCCTTGACGTAGATTATCATCGGTACGTCACGCTCCTTAGTGACAGGATCTTTCGTATTGATGGCATTATCGAACTCGGTCTCTGTGGTCACTACAACCTCAGTACCGCCTGTGCCACCAGTAACTTCAAAACCAGCCTGAGCCCCCCATCCAAACGGGCGGTTCAGGTCATACTCACTCAGCGGAGTCTGGGCCTGAACATAAAGAAGCTGTGTCAAAGCCACTGCACATGAGAGTAATATTCTTTTCATCTGTATATCATATTAGTCTTTGTTGTTCCGTTGGTAATTATCTCACCATTGCCTTGACGGCACCACGGAAGCCATTGCCGCCTTCCACCTTTAGCACCACAATTCCGTTGGCACCTTGTGGCAGGCGGATAGAGGTAGTCTGACCGCTGAACACATGCTTGCCAATAATGCGACCGGAAGCGTCGTAGAGGGAAGCATGATAGGAGTCGGCACCCTTACCGCCATTTACGGTAACAAAGAGCACGCCGTTCTGCGCCTGGAAGAGTCGCACACTATTGTCTTCTGATTCCTGACTGACGACACGGATGTCGGTGAATTCACCACCATACTCGTATGCACCCAAGTCGGGAGCCTCACCCTCGTACTCTATACCGTTGATGTCAATGCCACGATAGTTGGTGGCATCAATCTTCGTACCCTTGTCGATGAGCGACTGCGATGTCTCCTTGAGATGTGCAAAGGTGGTCTCGGGCAGGTTGCCGTCCTCATCGCGCTGAGCTACCAGCTCCTCATGGTTGGTCACATCGACAAACAGTTCTGGGAAGGCACTCATAAATTCACTAGTAGTGACAGTCAGACCGCTGAGCGACTCGTCAACCTCGAAACGTCCCCACTGGCTGTTCTTGCCATGACCATCTGACGGGGTATTTGGTTTGTCAGTAGTAGCGTTGTCATTGATAGCCACACAGTTGGTAAGGCGCACCTCATGTCCGCTGGCGATGCTCTCGTAGATGCGGTATGAGTAGGTCTTGTCGCTGCTGCTAGCCAGCACACTGGTGTTGGTGATACCCGTACAGTTGTTCAGGATGATGTCACCGGCGTTGTGGTTCTGGTCGAAGCCCTTAGCCTTGTTATAGACAGCCAGACAGCGATTCATATACACATTCATCGCGCCCTGATTGGAGCCGCACTTAAATCCGTTGCCATTACCCTTGGGTGCTACCTTGTCAAGGCTGAGGAATCCGTTCTTATAACTGATGCTGTTCTCAATGATAACAGTCATGTTGTCGCCGAAACCGCCCTCCTTCTTGTAGAACACGTCCCAGCCGTCGTCCGAGTTGGCCCAGGCACGGCAACCGTAGAAGTAGTTGTTGTCGCCGACAGAGAGCTTGGGAGCAAAACCGTCGGCATCACCCTCGTCCTCATCACAGTTCAGGTAGGAGTCGCAATTGATGACTTTGTTGTTGGCGGCCAGGTTCTTCATCTGCAAGCCAGTGTCGCCATTGCGGTAGAAGTTACACAACTCGATGATGTTGTCATGACCATCCTGAGTGCGGTTGATGATGTCTGATGCCGAACCGCCAGTAGGCTTGTTGCGCTCGATAAGCAGACCATTGTCAGAGGCATTGCAGATGTCAATATTCTTAAAGTGCCAGTAGCTGCTGGTCAGGCGCACGCCCTGATAGGGATTGTTGGAGTGAGAGTGATAGGGCATTCCCGAGAAGTCGAGCACTGCCTGTCCGTCCTTTCCGAAGAGCTCGATCATCTTGTCGGGCTCGCCATTGGTATCGTCAATGTTAATGCGCTTGTCATAGACATACGTGCCAGCCTTCATCCAGATGCGGTCGCCAGGTTGTGCCATAGCTACTGCCTTCTGCAGGTCGAAGAAGGGATATTGTTCGGAACCGTCAGCCGTAGCATCGTTGCCGTCAGGAGCACACCAGATGACATCGCCCAAGATCTCGTCTGGTGTCTCGGGGATGTCGTCTGTCACAAATCGCTTTTCCTCACCATAGGATGTTCCCTTGGCAGTAATGGCATAAGCACGCACGAAATAGGTAGTAGCCTCCTCCAGCTGTACGGCAGTAGAGAACTTATACGACGGCCGGCTCATGGCTACGCGCGTACCACTATTATAATTGAGACCGGTCGAAGTGCCGTAGATGATACCGACCTCCTGCAATTCCATTCCACCATCGTCGGTAACGACGCCGCCCAGACGGTACTTCTTGCCGCTCTTGGTGACATCACTTGTCTGTACGATGGCTATCGTGGCCTCGGCAGTAGTGAAGTTCTTCACGTCACCATAGGCATAGCCTGCATTCGATAGCACGAAAGCACGGTAATAGACTGTTTGCTCGGCCTTCAGTCCGGTGATGAGCAGCGAGAACTCCGTCAGATTCTTCACGTCTTCCACCTCAACAATGTTGTCGGCCAAAGTGGGCTGGGCATTGAGACTCCAGATAATACCGGCCTGTGTAATAGGCTGGTCGCCAGCATCGACTATCTGTCCGCTGACCTCAGCGGTATTCTTTGTGATATTCGTTGCCTCTCCAGTAGCCACAGTAGCAGGTATGCCAAAGGCCTGTGCATATACCGTCAGGTCGTCGATGTCGGCATCACCGCTCGTATCGTTGGCCAGTTTGATGCGGTTCACGGTGAGGCTGTTCACCTCTACGGTGCGCAGATTGTCGCTGCTGGTGATTGTGGCAGAAGCCCAAGTGGCACCGCCGTCGGTCGATGTATAGGCCGTCACCTCCTTGCGGGTCTGAATCCACGTCACCTTCTTCACACCGCTGTTCAGAATAGGCGTGATAACATAAGAGCCGTTTTTCGGCATACGCAGGTTGGCAGTAGAACCGTTGGTGTAGCTGCTGTTGGTAGAAATGCCTGCCTTGGTGTAGATCCACGTACCCTGTCCGGCAACATAGAATTCAGTATCCTGAGCAGATGAGTTGGCAGGATAGGTCGTCTGGTCTTCAAAGTCCTGCACGAAATAGCGTCCTTGTTCATCAATAATTTGTGCCGTCTCATCTATCAGCGTCTTAAACGACTTGACATGGCCGTAGGTCTGAGTGTCGCCATACTTTGCGTATGCTCGATAGTATATGGTAGCACCCTCGCGCAGTTCATTCAGCGTCACTGTGAAGTTATCAGCTACTGTGCTTGCAGCGGCCACATTGTCGCTCAGCCCGGGCTCCTTATTGATAGCACTCCATACGAAGCCCACCTCCGTCACCTCCTGATCCTTTTTAGTGATGCTGCCACTCAAGACTGCACTGGTAGAAGTGATATCTGAAGCATCGCCAGTAGCCAGTTCTACGGGAGTATCAAAAGTTTGGGCAAATACGGCAATATTATCGATATCGGCATCCTTAGAAGCGTCGTTGGCAATCTTGATGCGGTTAACTACGTCACTGTTTACTGTCACCATAACTTTCTTGCCAGTGATGCTCTGCTCTGCCTCTGTCCAGGTGGAGCCTCCATCGGCAGATGTATATACCTTCAACGATGAACGTCCTATATCGAAGGTTACGCGACTCACGCCATTGCTAAAAAGAGGAGTAATCACATACGAGCCGCTCTTCGGCATTCGCAGATTATGCTCCGACCCGTCTGGGATATAATCAGCATTGGTTGCCTGGAAGGCTCCTAAATAAAGCCATTCTCCTTGACCATCAACATTGAAGGCGACCTCCGTCGCTGGCTTGGTTTCCGGGAAGGTAGTGAGGTCCTCAAAAGTCTGAATAAAGTAAAGACCGTCGCCACCAATGGCCCATGAAGCATTAACACAGCACAATAGCACCAGCGAGAAAAGTGATGCACGTTTAAGTAAAGATATTCCCATATTAGTAGTTTATATTATTAATAGCTTTGGTTATTTGGTGCAAAAATACGAATTTTAGGAGAAAGTAGTTTGTTTTTATAATAATACATCAACGTAAACGATTACGAAGTTTGCAGGGCATCGCGGCACTGCTCCATGAGCCACTTCGGTGTGCTTGTGGCTCCGCAGATACCAACAGTCTGAATACCCTGTAGCCATGCAGAATCAATCTCTTCTGGACCTTCGATAAGGTGGCTGTTGGGGTTGACACGCATGCACTCATTGAACAACACCTTGCCGTTTGAACTCTTACGCCCGCAAACGAAAAGTATCAAGTCATGACGGGCAGCAAACTGCGAGATATTCGGCATGCGGTTGGCCACAGAGCGGCAAATGGTATCGAAGGAACGAAAGGTTGCGCCGGAAGTAATATGAGTCTGGATGTACTCTATGATGCGGCGGAACTCGTCGAGCGACTTTGTGGTCTGCGAATATAGGTAAATATCGCGCGAGAAGTCGAGCTTTTTCGCCTCGTCGAAGTTTTCAATGACTATAGCCGAAGACTTTGTCTGGCCAACAAGTCCCAACACCTCAGCATGGCCTTTCTTTCCGAAGATGACAATCTGAGGAGCCCCCTCCAACCTCCCCCCATTGGGGGAGGCTTCATATTGTTTCTTGATGCGTTTCTGAAGCTGTAATACCACAGGGCATGTGGCATCGATGATTTCGATGTTGTTTTTTCGGGCCAACTCGTAGGTTTCAGGGGGTTCGCCATGGGCACGCAGCAGCACCTTGACATCGTGGAGTTGGCGCATCTGGTCGTGGTCAATGGTGACGAGCCCCATCTGTCGCAAGCGCTCACACTCCATACCATTGTGCACTATATCACCAAGGCAATAGAGCGGTGTACCCTTGGCCAATTCTTCTTCGGCTTTCTTGATGGCAGTTGTCACTCCAAAGCAGAAACCGCTACCGTTGTCAATCTCAATCTGCATATATTAAGGTAAAAGTGAATAATTTTCTACCGATCAATGTTCAACGTTCATTCAGCAGCCGGAAGTATTCGTCGAGCAGATTTTGGGCTGCCATAAACGATGTCTGCTGTCCGGCAAGCACAGATTTTTCCGACTGTTCCAACTGCTGCTGAATTACCGGATTATTGTAGAAATTGAGACGTAGATTCTCGTTGATGCTCTCGTACATCCAGTATTTCGACTGCTCATTACGACGGTAGTCAAAGTATCCGTTGTGCTTGACAAAGTCGATGTACTCATATATCATGTCCCATATTTCTTTTATACCAATGCCGTAGAATCCGCTGTAGCACAACACCTTAGGCAGCCATCCGCTCTCAGGCATCGGGAAGAAATGCAGGGCATTGCGGAAGTTGGTGGCAGCCATCTGGCACTTATCGACATTCTCACCATCGCACTTATTGATAATTATGCCGTCGGCTATTTCCATTATGCCGCGCTTGATTCCCTGGAGTTCATCACCAGTGCCAGCCAACTGGATGAGCAGGAAGAAATCAACCATAGAGTGGCATGCCGTCTCACTCTGACCAACACCGACAGTTTCAACAAATATCTTGTCGAATCCGGCAGCCTCGCAGAGGATAATGGTCTCACGAGTCTTGCGGGCCACACCGCCCAGTGAACCTGCCGTTGGACTAGGACGTATGAATGAGTCGGGATGTACGCTAAGTTTCTCCATACGCGTCTTGTCACCCAGAATACTGCCTTTGGAGCGCTCTGATGAGGGGTCGATGGCCAGCACAGCCAGTTTGCCACCATACTCACTAAGCACATGGATACCAAACTCGTCGATACTGGTTGACTTGCCTGCTCCAGGCACGCCGCTGATACCCACACGTATGCTGTTGCCGCTATAGGGCAGGCATTTATTGATGACCTCCTGGGCCTTGGCCTGGTGGTCGGGGTTGACGCTCTCTACCAGCGTCACGGCCTGCGACAGGATGGTGACGTCGCCCTTGACGATGCCCTCCACCATCTCGCCGGCAGAGAGCTCGCGGCGACGGAAGCGGTTGCGCTGCAAGTAGGGATTGATGATGGCAGGCTGCTCTACGCCGCTATTCACCTGCAGGCCTGCATATTCTGAACTGTTCTCTGGATGTTGCATGGAAATTGGAAATTGATAGTTAACGTTATCGTTATTGCGCATTGATTTCAATAACAACTTTGGGTTTCTGAGGATCGTTGGTAATCATCAAGATACGGGGTCGAGTGCGCACACGCAGCAATTCGTTGCGCATGGCGGTAATCTTCAGTTTGGCATATTCGCCAGGCTGCAGTCTGCTCTTGTCGAGCGAGATACGCAGACCAGGAGTAAACATCTGCAGCGACGAGATGTCGAGCACTGCATGTCCGGTATTTACAATATCGATGACATCAGTAGCCTTTGACTTGCCGTCGAAAATGAAGTCAACCGATTCCTTTGACAACTGAATCTTAGGCAGATACTGGGCATCGGCGACACCAGAGAAAGAAGGCAGCATAACAGCAGAGACTCCTATTTCGTGATCGGCACTGACCTTGTCGCCTAAATGCCCTGCAAGATATACCGAAGACTGAGTGAGTCCGTAGTCGTGGAGTTTCGACGAGTTGAGCGTCACAGTGATGACACCCTGATCGCCAGGCTTCAACTGTACGGGCTGCACCACTGCGGTCAGATATGGCGGCAGGTGGAGCAGATTGGGTTCATACGTCTGCGATGTGCTGTAGTTATAGATGCGCAACTGCTGCTCCTGCCGGTCGCCACGGTTGATGTCGTCAAACTCCAGATCGCGACGGTCCAGACGCAGGTCGCCCATATCCACAGGATACAGCCCCGACACATCGACATAATGCTCAAGCACTACGCCCTTCATTCGGATATACTGGAGTTTACTGGAACCGCTTAAGCGGATTGCAGCCTGCTTATCGAAATGGCCCAACTGACGTGCATCGTAAGTCATTCGTATCTGGAAATGCTCTCCCAGTTCTCCTTTCGGATAGTCCACCACGGTACAATTGCAGTCGGGCTGCACACTCTCTATTCTCAACTTTCGCCCACCTTTGTTGCGAAACTCGAATACTGCAGTAATAGGAGCCTGATAGCCTGTACGCCCTACGTCAACAGTGGATTTCTCTGCAACAATCTTTTGAGCCGCCACATTCGATGGGAAAAAGGGAAAAAGGTAAAAAGGCAAAAAAACTCTTAACGCTCCTTTAACCATATACTTGATTACTGATTTCATATTGTGATTATTTTCGATTTACGTATTTTCTATTTTCGATTGAATACTTCTTTCAATTACTATTTACTTTTTTACCGTTAACGTCACCGACGGTGCCAAAGCATGATATTCCGGTGCGTAGGCACACTGCACAGAGCAGGTACCTGTCTCATACTGGCCGGCACGGTCAATGTAGTATTCTGTCTCTATTACATGCCTGCCCTTTGACAACCCAGAGTAGAAATAGTTGGTTACACAATCCTTAGGCGAGACATAAGCGCCATTATGATAGCCCGACAACTGGCGCACAGGCTCCATGCAGGCTGCACGACGGTCGGAAATTTGAACAAAGTCGAGATCACGGGTGCAGTCGATAGTGATGCGCACCTTTATGCGGTCGCCGCATTTAAGGGAAGAGTGAATAGTGAAAAGTGAATAATTTGCTGCCGCCGTAGTATTGGGCAGAAGTATCTCACGTTTGACAGTGATACCACTACTGCTCTGTTCTACTTCGCTGGTCTTCTGGAAGAACTGTGCATAGACAGCTCCCCAAGAAGTGCCTTCGGAAGTCTTAGTAGCAGTGAATGTTGTGCCCTTGGGTTCTTGTATGGCTGTCTTCACATAGCCAAGACCTGCAGTAGCCTTGGGTAGGTCAACGGGCGTGCCGTCGATAGCCAGAACAGTCTGTTCCTTAGTGGCTAGCAGGCTTTGGTTTCCATTCAGGAATGCCCAGATGGCATTGACGCTGTTGATGGGTGTTCCCCAAGCCTGCGTGCGCTTCTCCTGAAGGAGCCAGCGGCGCATCTCGTCAATAGTCTGCACATCTTTCGGTGCCACCGTCTGAAGAGCCTCGATAGCTGCCACCTCGGTGGGAATCTTGTAGTCGTACCACGAATATGCAGCACGCGGCGTATCGTAGTAGCGTCCCATCTCCTCGGTATAGACGGTGTATTCCTTCAGGCTCTGCACATATTCGGCAGCCTTCTTAGACTCACCTTGTTTCGAAAGGACAATGGCGGTCAGGGCCTTCTCATAGATGGTCTGACGCTTGATATCCTTCTTCAGCAGGGCGATGAGATAGTCGTTGGCAGCCTGTACGGATGCTGACAACTGACGACCATCGAGGGCACAAAGGTAAAGCCAGCGCAGGGCTGTGAACGAGGGGAACGTAGGCTTATAGCCTTTCTTCTCCTGTTTCTTCAGTTCCTTCACCACGTCCACCATCTCGGTGCCGATATACTTGAAAGCTTTGTCCTGCATCTGCTTGGTATCGTTCTGCTGACCGGTCATCACGTTCAGACGAACCAGCATCTCCTCGACAGCTACGGTGATATAGGTACTGCCCTGCATGCCAGGATACCATGAGAAGGAACCGTCGCTGTTTTGCAACTTCTTCAGCTTCTCGATGGTGGTACTCAGTCGGTTGTTGATGCCATTCTCGTCGAAGAAGTCGGCCAACCGCTGCTTCTGTTCTGCCTCCCTGTCGGCAGCATTCACCCACGGCGTCTCACTGAGCACCAGGTCCTTCAGTTCTTGATTCTTAGAAAGTGAAGAGTGAAGAGATGAGAGGTGAGAGGTTTGTTCCTCGTGCTTCCACTGTTCGAAGACGGTCTTTACCTGCGGACTCTTAGCCAACAAGCTCTTGGCCAACAGGTTAGAATAGTATGATGCTACCTGGTCGATGGCACTGTGTTCCCACGGCTGTCCGACGGTGGCCAGCGACTGCACCATGAGCCATGCGGGGTTGTTGGTATATTCTATTGTGAGTTTCTGTTGTGTTGTGCCGGCAGGGAAGAGTGTCGTCAGGTCGATGGTCTTCACTCCAGGTTCATGCTGGGTGTAAGGCACGGTTTTGGTGACATATTCCACATCGGGCAGCACGGGCAGGTAATGCTGCTCACCATCGCTGAAACCATCGCCAACAGCCACAACCTTGCAAACAAGCAAGGAATGACGATAATCAGAAATGGAAAACCGGAAATCGGCTGTGCCTGTCTTTCCAGCCTCAACACTGAGGGGCTGTGACTGTTGGTAAACCACCTTATCTGTCTCCGGGGCGGTCAATACCAACCTTGTCTCTCCACAGACAGCATGCTCGCTGGTGTTGGAAATGCGAACAGCAATCTGTGCTTCATCACCCACTCGTACAAAGCGCGGCATATTAGGCTGTACCATCACGTCTTTGCGAGCAACAGTCTCACCGCCCAGACAACCATACAGCATGTCGGCAGAGTTGGCAATACCCATGAAGCGCCAGGTAGTAAGACTCTCGGGCAGCGTGAACTTCATGGACACCTGTCCCTTTTCGTCTGTCGTCAGTTGAGGATAGCAGAATGCCGTCTCATTGAGATTCTCGCGTATCTGCACTTCCCCACTCTTCTGTTCTGGAGCATCACCAACAGACTGATCGTCAACATCTGCAGCAGCAGACTCCTCTTCGGCTAAATAACTCCCAACAGACTTAGCCATCATAACCTCGTCGTTAGCCACTGCAGCATAGGATGCATTAGGAGCGCTCATGACCTTTCTGCCGCGTATCCGGACATTTCTGGTTCCTAAGGAATACACAGAAAAATACGAAGGATAGACATCATGGTCGAAGTGGCTGAACACAAGGTTCTTCACACTGAGCGACTTATATTGTTTTGAGGCATAACCGGTCATTTTCCACCAATCTGTCCACTGCCAGTAAGTAGATGGCAGCGGCAAGTAGTTCGACGGAGAAAATGACCACTGATGCTGGCGAATCTGGTCAAGACTCTTGTCGTAGAGCACGGCCATAACACTTGCATCGGCAGGGGTGCCGTCAGGTTTCGTTATCTTCAGTCGCCATTCCTCATTCTGCCCGGGAGTCAGGCGGTCGCGGAATGTCTCCCACGTCATCGTTAACCGTTTGTCAGGCATGGGACGACGAATAGTATGCTGATGATTATAGCACACACCATCTTTAACCCATGCATAGGTTACAAGCAGTCCGTTGCCATATTCTTCCTTGTATGTCAGTTTGCGGTTAATCAGTTCGCCGTTTTTCTCTACATGTCCGCCTTCTATGAGTTTGTCACCTGAAAAGATGCTGTAGAAGATATAAAGATCAGGATCGCTGGAACCAACCTGCACAGTGACGGGGCTGCCGTCGGCAGAGAACTCGCTGGCTGAAGCATAGAACCAGTCGTGGGTAGATGCGGCGGGGCGCTTGTCGTCAAGGCCAAACACCACAAAATTAATATCGATAGTGTCTTGTTCACATACTGCTTCAAGGCTATGCGAGCCGCTTTTTAATTGAGAATTGAAGATTGAGAATTGAAGATTGGCTGCCGTCTGCTGCCACTTGCCGCCATCCAGACGATATTTCACCTTACCTTCTATCTCTTTACCCGCTGCATTGCGACGAGAGAATGTTACCTGAGGCATTTGGTCTTTGCGAATCTTTTGTGGCAAGTCGCATGTCAGTGCCGTAGGCCTGGTACCCAAGGGCAGCATCAGTTGTGCTGCATGTGTCTCACCAGCCACATCGGTTACGTCGGCATCGGCCACAAAGCTGTAATACATACGAGCATTCCCCAAGTCATCGGGCAACAGCATGGGCATCTCTATCAAGAAGTAGCCCTCATCATCAGTCACAGCATCACCATCACAGAGCGGAGTCTCGTCGAGAGAACGTCCGAAATATCCTCCCTGCCAATACCATGAATACGACATCCACCACCAAGCCACGCGGCGCTTTACGGTGTAGTGTACTTTGGCACCTTGTACAGGCACTCCTGCGTATGTCATGGCACGACCACGGGCTCTTACCGTATCACCACCTTTATACGACTCCTTATATTCATCGAATTCCACCTGGAATGTGGGGCGCTTGTACTCCTCAACGCTGAATGACACGCTGCTGGTATTGGCGGAAACTGTGAAACGGCCGTTCAGTAGTCCCTTAGGAAGCGTAAACTGTGCCGCTGCCTTGCCATATTTGTCGGTGACAACATTCTGCTCACTCACCACCTTATAGTTAACGTCGCGCAACACCATCCTTAAATGCTTATCGCATATAGTGACATTATCGGTGGCACTCTGTTCCTTCCAAACTATGGCTGTAATGTTGACAGTCTGGCCTGGGCGATAGATAGAACGGTCGGCAAACAGCGACGTATGCTCGCTCTTATATTCCCGTTCATAATAGCTGTAGCGCCCGCGATCGTCCATTCCCGGCAGATAATCGTCTGTGTCAGTATATGCAAACAACTGTTCATAATAGCGTTTCTTCAGAGTTTTTGTCTTTCCATTCTTCAGAGGATGCCCCGTACGGGCATCCACCACCTCGTAACGCTTTGTGTTATCGGGCTGGGACTGCATCAGCAGGCGCACGCCTGATACAAAATACAGTCGGCGAATGGTCTCGGTTTTAGGCTCCGAGGTAAACTCCACCAGATATACTCCGGCAGGCAGTCCGCCCAGCTCGGTGCTGTCGTTGAACACATGATATTCATCATAAGACGGGAAAGTGACGGTGTGCGACATGGCAGTCTGCTCGACAGCTCCTTTCATAATCTGCCGCAAGTCATCACTATCATCAGGATTCAGTTGGGTTTCACCATTCAGCTTTGTACGCCATACACGCATTGTAATACTATTCAGGCTCCGAAGGTTATTCAGCAAAACAGTCTGCTGCTCCTGAGGCATTGCCACTTGATGAGGCACCTCTACCGAGAACTGAGGATTGACAAGGTTTGAAAGGGCATTGCGCAATTCGTTCGACCGTTTCCATGTTCCCCAACGTTTCAGTGACTGTTGCAGCCAGTCGTATTTTTCCTTGGCCAAGGCATTAGCCTTGCTGTCGTCGTTATCTGCCGACTGCTTATCCATGAGATAGTAACGCTTAATAGCCACCTCACCGGCCTCTGGCAAGTCGCCATAGAGTTCTATCAGCGAGTCTGCCTGCTCTATGCTATCTATCATCTTCAGAGCAGTAAGACAGGCTGCCCTACGATTGCCCACCTTATTATAATATGTATTGAGCAGCGACCATGCCTCCAGTTCCTCGCCTACTACACTCAGCAGGTCGTTGTCATATAGTTCACTGTCGCTGCCACTCACCACGAACGGGATATACATCTCGGCTTTAACCTGTGCCAAAGCATCTGGAGAAGACAGTGCCTTTTCCCGGAATAATGCACTCCGCTCCATGTGATCGTCAGACAAGTGACTATTATCCTGGTATATTTGCGCCAGCACAGCATCGTAAACAGAACGTAGTGCTACGCTCGTCGCCTGCTTTTCCTGCTGTTCCAACCTATTGACGGCAGGCAGCAGTGAGTCGGGTGCTGTCTGTGCCAACAACTGAGCATGCATCAGTGTCGATTTCAGCAATTGGCCGTAGGCTTTCTCCTTGCCTGCCTTCGTCTCAATCTGCTGCAAGTGCTGGATGGCTGTCTTGGGCAGGTCCTTCTGCTGTGCTTGTTCGACCTGTTTCCACAGAGCTTGGTAGGTTTGTGCTGTCGTAGTCATCGGCATCATCAGTATTGTTGCCAGTAAGGCTATTATTCTACTTTTCATAGACGTTCATAATGATAATATCGTACAAAGATAGCAAGAAACTGCGAAACTGCCAAAGTCTTTAACGTGTTTTACCATGTTTTTATAATAAAAAAGCCCCTCTCCAGTTGAAGAGGGACTTGTAGGAAAGTTTCTAATTCCTAAACACCAGGCCATCACCGAACTCGTCGATAATAATTGGCTTCGTGCGGTCTATCTGGTCGGCCAGAATCTTACGCGATAGGTCGTTGAGCACCAGATGCTGGATGGCGCGCTTGACGGGACGTGCTCCAAAATCGGGGTCGTAGCCCTCCTGAGCCAGGTAGCGGACTGCGGCATCGGTAATATCCAGATGGATGCCCTGAGGCTCCAGCATATCTGTCACCTTCTTCATCTGCAGGCGTACCACATCGGCAATCTGCTCCTGGGTGAGCTGCTTGAAGGTGATGGTCTCGTCGATACGGTTCAGGAACTCGGGACGCATGGTCATACGCAGCTGCTCACGGGTGGCATTGCTGGTCATGATGATGATGGTGTTCTTGAAGTTGGCAGTACGACCTTTATTGTCTGTCAGTCGCCCGTCGTCGAGCACCTGCAGCAGGATGTTGAAGACATCAGGATGCGCCTTCTCGATCTCGTCGAAGAGTACCACGCTATAGGGTTTGCGGCGTACGGCCTCTGTCAGTTGACCACCTTCATCGTAGCCTACGTAGCCCGGAGGGGCACCAATCAGACGGCTGACGGTATGCTTCTCCTGATATTCGGACATATCGATACGCGTCATCATCGTCTCGTCGTTGAACAGATATTCGGCCAGGGCCTTTGCCAGTTCCGTCTTACCGACACCCGTGGTGCCGAGGAAGATGAATGAAGCGATAGGACGCTTGGGGTCCTGCAGTCCGGCACGCGAGCGGCGTACGGCATCAGAGACTGCATTGATGGCCTCGTCCTGTCCGATGACACGACGGTGGAGCTCCTCTTCGAGGTGCAGCAACTTCTCGCGCTCGCTCTGCAGCATGCGGGTGACGGGGATGCCCGTCCAGCGTGAAACCACCTCGGCGATGTCGTCGGCGGTGACCTCCTCGCGGACCAGTCTTCCGACGGCAGAACCGTCGGACACGCTATTCAGCCGCTGCTGGATAGTGGCGATGTCGTCGTCCAGGGCCTTCAGCTTCGAGTAGCGTATCTCTGCCACACGACCGTAGTCGCCTTCGCGCTCAGCACGCTCTGCCTCCAGTCGCAGGTTTTCCATCTCCTGCTTGTCCTGCTGGATGCGGTTGATGAGCTGGCGCTCACCTTCCCACTTGGCTCGGAACTGCTGTTCCTGTTCCTTCAGTTCGGCGATGTCCTTGTCCAGCTGTTGAAGTTTTGTGGGGGGAGTGGGGTTTGTGGATGAGGTAGCCGTCGTGGGCGTTTCGCGCTTGATGCTCTCGCGCTCAATTTCCAGTTGGGCCAGTCGGCGCGTAATCTCGTCGAGCTCTTCTGGTACGGAGTCGCGCTCCATACGCAGCTTGGCAGCGGCCTCGTCCATCAGGTCGATGGCCTTGTCGGGCAGGAAACGCTCGCTGATGTAACGCTCCGACAGCTGTACGGCAGCGATACAGGCATCGTCCTGGATACGCACCTTGTGGTGGTTTTCGTAACGCTCCTTCAGACCACGCAGGATGCTGATGGCCGACAGCTCGTCGGGTTCGTCGACCATGACGGTCTGGAAACGACGCTCGAGGGCCTTGTCCTTCTCGAAGTACTTCTGATACTCGTTCAGCGTGGTAGCACCAATGGCACGCAGCTCACCACGGGCCAGTGCAGGTTTCAGGATGTTGGCAGCATCCATGGCACCCTCGCCACCGCCGGCACCTACCAGCGTATGGATCTCGTCGATGAAGAGGATGATGCGGCCGTCGGCTTTCGTCACCTCGTTGATGACACTCTTCAGACGTTCCTCGAATTCACCCTTGTATTTCGCACCAGCAACCAGCGCACCCATGTCGAGTGAGTAGAGCTGTTTGTCCTTCAGGTTCTCAGGGACGTCGCCACGGACGATACGTCCGGCCAGTCCTTCGACGATAGCTGTCTTACCCGTACCCGGCTCACCTATTAATATAGGGTTGTTCTTCGTACGACGACTCAGAATCTGCAGCACGCGGCGTATCTCGTCGTCACGTCCGATGACGGGGTCCAGCTTGCCCTTGCGGGCCAAGTCCACCAGGTTCTTGGCATACTTCTCCAACGACTGGTAGTTGTCGTCGGCACTCTGCGACTGCACCTTCTGGCCCTGTCGCAACTCCTGGATGGCAGTGCGCAGGTCTTTCTCAGTGATGCCGGCGGCTTCCTTCAGGATGCGCCCTGCCGTCTTACCGTCGGTGAGTAGTGCCAGCAACAGGGGCTCGACGCTGACGAACTCGTCGCCCATGGTCTGGGCATAGTCCTGTGCCTTCAGCAGCACCTTATTCGTATCGCCCGACAGGTAGGGTTCACCACCTGTCACACGTGGCAGGTGCTGTATCTCCGACTGTACAAGCATGTCTATCTGTTGGCCGTTGACGCCTAACTTCTGGAACAGGTAGTTGACGATGTCCTTGGCCTTGTTCATCACACCTGCTAACAGGTGTACGGGCTCTATCATCTGCTGCCCGCCTCGCTGCGCTGTGTTGACGGCCTCCTGAACCGCCTCCTGCGCCTTAATTGTAAACTTGTCTAATGTCATTTGTTTGTCCTCCTATATTTTAATGTTATCTGCCTATTACCGCACAAATGGTGTGCCGAACAACAAACAACCGACAAAAAGGCACAACACTCTGCCTTTTTGTCGGTAATTATTATAAGAAGTAAGAGGAATGAGACCTAATAACTTTTTAGTTTCACATAGGAATTAAGACCACTGAGCATGGGAGCCCAGTTTTCATAGGTGGTCTTCTTATAGTTGATATCCACCACGTTGATTTCATTCATCTTACGCCATTTCACTCCACGTCGGTCAAGGTCACTTATACGATTAGCGGGTAGGTTGGTAACCTCGATACGCAAGGTATTCTGCCCTTTCTTCAAGGCATCGCGGCAGTCGAGAACAAATGGTACAGCCCAGGCACAGCCAATGAATTTGTCGTTTAAATAGACTCGTGCCGACTCACGCACATCTCCCAGGTCTATCAGCCAATGTTTGGCCGCCTGTTGGCGGGTTAGACAGAAGGTAGTAGTATAGACTCCCGTACCCATTGTCACGGCAGCAGAATCACTGAGCGATTCCCATGTCTGGAGCCTATCCAATGTAAAGGATTCTCCGACACGAGGATACTCCTCGATGAAAGACAGCGCCCAAGGATGAGAGGAAAGGTCTATTTCTGCCAAATCTTTAGAATTGAATATTGAATACCGAGAATCACCTATCGGTACAACTTCGTAAGACGGAGCAGAAAGGGTATAAAGAATTACAGACTCACCAGAGCGGAGATTAAGCGGTAACTTACCATCATAGACAGGAGCTGGAATGATGTCGCCAGACATAGGATTGTAGAATGTGGCCTGTCCGAAAGGTACTGCCAGCGTGACATCGCCCACTATGTCGCGCGGTGTCAGGTTAGCAATGAAATAGTGGTAGCCATCTGCCCTCTTCCTACGTATGGCACGCAAACCAAAGTCGCACTTCATGGCCTCGGCATTAGCAAAACGAGCCATTTCGCTGGAGTTTTCACCATGAATTACAAACGACTCGAGAGGTTCCAGCAATGCCTTCAGGCGAGAATCAACGGTGGTGCCGCTAGGGATGATAAGGGCACTATAGCGAGTACCACCCTCTGTGACCAGCATGCCATCTTCTATGCGCACTTTCGCCAGCTGGCGGTCGCTGATGTAGTCGCAATCGTAGCCCAGGCTGTCGATGGTGAGGATGCTGCGGATAAACTGCGGTGACTTCTCCCCCATGGTATGGATATCAAACTGCATCAGCAGGTCCTCGCCGCCCCGGCGGTTGGGGCTGGCCGTCTTATCGTCGTCGTTGCGCGGACCGCGAAGTCGCCACATATCTCTCACTGGCAGATAGACCAAAAAGTCGTTGTCGGGCTCACCCATCTGCAAAAAGCTCTGGCATCGCTCGATATATTTCATAAGATAAGGGGCGTCACGCCAGATGCTGTTAGTAGGACTCATATCGATGGAAGCATAGAATTTCCACCCCGGCCAGGGGTCATCCTTGGGGGTGTAGCAGGAGCCATGGAAATAGACATGGTTGACACCGCAGGTGAACATCAGGTCGAGGTCGGGCTTCATCTGCGACAACGAAGTGCGGAAATGCTCGGTGAGCCATGTAAAGGTCTCGCTCGAAGTAAGCGGCTTGCCTGTTACATGAGCTGCCGAAGCCGCATACTTCAGCATCGACACATCACTGAAATTCTTGCGCGTCATACCAGGATCAGTGCGAAGTCCCTTGATGCCAAACTCGGAGAGTCCAAAACCCTCTATCTCAGGAATGTCCACGGCAGCATAAAGGTCAAGCAGGTTGGCTGGTGATCCGTGTGCCTGGTTGCGCACCTTGACGCCATGCTTGTGTGCCCAACTTACCCACTGCTGCGTAAAGTTCTCCAGAAGCATGTCACTGAGCGTCTCACGGTAGTCGGTAAGGACTTGATTGGAAGGCATGCTGCCAGCCACGCTGTCGCCCAACAATTCGGGCAGATGCTGGCGCAGGTCATAGCCGCGCCGTTTCTGGAATTCATCGAATAGAGTGGGAGTCCAGTTGGCACGGTAAACCTCGTAGGAGTCATTGAAAAAAGTGTTGGGATATGCTACGCCCGACTCTGCAAAAGCTTTCTCAAAGCGATCGAGATAGTTCTTGACGGCATCACGGTCGAAATGATCTACCACCCAGCCCTCTCCGCCGGGTGCAGCGCGCTTCACTTTCTGCTTGGTGCGCCCTATTTCGACGGAGTAAACAGCAGAACCATTTATCACAGTATCCTTGAAGATGGCTTTGCATGCGGCCTGTTCCAATGGTACCTGAGGGCCACCGAAAGGCCAGCCAGTACCGCAATTCATATCTATCTGGATTCCCATCTGCCGTCCCATTTCCTCTACCGTTTTCAGAGTAGTCATCCATTGTGGAGAAAGAAAAGGAATATTGTTCTGGTCGTTACCCTGAACACCATAAAGCGGTGTTATCTCCACTGCTCCAATGCCCGCACGTGCATATTCTGATAAGTTCCACCTCAAGTTATCTTTGTCAACTGCTGATCCCAGCCACCACCAGCGTGTGCCAGCCCTGGCCTCAGGCTTCGGCACAGGCCATGACATGGCATGCGGAGCCACCCTGCCCTCGGACTTAAGAAGTTTATAGTATTCCGTCAGTCCCAACAGATAACAACCCGTGCCATAGTCTTCAAAATCGGGCATACTGTTAAATGTGACGGGCTGTCCTGCCGAGGGGTCTTTACCGGTACCTTGGTTCCATCCTAAGAATCCGTCGGCGTGAAGGCACTTCTCCAATGCTGTCCACGCGAGGTCGCAAGCACTACGATATTTGTCGTCTTTCAGCAGTCCCTGCTGCAGTCCCCATGCCATACCATAGAGGAACAAAGCAGTACCCGTCATCTCGGGATCAGGATAGTCAACATCGCTTACCAGACTGGCATGCCAGAATCCGTCGGCATGCTGACATTTCAGCAATGCTTCGCTCATAATGAGGAAATCACGCTTCAGTTCCTTGTATTCCTTGCTCTTGCGGGGCAACACATCCAAAGAACGCACCAAAGCTGCATATACCCAGCCGTTGCCACGACTCCAGTAGCAGTTCTTGCCGTCTTTCTCCTTGTATGGCGCCACATAGTCTTTGTCGCGCCACCATAACCCTTCAGGCGTATTGAAGCATCCTCCTCCACACTCGTTGCGTGTCCAGCGATAGCTCTGCATAGCATAGTCAAGATAGCGCAGTTCCTTTGTGATAGCATACATCTTCACGTAGATAGGCATGGCCATCTGGATGGCGTCAATCCATGTCCAATAGTCTGTGCGCCCTGTGGCTATCTGTTGCAGCAGGTTTTCCTTGGTAGGTTCAAGAGTTCCTTTACCCGTCAGCAAGTGCAACTCGATATAAGTCTGTTCGCAGCACTGGTTGTCGGCATTAGTAGAGCCGTTTCCGCCACGGGCCTGCCACTTGTGATGGTTGGCCCAGCGCTCGGTATAGTCCAGATAGCGCTGTTGAGGGTCAATGCCGTATAGTGCCATCAGGCCCTCGTAATATACGGCGCGGGTCCAAAGATTGCTCTCACGCATCCTATTAACGAAGGTGGGTTCTGTGGGGTCACTGTACTTTGCCATGAAGTAGTCGTTAGTTGTCTGGGCAGCCTTCAGAACCTCAGGCTGTGCGGATGCTGCAACAGAACTGCAACAGACAAATAATAAGAGAAGTAGTTTGTTCATTTTTGTTTATTTTGTTTCTATTTTAGTAGTTAGTGTCTTGTAAACTGGCGACGTAGTCTTGAGCGTTATCTTCGAAGGATGATGTCCGGCACGTAGAATGACCATTGCTGACCCCTGCCACAAGTGCAGGTGATTAGTGGTATTCAGCTCATCGCTGGCAATATCTCCATTTGTTACAGCCACAATACGGGCATCACCCTCTATGCTAAATGTCAACTCGCCGGTGGCTGTGAGTACGCGGCGTCCCTTGGCATCTACAGCCGTTAAACGGATATGCTGCAGGTCCATACCATCAGCCTGCCATGAGGAGTTGTCGGTGGTAGCTACAAGGCGTACGGCTTTGCCTGATGTCTCCAAGTGATGTCGAGCCACTGGTTTGCCGTTGCGGAAGGCAACAGCCACTAATGTTCCAGGGTTGTAAGCGATGTCGCTCCAGCGAATCTGGTTGCGCAACTTAGGGTCTTGGGGATTGACCTTACGCCCCAGGCTGCGACCATTGAGTAGCAGTTCCACCTCGTCGCAATTGGTATATGTATAAAGACTCACCGTACAGCCCTTTGGGCGGTTCCATTGTTCTGACAATCGCTGATTGCCCGTCTGTACACCGTTCCATAACATATCGCTCTTGCCATCTTCGATGACGGCAATGTGTACCATAGGCTCGTCGGGCATGAAAAGGCTCTTCATCAGATATGCCTTGGGCTTAGGTTCCAAAGAGATATCGAACACACCTTGGCTCCAGCCCTTGGCTGGCCAACCCTGCGACTCTCCCAGATAGTCAATGGCTCCCCAGTAGGCCAGTCCAATCACTTTATCGAGATTCATCTCAAGATAGTTTGGACCCATATTGCTGACAGAAGCCTCACTCTGATAGAACGTCATCCATGGAAAACGGTGCCCGTCGCCGGGGAAATACATATACCTATAATTATATGCCTGCACATCGGTCAGCATTGCCAAATCGCAAGGCAGCGAGTCGGTCTGCCAGTTACGATAGCGGGGATGCATGGCTACAGTGACCTTGCGAGTAGAGTCAAAACGGGCCACCACGGGGCGCATCATCTTATAACACGTCACTCCGAAGTCGTTGAACGGCTGACTGGCATCCTGTTGCAGTTCATTGCCCAGACTCCACATCACCACTGATGGTGAATTGCGGTCGCGACGAACCCACTCTTCTAAATCTTGTGCCCAATGGTTCATAAAAGGAATACGTCCACCGGTATGCTGCAAAGTCCATTTGTCGTACAATTCATCAACCACCAACAGTCCGAGGCGGTCGCACAAGCGAATGAAATCACGACTATAGGGATTGTGTGAGGTTCGCACATGATTCACGCCAAACTGCTTCATCAGCCTCAGCCGCTTCTCGATGGCACGTGGATAGGCGGCAGCACCCAGAGCTCCAAGCGTATGGTGATTGGCATAGCCCTTCAGCAGCACCTTGCGCCCGTTGAGTTTCAGCCCATAGTCTGGACCAATCTCTATGGTTCGTATACCGAATTCCTCCGTCACTTCGTCGGCCACACTTCCATCGTCACGTCGCAATGTCGTCACAATGCGGTATAATTGTGGGGTATCTATATCCCACAACATTGCATTATCCACAGTTATCTCACGCAGAGGCACTTCAAAAGTTCGTGCAGGAGTAATGCGTCGTGCCGTGTCGGACTGCTGATGAATCAACTGGCCATAGGGGGAATAGAGTTTGGTATCGATATAGATTTCTTTAATCTTTGTGCGATAACATATCTCCGCACCTATATTGACGTAACGGTTGGAACGCATAGTGATTCGCAGTGGATGACGGGAGAAATGCAAGTCACGCGGCATTGTCACCATGCTGACGTTACGGAACAAGCCGCCACCAGTGTACCAGCGTGAGTTTTTTTCCGCCATCGTCGAGGCTTTCACCACGAGCACATTGTCACCTTCCTTCACCAAGTTTGTGATATCCAGTTCGAAACCGACATATCCATAGTCTGTGCCACCAATATGCCGTCCGTTCAAATAGACATCGCCTACCAGCATGATGCCCTCAAAATCAAGAAGTATTGAGTTTTGAGTAGTGAGAGATATATTTTTCAATACTTTCCTATACCATCCCACTCCCATCTCCTTAAACCCCCTGGCCGAGAGACGGCTCTTGACATTTGCAGCAACATCGCTGTTGTCGGCACGCTCATCAGCTGCAGGCGGCATCCACGGTTGACTAATCTGGAAGTCGTGCGGCACATCGACATGTTCCACATTAGTGAACAATGAGTCACGCGAAAACTCCCAGCCATCATTGAGACAGACCACCGTGCGCTGAGCGCATAGTGTTGAGGGAAATAATAATGTCAGTAGTATGGTAATAGCCTTCATAATCAGTCAAGAGAGATTAGTCACTATCAGTATTAATGATGTGATAAGTCATCAGAATGACACGCTAACTTCTGCGCCATCGTAACGGACTTCGCGACGAGTTCCATCAGGCAGAACAACAGTAAACTGGCGCGACGTAAGCATGCCAGGATACTGACCGTAACGCTGACCGATTGTAAGGGTGCGGTGTGCGTTATTCCATGTCATAGGAATGGTGGCATACTGCCCCTGCTCGTAGTTATAATTGTCGCCCTCGTCTTCATAGAGCATAAACTGAGCATCGGCACCTGGATAGACACGCAATTCAATATTGTCCCACGAATGCTCGCCGACATACTGCATCTCTGGCCCAAGGGGCACGATGCTGCCGCCACGGACAAACATAGGAACACGGTTGAGCGATGAAGTAACGGTTACGTTCTGTCCGCCCCTATACTGACGGTTGGTCCAGAAGTCGTACCAGACAGTCCCCTTAGGCAGGTAGCAGTCTGTTGTCTTAGCCTGCGAAAAATCCACCATGGGGTAACCTTCGCTAGTGGTAACAGAAGTATTTACGCTCCAGCCATCGAGTCCCTGTGCGTCGAGTTTATCGTTGTCAGGCTTCTGACGGTTGACTGCCTCGGGTGTGTATTGTGCATTCACTATGGGGGCTGCCAAGATACTGCGGCCAAAGAGAAACTCACGTGGCTCCGTCCACGTGCGACGGTCGGCAGCAAAGTCGGCAAACAGCGGTCGCATATAACTTCCATTAGCACTGGTAACCTGCCATGCCATACTATAGAGATATGGCAACAGACGATAGCGGAAGCGGATGGTGCTGACAATGGCATCGTAAACAGCATCGCCTGGTTTCCCGAACTCCCACACCTCACGTGAACAGTCGGTACCATGTGAGCGGAAAACAGGACAGAACAGTCCATACTGCATCCAACGCACATAGAGTTCCTGGAACTGGGGATTTCGCGGAGCAGAGCCACTGCCGCGGGTGTTATAGTCAGAACAGAAGAAACCACCTATGTCTGTATTAAAATTGGGACAGCCGGTAAGTGTGTAATTAAGGCCAAGGGGTATCTGATGACGCAGCACTTCCCATGATGACCTTACATCGCCACTCCACAGACCGGAACCATAACGCTGCTGTCCGGCAAAGGCTGAGCGCGTCATGATAAATACGCGTTTTGACGATGAGGGAGTATTACGTTGACCGTCATAGACACCACTGACAGTAGCCAAGGGGAATGCGTTGCGATAACGGCGCCATGTACCATCTCCTGCTGAATGGTCGTATTCCTTATCCTCTGGATAGAAACAGTCTGGATCGGTTGAATCCATCCACCACGCATCAGTGCCATCATTGAGCAGTCGCGTAAGGTGACGCCAATATATCTCTCGGGCTTTGGGACTAAACGCATCATAGACACGAACTCCTGAGGGATAGTCCATACGTGGCGGCCATGACGATAGTCCGCTCTGCGGCCACGTCTGGAAATCATATAACAATCCCAACGAGTCCAGTTCACGATATTGCTTGGTCATAGGACCGAAACTGGCCCAGATGCTAATCATGAAATGTGCATGCTGGCGATGTACCTCATCTATCATCTGACGTCCGTCAAGGAAATCATCATGCAGAAATTCCATGGCGTTCCAAGTATAATTGGAGCCCCAATACTGCCAATCCTGAATAATTCCATCTAGGGGAACGCCGTCATTACGGTAGTGATGCAGTACGTCGAGGAGTTCACGCGACGACTTATAGCGCTCCTTTGACTGCCAATAGCCATAGGTCCACAGCGGGAACATTGGCACCTGTCCCGACAGGTTGCGCATCTCGGCTATGTTGCCATCAGCCGACCCTCCAAGCATGAAATAATAGTCAACACCATCGCCTATCTCCGACGACAGCATCATCCGGTCGCCATGAGTGGCATCAAATACCGTACGCGAATAGTTGTCCCAATAGATGCTCCAGCCGTGGAGTCCCTGAAACACGTTCTGAAAGTCCTGCAGGTTCGACTGTTCCATATCGACACGTTTGCCGCGGTGCGACAGCTGCCCGTCTTGCAGTGTTCCAAGGCCATAGATATGCTCGCCCTTCATTAGATTGAATGTGGTATTCACTCGATATGAGCCTTGGTCGGGGCCACTGGTACGCGGTTCGAACGAGTACTCCTGCTCACGGATGTTGACACCACGTCCTGAAAAAGTCACGAGTCCGGTACGCTTATCGACGCTAACGGTCAGCACATCGCTACCAACGGTCAGCGCACGGCTGTTGTCTGTAGTACGTAGTTTCAGCCCTTGAGCAGGCTTTGCCGTAACAACCATACTGGAACGTGCGGACTGAGCCGTTTTCAGTTGCTTTGTAATATGTACTGTACGCGGAGTAAAGAATGTCACGCTTATTTCGGTCTGTCCGACGGTTACATGCTGTGCGGTTGTAGTAAGGCTGCAGGCCCACAGCAGTACCACGGCAGTGAAGAAATGACTTTTCATTATTATAATAGGTTTATATACACTTCAAGTTTTTTTCCATCTGTTCTATACTGCTGGCACCCACGAGTACTGACGTCACGCCCTGTTGCTGCAATATCCAGCGAAGGGCGTATTCCGCCAATGTCTGTCCGGCAGCCTCAGCCTCAGCATTCCAGGCCCTAAGTTGTGACAACAGTTCAGGAGTAAGCATCTCACTGCGCAGGAATTTCTCCTTTGCCATTCGGGAGTCTTGTGGTACGCCATCTACTTTTCCTCCCGAAACAGGACTGCAGTTAAGATAACGGTCGGTAAGCAGACCTTGTGCCAACGGAGAGAATGCTATGAAGCCAACACCCTCTTGGTGACAAAGTTTCAGGATGCCTTTGTCTATCGGCTCACGATTCAACATATTGAGCCGGCCCTGATAGATGAGCAGAGGAACATCGTGCAGGCGCAGATACTCTATACCTGTTCGTAGGGGCTCTAACGGCCAGTTGGATATACCTACATAGAGAGCCTTACCCTGCCTAACGACATCGACTAATGCCTGAAGAGTCTCCTCAAGCGGAGTATCAGGATCATAGCGATGAGAATAGAACAAATCGACATAGTCCAAGTGCATACGCTTCAGACTCTGGTTGAGCGAGGCCATCAAATATTTGCGAGAGCCCCAGTTGCCATAGGGACCAGGCCACATGTCATAACCTGCCTTGGTAGAGATAAAGAGCTCGTCGCGATATGACTTGAGGTCATCATCCATCAAGCGCCCCATGGTCTCTTCAGCCGATCCGTAGGGAGGACCGTAGTTGTTGGCCAGGTCAAGGTGGGTAACACCATGGTCGAAGGCATACCTTATTATACTGCGCGAGCGTGAATAAGCATCCACTCCCCCGAAGTTATGCCACATACCAAGGCTTACCTTGGGCAACAGCACACCTGAGCGCCCGCAACGCTCAAAAGCCATTCGTTCGTATCTGAGTTCGTCAGCTTTGTATGGTTCCATCTCTCTTTAGGTTTTTGTGATTGTTCAGTTTGCAAAGATACGGAAAAAAAATCGAAAAGCAGAGCTTTACGTAGATATAATTTGGAAGTATCGGAAATATTTTGTATCTTTGCACTCATAATTCAGAAATTACTATAACCGTATTATTATATTATGGAAAGAACCTGGAGATGGTTTGGCAAGAAGGATAAAATTACTCTTGCCATGTTGAGACAAATCGGCGTGGAGGGCATCGTTACTGCTCTGCACGACGTCCCCCTCGGCGAGGTGTGGACACGTGAAAAAATCCGCGACTTGCGGGAGTATATCGAGAGTTACGGTATGCGCTGGAGTGTAGTAGAGTCGCTGCCCGTGGTGGAAACCATCAAATACGGAGGTCCCGACCGCGACGAGCAGATTGAGGTTTACAAGCAGTCGCTGCGCAACCTGTCGGCAGAGGGCATCCGCTGCATCTGCTATAATTTCATGCCTGTACTCGACTGGGCTCGCACCGACCTTTTCCACAACAATCCCAACGGTGCCACTAACCTATACTTCAACTATGCCGAGTTTGCCTACTTCGACATTTACATCCTGAAGCGTGAGGGTGCCCGCGAGGAGTGGGCAAAGTTCAGGTTCCCCGAAGGCTGGGGCGAAGGACGCAACGTGCTGGCAGAGTGCGACGAGCTGGCAAAGACGATGACACCGGAAAAAGATCATAAGCTGGTAGAGAATATCGTTATCAAGACACAGGGATTCGTTTCCGGCAATTTCTCTGAGAACGACGAAGCCCCCGTGCAGAAGTTCCGCGAGTTCCTCGATCTATATAAAGGCATCGACAAGGCCAAGCTACGTGAGAACATGAAATACTTCCTGGAGGCTATCATGCCTGTCTGCGAGGAATGCGGCATGAATATGTGTGTACACCCCGACGACCCACCCATCGAGATTCTCGGACTGCCGCGCATCGTCCGTACCGAGGAGGATATCCAGTGGTTCCTCGATGCAGTGCCCAACAAGCACAATGGTCTCACATTCTGCGCAGGAAGCCTGTCGGCAGGAGCCTACAATAATGTGGTTGACCTGGCACGCAAGTTTGCATCACGCACCCACTTCGTGCATCTGCGCTCATGCCATATCTTCCCCAACGGCGACTTCACCGAAGCATCTCACCTGGGCGGACGTGCCGACATCATCGAGCTCTGCCGCATCTTTGAGAAAGAGAATCCACAACTGCCTATGCGCGTTGACCACGGCATGACGTTTACCGACCAGCCTGGCGGCATCATGGACGAGTCGAGCCATGGCCATAATGCTGGCTACACTCTGCTGGGACGAATGTTTGCCCTTGGACAGGTTCAGGGAATACTTGCCACTGTCGATCGCGAACTAGGCATCGACTATAAGCAACCGGGATTCTTTGACTAAAAAATTATAATAAGGTAATAAAAAGATACAGCGAAGCTCAATAGGCTTCGCGGTATTTGTTTTCATCTTTATCGTCTAACATAGACAGATATGACTGATAGCGGCTCTGTGCTATGTAGTGCTCTTCTACCGCTTTCAGCACAGCACAGCCGGGTTCGTGTGTGTGCGTGCAGTCGGAGAAACGGCACTGCTTTGAGAATTCGAAAATCTCCTTGAAATAGCTGGTCAGTTCCTCACGCTCCATGTCGAAGGTGCCGAAACCCTTGATGCCTGGGGTGTCGATAAGGAATGAGGAATGAGGAGTGAGCAATGAGGAATGACTATTAAGCGGTATCATCTCCGAGAAGGTAGTGGTGTGCATACCCGTCTGGTGGGCATCGCTGATGTCTGCTGTGCGCAAATTGGCGTGGGGTACTAATCCGTTGATGAGCGTTGACTTGCCCACGCCAGAGTTACCACTAAGAAGTGTGATTTTGCCTTCCAGCAGCGGACGCAGTTCCTCGACACCCTCACCCGTCTGAGCCGAGACGGGGCGACATTCGTACCCGACAGTCTCATAGAGTTGAATCATCATCTGCTGGTAGTGAAGTTCCTCATCAGTGAGCAGGTCGGTTTTGTTGAATATCAGAACGACGGGTACCCGGTAGGCTTCTGCCGAAGCGAGAAAGCGGTCGATGAACGTTGTGGAAGTCTCTGGTTTCACAACCGTTACCACTAACAAGGCTTGGTCAACATTAGCGGCCAGAATATGACTCTGTTTCGACAGGTTAATACTCTTACGGATAATGTAATTGCGACGGTCCTCTATCTCGGTAATAAAACCTTCCTTAACTTCCACTCTATCACCCACGGCAACAGGGTTTGTACTGCGTATGCCTCGCAGGCGGAAGTTACCCTTTATCTTGCAATCGGCAGTCAGTCCATCGTCCATGAGGACGGTGTACCAACTGCCTGTATTCTTAATAACGAGACCTTTCACAATTCAAGTGGGAATTAGTAATTAGAAATTAGAAATTAGGAATTAGGAATTAGGAATTATGATTACTGTGCAAGCCAATTGTTATTCCGTCTAAGAAACAACGACAAAAGCCGCCTTTAATCATATCATAATTTCTAATTTCTAATTCCTAATTCCTAACTTGTCAGACAGTCATAATTTCCTTGTTCTTTGCTTCAATAAGCTCGTCGAGTTTCTTGATAAACTTGTCGTGCACCTTCTGAAGTTCAAGCTCAGCATCCTTCTCGTTGTCTTCGCTGAGTCCGTCCTTGATGGCCTTCTTCAGTTTATCCTTGATGTCGGCTCGCACATTGCGCACTTCAACCTTAGCCTTCTCGGCAATCTTATTGCACTGCTTCACCAAGTCGCGGCGACGCTCCTCTGTTGGCTGGGGAATACCCAGACGGATAATCTCGCCATTATTCTCAGGGGTGATACCTACATCAGAGTCCATAATAGCCTTCTCAATATCACGAATCTGCTTGCGATCCCACGGCTTGATGGCGATGGTGCGAGCATCGGGGGTAGAAATGTTGGCTACTTGGTTCAATGGTACTTTCTGACCATAAGATTCCACTCTCACGCCACTCAGGATGGCCACATTAGCACGTCCGGCACGGATGCGGTTCAGCTCTTCTTCAAGAAACATCGCTGCCATCTCCATACGCTCCTCGGCCGAAGACAATGTCTGTTTTACGTCTATCATATTACACTTAGTTTAGATTTTCTACCGACAAAGATACAACATATATTCCAATTAGGCAAAAAAAAGGGAGAAAAATTTGGAGAATGCGTAATTTTTCTATAACTTTGTAGGCAATAATAAGGCTACTAATAACAAGACCTTAACACTATGATGCAACAACTCTTTGATTTCGACCACTTGCTGGCATATCTCACAGCGGCACTTCTGATATCTGCTTTCGTGCTGCTCTTCTACAATCGTATATTCTTATTCCGTGAAAAGGATCAGCATTCAAACAGCCTGACGCAGAACAAACGTCTGGCTTTGGTGCTGCAAACCGGCAACCTGAAGTTGTGGTTATACATACCGCCTACGCGACATTATATCACGCTATCTGAAGAAGGCAAATACAGCGAGGAGTATAACCCGGTGGAGTTCTCAAATTTCTTCGACCGAAACGACTTCGACATACTTCAGCGGGATATTTTCGATATGTGCGACGGAAAACGCGAGATGACGGAGGTCCGTATGAAGAGCAAAGAGAAAGAAGGCGAGCAACAGCGCCTGTATGAAATAAAGGTCAGCATCAACCAGCGCGACGAGAAAGGTCATATTCTGAGCATGCTCGGCATTCAGCACGACATAACCGATAAGCAGGAGCGCATGCAAAGTGCCAACAAGCTGCTTATGCGCTACCATACTGTCTTCAACTCAGCACTGGTTGACATGATATACTACGACAACAACGGTGTACTTCGTGATATCAACGAAAAGGCCTGCGCTGCTTTCAATGTTCCCAACCGAGAGTTTGTCATGAATGGCGATTTCCTGCTCGAAAACAACCCAATGTTTGAGAACATCGACCTTGACCGTCTGGAGAACACCCGTACGTCATCCATCGTGGATTTCAAAGATTATCAAGACGATCGTTACAGGCTAGATGATTTTGAACTGTCAGGCAAGATGTATTACGAGTCAACCATCAATCCTATCCGCAATGAGGACGGCGAACTCACCGGAGTTTACATGGCAGGTCGCGAGATTACTGAAATGGTTGAGTCGTTCCACCATCTGCAAAACAGTGTCAAGCACCTTCAGATAGCTAATAAGAACATACACGATTACATCAACAATATCAACTATGCACTGCGTGTGAGTGATGTGCGTCTTGTTAACTATTATCCTGATACCTGCACGCTGGAGATGTCGACAAACATCAATGAGACACAACTGCGCCTGACCCAGTTGAGATGCATACGAATAGGCACAGAACCTTTCCGAAAACAGATATCCTGTGCTCTGAACAGGATGGACCGCAGATCGGCATCACCTATTGAACTATCAATAGAAACCGTGATTCGCGACAAGCAAAAGCGCCAGATTTGGCTGATGTTCAATATGATTCCCATCAAGAATAGCGAGGGATATGTTGAGAGATACTTCGGCATGTGCCGAAATATGACCGACCTGGTGGAAACAGAACAGCAACTGGCCGTAGAGACAAAGAAGGCACAGGAGACTGAATTACTGAAACAGTCGTTCCTTACGAACATGAGTTACGAAATCCGCACGCCGCTGAACACAGTAGTAGGCTTTGCAGAACTCTTCGAGGCCGAGCACGACGTTGCCGACGAACCGATTTTCGTAGAAGAAATAAAGCGCAACTCAAACTCACTTCTGCAACTGGTCAACGACATTCTTTATCTGTCGCGGCTTGATGCAAATATGATTGAGAGCAACAAGAGCGACGTTGACTTCTCACTGATATTCGACGGCCACTGCCAGTTAGGATGGAGCGGAGTGAACCCCGAAGTCAAGACCATAGTGGAGAATCCCTACGAGCATCTGATAGTGAATATCGACCAAGAGAACTTAGGCAAAGTCATTGAGAAGCTCTGTAACAACGCAGCCCACTTCACCAAGAGCGGTTCGATACGTACCAAATATGAATACCGTCACGGAGAACTCACCATCAGTATTGAAGATACTGGCAGCGGCATTGATGAAGATGTTCTGCCACATATCTTCAACCGCTTCGAGCGCAACTATAAGATGGAGAAGTATGGCACCGGCCTCGACCTGCCTATAGTCCAGGCGCTTGTAAACCTTATGGGGGGAAGCATCGAAATGCAGTCAGAGAAAGGCAAGGGTACTACGGCCTGGGTGACTATCCCCTGCGAGAGCAAATCCATGGAGAAGCGACGTGATATCATTGTTCAACAATAACTGTCAAGCCTTATGATTCTGTTAATACATCATACATCGATTCTTTCAGTCATACACATGCCATCAACATTTAGCTCACTGGTAATTCTTGGCGTGTTGACATGCTTTATTGCCTTGGTTGTATGGAACACCTTAATTGCAAGAAGATTTCGCATACATAAGGATAGAACCAACCAAATAAAAGGTATGATACAGCAGGCACTGACCATCACATCTAACAATGTGGTACGCTATGTGCCGCGCGATAACTTCATTTACAACCTATATGGAAGTTTCCTGCCTGACAACGGCCAGACAGTAGAAATATGGAAGTCGCATATCCATCCAGACGACTTCGACAACACATTAGAGCAGTTCCACCGTATCATCGACGGAACACAGCAACAGGCAGAATTTTACTACCGATGGAACATGAATTTCGGTCCAGGTGAACCTCGTTGGGGATATATGCACAATGTCAGCATAGCTGAATACAACATGAGCAATAATACTCTCGTCAGTATCATCAGCACACTATGGGATGAAGCCGACATTCTTGCTCAGGAGCAAGAAGAGAAAGAACTGACATCGAAATACAAACAGATTTTCGAGAACTCTATCGTGGGACTTTCGTTCTATACTCCTGACGGATGGCTGCTTGACGCCAACAAGATAATGCGCGAGATATGTCACTTCGATAGTCCTGAGGGCGACGAGTTCTTCTCAAAGAACAACATGTTCGACATACCTCCATTCAGTGAATGCTGCGACAGAAACAATATTGAAGAGTTATGGATATGCTCACAGAGCATCGTGCCTGAACGAAACATTCACGATTATCTGGAGATTCACATGCATCCCATCCGCAACAACGAAGGTCAGGTAGTCTTCCTTGCCATTGCCGTACGCAACATCTCTGAAGAACGTGAGATGTATCTTCAAGCCAAGCTCAATGATATAGAGATTATAAAGGCCAATGAGAAGATACAGAATTACGAAGAGGAGTTGCGCTACATGATGGATGGTTGCGAAATACAGTCATGGCGCATCACCTTCGCCCGCAACTGCATAGAGTATTACAACGGTCTGAGCACTATTGCCTATTCTTGTTCTCTTGAGGAGATAAGGAAGCTGTTTGTCGATCAGGACGACGAGTATGTAAAGCGTTTGGACAATCCGCATGAATATTTCGCAGAGCCTATATCATGGATAGGACAGGTGCATCCCGTATTCTCGCATGGCGATAAGAACATCTGGGTTCAAATCAACAGCATCCCCGAATATGATGAAAATGGTAAGTTGAAAGGATGTTTCGGTATATGGCGTAACATGTCGAACCTGATGCTAAAACAAGAACTGCTGAAACGTGAGACAGAGCGAGCCAATGACTCTGGACGTCTGAAGTCGGTATTCCTAGCCAATATGACACACGAGATCCGCACGCCGCTCAACGCCATTGTAGGATTCTCCGACCTGTTGCAGATGATTGACGGACCAGAGGAGAAACGCGAAATGATACGCGTCATCCACAACAACTGCGATATGCTGCTTCGTCTCATCAACGACATTCTGGTACTCTCTAATGTTGAATCCAATGCCATGCAGATTATTGCCAAAGAAGTAGATTTCGCGGCTGAGTTTGACAATGCCTGTGTATCGTTGGCTCAACGTGTGCAAGAGCCTACTGTAGAATTCATTAAGGATAATCCTTACGAGTCACTACACCTTATCGCCGATTTCGGGCGCATTCAGCAGGTAATCACCAATTTTGTCACTAATGCAGTCAAATATACCCATGAGGGCCACATACTTGTAGGCTACAAGCTGGAGGAGCGCCAAAAACGCCAAGGCATCTACGTATATTGCGAAGATACTGGCTCTGGAATACCCGAAGACCAGTGCGACCGCATCTTCGAACGCTTCGTAAAATTAAACGACTTCATTCAGGGCACAGGCCTTGGCCTCTCTATCTGCAAGATCATTATTGAGAAGTGCGAAGGCCAGATTGGCGTCAACAGTGAGGTAGGCAAAGGCTCAACCTTCTGGTTCTGGGTTCCTGCCGAAAAGGTATAAGTAAAAAGGTTAAAGTAAAAAAACAACTGCCGCCACACCCCGATTAAAGGGAATGGCGGCAGCTTATTATTTACTATTATTCTTGTCTTAGAATATCATCTTCTCGAGCCAATAGCAGACGATACCGGCAATATAGCCAACAAAGGCAATCCAGGTAATCTTCTTCATATACCATCCGAAGGTGATCTTTTCAAGACCCATCACAACAACGCCAGCTGCAGAGCCGATGATAAGCATCGAACCGCCAACACCGGCGCAGTATGCCAGCAACTGCCAGAATATGCCATCGACAGCCATGTCACCTGCAGCCTGTACCGGATACATTCCCATGCAGCCTGCTACAAGAGGAACGTTATCGACTATTGATGAAAGCACACCAATGATACCTGTTACGAGATAGTGGTTACCCTCGAAGGTGACATCGAGTCCCTTGCCCAGCATGGTCAGCACACCGATAGTTTCCAGACATGCTACTGCCATCAGGATGCCGAGGAAGAACAGAATGGTTGACATATCAATGCGGGTCAGCATAGTGGTGACGCGCTTCTGCATAGCTCCCTTTTCCTCTGGTGCCTTCAGGTTGGCATAGAATATTTCAGTAACTGTCCACAGAATGCCCAGTACCAACAGAATGCCAACAAACGGCGGCAGGTGGGTAAGAGTTTTGAAGATAGGAACGAAGATAAGACCTCCTACTCCAAGGAAGAAGATTGTCTTGCGCTGACTGGTTGTCAGGTCGCTGGCACCTACCGTTTGTGCCTGCTGTGAGGTAAATGTCAGTTCACCCTTCAGCGACAACGAGAGGGTATAGGCAGGAATTACCATAGAGACAAGCGACGGGATGAAGATTTCGGTTATGACACCAGCAGCAGTGATGACACCCTTGTTCCAAAGCATGATGGTGGTGACGTCGCCAATGGGTGAGAACGCACCGCCGGAGTTAGCGGCAATAACTACTAAAGCAGCATAGATCAAGCGGTCTTTCTTGTCGTTTACCAGCTTGCGCAGAATCATAATCATCACGATGGATGTCGTCAGATTGTCGAGGATGGCCGACAGGATGAAGGTCATGAAGGCGATACGCCAAAGCAGGGAACGCTTCGACTTTGTCTGCAGCGTATCGCGCACAAAATTGAAGCCCCCATTCTGATCAACCAGTTCCACAATGGTCATGGCACCCATCAGGAAGAACAGTGTGGTACTGGTAGAACCTAAGTGGTGCTCAATGACTTCACTCACGGCAGCAGCCTTCATTTCGCCTACAGCTGCAGCAATGTAACTGCCTGGATCAAACATAAAAAGTGTCCAGCAGCCTACAAACATCAACAAGGCGATTGCTGCCTTGTTGATTTTAGTCACGCTCTCAATGGCTATACAGAAATAACCGATACAGAAGAGGATGACAATACAAATCGTTAATGTTGACATGTTTCTATTTTTTTAGAATTAGTCATTTCTAATTCCTAATTGATAATTAAACTACATGGTTACCTCCACGGTGTGACGTCCAGGAGTGTAGGGAATCACGGTGCCTTTGATTGGCGAACCATCGAGCACGACCTGCTTGACACCCTTCTGCGAACCGTTTGGATGCACGGTGATCTCATAATCAGCTTCGCGGAATTTGCGGTTGACGATATAGTCGCTGGCTGTCTCGGGCAGACAGGGGTCGATGCGGATGCCGTCGTAGTCGGGCTTGATACCGAGGATGAACTCAGATACGGTGTACCACATCCAAGCCGCAGTACCCGTGAGCCATGAGTTCTTACCCTCACCGGGCTTGAAGGCATCTTTGCCAGCTACCATCTGGCAGTTGACGTAAGGCTCCACCTTGTGCAGCGTCTGGTATTTCTCTTCGACATACGAAGGCAGAATCTTGGCATAGTGGCTCCAAGCATCGTTGCCGCGCCCTGCCAGGCACTCGCCGATGATGACCCAGGGATTGTTGTGGCAGAAGATACCGGCATTCTCCTTGTAGCCCTCAGGGTAGCTGGAAATCTCACCATACTCGTAGATGTACTTCGTGAAGGCGGGGTTGTTGAGCACCATGCCGTGCTCGCACTCCAGATATTTCTTGCAGGAGTCGAGCGACTTGGCTACCATGCCGTCCTCGGCACCGATTTCGGCCATCGTGCACCAGCCCTGGCTCTCGATGAAGATCTTAGCCTCTTCACACTCGTTACTGCCAATCTTGTTGCCATAGAAGTCGTAGGCGCGCAGATACCACTCACCGTCCCAGCCGTGCTTCTTCACGGCCTCGATCATGGCATCCACAGCCTGCTGCATGCGGTCGGCCTCGGTTTGGTAGGCCGAGGCTGAGCCTCGGCTTTCAGGAGAGGCTGCGAGCTTACGGCAAAGTGCCACATAGTCCTTGCCAGTGACAACGAAGAGACCTGCAATCATCAGTGACTCGGCCTTGGTGCCCTCGCTGACGTTCTCGGTGGTCTGGAAACTCTCGTTGGGGTCCCA